>JAHCAT010000006.1 GCA_019634735.1 Lysobacterales bacterium | reverse complement strand
TGTACGTGTTTCCGCACCTGGCGGGCACGGACCCCGTTCCCGTGCCGGGCTACACGACGGTTTTCCCGCTGTACCAGCGCGTGCAGTACGCGATGCCGGGCGAGCGCGTGGAGGACTACTGATGCGCTGGAAGCTCCCTTGGCCAAAGCTGGCCGTATCCGGCGCTGGCGGTGACGAGCAGCCGGACGGCTGGCAGCGCCACGTCGAGGCCTTACGCCAGGCCGGCATCCCCGAACCCGGCGCAGCGGTCCAGGGCCGCAGGCCGGCGACGGTAGCCGACGAGCAGGCGCTGTACGACGTCGCACCGTCGCTCGCGGAACTGCTGCCTTGGGTGGAGTTCCTGCCGCAGTCGAAGTCCATGCTGCTGGAGGATGGGCAGTCGGTCGCTGCCTTCTACGAGTTGGTGCCGTTGGGCACCGAGGGCCGGGAACCCGGCTGGCTCGCGCATGCCCGCGATGCCTTGGAGAACGCGCTCCAGGACTCGTTCGATGAGCTGGACGAAAACCCCTGGGTGCTCCAGCTCTACGCCCAGGACGAGCCCAGCTTCGACCAGTACATGCAGACCCTGCGCGACTACGTGCAGCCGCGCGCCCGCGATACGGCCTTCACCGAGTTCTATTTGCGCTTCTTCGGCCACCATCTGCGCGCGGTCGCCAAGCCGGGCGGCCTGTTCGAGGACACGGTGGTCACGCGGCTGCGCTGGCGCGGCCAGACGCGGCGGGTGCGCATGGTGATCTATCGCCGTGCCACCGGGCAGGCAAGCCGCCGCGGCCAGACGCCCGAGCAGATGCTGAACATCGTCTGCGACCGCCTGTCCGGCGGCTTGGCGAACGCCGGCATCCAGGCACGGCGCATGGTCGCGGCCGACGTCCACGACTGGCTGCTGCGGTGGTTCAATCCGCGCCCCGCGATGCTCGGGCCGAGTGCAGAGGATCGGGAGCGCTTCTACGCGCTGGCGCGCTACCCCGACGAGACCGAAGACGGCGAGATCGAACTGGCGAGCGGTCGGGATTTCAGCCAGCGGTTGTTCTTCGGCCAGCCACGCTCCGACGTGGAGCATGGCACCTGGTACTTCGACGGCATGCCGCACCGCGTGCTGATCACAGACCGGCTGCGCATGCCGCCCGGCACCGGACACCTGACCGGCGAGACCCGCAAAGGGGATGCCATCAACACGCTGTTCGACCAGATGCCGGAAGACACCTTGATTTGTCTCACGATGGTCGCCACGCCGCAGGATGTCCTGGAAGCGGATCTCAACCACCTGGCGAAGAAGGCCGTGGGCGAGACGCTGGCGTCGGAGCAGACGCTCAAGGACGTGCAGGAAGCCCGCTCCCTGATCGGCAGCGCGCACAAGCTCTACCGCGGCGCGCTGGCGTTCTACCTGCGCGGCCGCGACCTGGCCCAGCTCGATGCGCGCGGCCTGCAGCTCGTCAACGTGATGCTCAACGCCGGCCTGCAACCGGTGCGCGAAGAGGACGAGGTGGCGCCGCTGAACAGCTATCTGCGCTGGCTGCCGTGCGTGTTCGATCCGGCTGCCGACAAGCGCCAGTGGTACACCCAGCTCATGTTCGCGCAACATGCGGCGAACCTGGCGCCGGTCTGGGGCCGCAGCCAGGGCACGGGGCATCCGGGCATCACGTTCTTCAACCGCGGCGGCGGCCCGATCACCTTCGATCCGTTGAACCGCCTCGACCGGCAGATGAACGCGCATCTGTTCCTGTTCGGCCCCACGGGTTCGGGCAAGAGCGCGACGCTCAACAACATCCTGAATCAGGTGACGGCGATCTATCGGCCGCGCCTGTTCATCGTCGAGGCGGGCAACAGCTTCGGCCTGTTCGGCGACTTCGCGGCACGGTTGGGCCTCACCGTGCATCGCGTGAAGCTCGCGCCGGGCGCGGGCGTCAGTCTGGCTCCGTTCGCCGACGCCTGGCGGCTGGTCGATACGCCGAGCCAGGTACAGACGCTGGACGCCGATGCGCTCGACGAAGATCAGCCCGATGCCGGCATGGCCGTGGAAGGCGACGAGCAGCGCGACGTGCTCGGCGAGCTGGAGATCACTGCGCGACTGATGATCACCGGCGGCGAGGACAAGGAAGAAGCGCGCATGACGCGCGCCGACCGCAGCCTGATCCGCCAGTGCATTCTCGATGCGGCCCAGCATTGCGTGGCAGACAGACGCACTGTGCTCACGCGCGATGTGCGCGACGCGCTGCGCGAGCGCGCCCGCGACGCCACGCTGCCGGAGATGCGGCGCGCACGGCTGCTGGAGATGGCCGACGCCATGGACATGTTCTGCCAGGGCGTGGACGGGGAGATGTTCGACCGGTCCGGCACGCCGTGGCCCGAGGCGGACATCACCATCGTGGATCTCGCGACCTTCGCGCGCGAGGGCTACAACGCCCAACTCTCGATTGCCTACATCTCGCTCATCAACACGGTCAACAACATCGCCGAGCGCGACCAGTTCCTGGGCCGCCCGATCATCAACGTGACGGACGAAGGCCACATCATCACGAAGAACCCGCTGCTCGCGCCCTACGTGGTCAAGATCACCAAGATGTGGCGCAAGCTCGGCGCCTGGTTCTGGCTCGCCACGCAGAACCTGGACGACCTGCCGAAAGCGGCCGAGCCCATGCTCAACATGATCGAGTGGTGGATCTGCCTGTCGATGCCGCCCGATGAAGTGGAGAAGATCGCGCGCTTCCGCGAACTCAACGCTTCGCAGAAGGCGCTGATGCTCTCGGCCCGCAAGGAGGCCGGCAAGTTCAGCGAGGGCGTCATCCTGTCCAAGTCGATGGAGGTGCTGTTCCGCGCCGTGCCGCCCAGCCTCTACCTGGCGATGGCGATGACCGAGCCCGAGGAGAAGGCCGAACGCTTCCAGTTGATGCAGCAGCACGGCATCAGCGAACTGGATGCCGCCTTCCGCGTGGCCGAGAAGATCGACCGTGCGCGGGGCATCGAACCTCTGACGCTGGACACGTTGGCCTGACGGGAGCAACACGATGCGCATGCCTTCATTCGCCCGCCGTCATCCCTGGATCGGTCTGCTGATCGTGGCGACGACTGGGGTTGCCTCGTGGATGCTGCTGCGCGCGCCGCATCCGGCAACCGAGCCCATGTCCCTGGCCGCCGCCGGGTCCGAAGCGTCGAAACCGGCCGGCCCGCCCTGGCTGTATGGCCGTGCCGATGCGCGCTTCACGGTGGTCGGGTACGCCGACCTGGAGTGTCCGTACTGCCGGGCCTACTTCCCCGCGCTCAAGCGCTGGATCGACGCCCATCCCGAGGTGAACTGGCAGTGGCACCACCTGCCGCTGTCCATGCACGAGCCGGCCGCGACCGCCGGGGCACGCCTGGCCGAGTGCGCGGGCGAGACGGGCGGACATGCCACGTTCTGGCGGGCCGTGGCGTGGCTCTACGCGAACACCCGCGGCGACGGCCAGGGCCTGCCGGAGGGCGTGCGCTATCCCGACCTCACGCCAACCATGCAGGGTTGTCTCGACACCGATCGCCCCGATGCGGTCATCCGTGCCCAGGCGGCGGAAGCCGCACAGCAGGGCATCGCGGCCACGCCGGCCTTGCAACTGCGCGACCGCGAGTCCGGCAAGACCCTCCTGCTGCACGGCCCCGTCGAAGGCGATGCCTTGCTGTCGGCCATCGACCTGCTCGCCGCCGGCAGCACGACCGCAGCCAAACCCGCCCATTCCCCAGACATGCCCGCCGGCGTTGCCGGTGACATGCCCAGGTAGCCATCGATCTTCAAGGCTGCGGCGCGGCTCGTCCGCGTTGATCGAAACCCGTTCGCATCGCATCCCTTGACGCGAACAGCCACCGCATCCGCGGTGGTGGATGCCCGCTCGTCACCTGTTCCATCCCCATCGTCCCCAGGAGGGTTTGCCCTCCAGGGGCAGGCGCCCTCCGATCTCATCCATTGGAGGTTCGCCATGTCTCTTGTCATCGCCGACTCCCGCCCGGAGTCGCTCACCCTGATCGCCGCCCAGCACGAAGACTGGATCATCCGGCAGGCCATCACCCTGCTGGAGAACCGCGTGTTCAAGGCCGGTCCGGCGCTGGGCAGTCCCGCCGCCGTGCGCGACTACCTGCGCCTGAAACTGGTCGCGGAGCCGAACGAAATCTTCGCCGTCGTGTTTCTCGACAACCAGCACCAGGTACTCGCCTTCGAGCCGCTGTTCAAGGGCACGGTCGACCAGACTTCGGTGTATCCGAGGGTGGTGGTCCAGCGTGCGCTGGCGCTCAACGCTTCGGCGCTGATCCTGGCGCATCAGCACCCCTCGGGGAACACCGAGCCCTCGGCCGCTGATCGTGCGATCACCGAGCGGTTGAAGAGCGCCCTGGCCACCGTCGATGTCCGGGTGCTGGATCACTTCATCGTCGGCAAGGGCAGCCCGTACTCGTTCGCCGAAGCCGGCTTGTTGTAGTCCGCAGGCGTCCCTTTCGGGGGGCGCCTGTGCCTCTTGCCCCTCTCCACAAGAACTGCCGTTGAAAGTTCCGGTTGCCACGTTCGCGATGCGCTCTGTCTGATGGTCACGATTTTCGGAAGCGCGCCATGTGCTTGCGCGCGAGCGCTCTCAAGAGGAGGGTTCCTCGTACTTCCGAAACGCGCGCCAAAGTGCAACGTCATACGCGATCTTGAGCAGGCCGCAGGCCACCAGCGGCGCCGCCAGCCAGCCAGCGGCGCCGCCAGCCAGCCTGCGGCGAACAAGGCGCCGCCAATGGCGGGGCTCGCTGCGGCGGCGAGGCTCCTGGGTACAGCGGTGAAGCTTGCCGCCGCGGCGCGCTCGGCCGGCGTTACCACCGCCATGATGAAGGCCGAGCGCGTCGGCACGTCCATCTGCGACAGGGCGCTGCGCAGGAACAGCAGCGCGAGCGCCACCGGCAGACTATCGGCGAAGGCGGCGAGGATAAGACAGACGCTCGATGGGATGTGGGTAAACACCATCGTGTTGATCAGGCCAATATGGCGCGCCACCCAGGGAGCGGCGAGCTGAGAGCCGGCCGACAGCAGCCCAGCCCAGAAGAAGAACTGGCCGGCAGCGGCGAGCGAGAGGTCGAAACGCTCGAACAGCCAGAGCGCGAGCAAGGTATTGACGATCAACCCGCCAGCGAAGGCATCGACCGAGAACAGCGCCGCCAGTTTGATCACGATGCCGCGCGAAGGCCCCAGCGGTTCGGGCGACGCTGCCTGCTCGTGCATACGGTGGTCCGGCAAGGCGCGATACAGGACGAAGATCAAGACGCCGGTCAGCCCGTAGGCGACGAACATCAGACGCAACGCGTCGAGCTGGGCCAGGCCGGCATCGGTCAGCACTTGCGGGATCACGGTCGCCAGCGAACCGGTCGCGGCACACAAGGCGCCGACGAAGGTATAGCGCGCGAACAGGAAGGTGCGCGCCTCGCCTTGCGCCGATTCGGCCAGCCGCGCATGCTCCAGCGGCAGGAAGACGCTGACGTCGCCGGAGCTGGGGTTCATCGTACCGACGAAGGCGACGATCAGCAGCGGCCAGAAGGCGCCGATGCCGCCCAGGCCGGCCAGCAGCAGACCAGTGGCGGCCATCAGCCAGGCGGCGGCGAAGAGTAGCCGGCGCTGCGGGAAGCGATACCCCCACTGCCCGACCGCCAGGGTTGCCAGCGCCGACCCGAACAGGGTGGCAGTGCTGATCAGCCCGACCTCCCACTTGCCCAACCCCAAGGCCAGCAGATAGACCGGCAGCAGGATGGCCACAAAACCATCGGTGAAGGCCCGTAGGGCGCGACCGATCAGCAGCAGGCGTGCTTCGGGCGCGGCTCCGGGGGGCAGTAGCATCATTTCAAGCCAAGCAGGCGGGCAACCTTCTTCAGCGGCGTGTCGGCGCACCAGGCGTAGAGCGCGTCGTACATCACCATGCCGTGCCGGAGCATCTCGTGGTCGTCGGCGAAGTTGAGCGACAGCCCTTGCGAGATGGCGAGCAGGCCGGACGCTTCCTTCGCCAGCTGCGGCTGGCCGCAGTCGGCGGCGCGCACGATGAGCGCCAGCTTGTTCAAAGCCGGGTCGTCGAGTTCGTACTTGTCGATGAAGGCATCGAAGCTGCAGCGGTCGCCATGGTGGCCGAGCTCGACATTCGGCACGTCATAGGGAATCGCGCCGGTGTCGGCGGCGACCTTCAGGACCTCGCCAGCCGGCACGTAGAGGAACTCGGGAGCCTCGTCGATGAAGCGCGTGACCAGCCAGGGGCAGGCGATGCGGTCGATCTTGGGGCGTGCGCGGGTGACCCATTTCATGCTCCGCCCTCCACCTTGGCAAACGCAGCCTCGGCCGCCGTCCAGGACAGGTTCTGCATGAAGGCGTCCACATAGGCTGCGGCCTTGGCGCCGAAGTCCATGTGGTAGCTGTGCTCGTACATGTCGAGGGCGACGAGCGGCGTGGCCCCAGCCAGGTTGTGGGCGTGGTCGGCGGCCCAGGCGTTCACGAGACGCTCGCGGCGCGGGCTCCAAACCAGCAAGGTCCAGCCGGAGCCGCCGCCCTGGGCCTTGCCCATGGCCGTGAATTCGGCGCGCCAGGCGTCCACGGAGCCGAAGTCCCGCTCGATGGCCTGCTTCAACGCTCCGCCAGGGTCGCCGCCGGTACCGCCGAGGGAATCGAAGTACACCTCGTGCAGGATCATGGAACCGCTGGCGATCATCTCCTCGCGCTTGAGGCCGTTGATCTCGAACACCGGCGCCGCTCCCCAGGTCAATTGCGCCAGCTGTTGCTCGATGGCGTTGAGACGCTTGACCGCACCGCCGTAGTTGTTCTCCCAGTGGCTGACGATGAGCTTCTCGGACAGGCCGGTGAGCTTGGCTGGATCGCACGAAAGGGGCTTCAGTTCGTAAGGCATCTTGGCTTCCTCAGCAAGGTGGATCGGAAACGGCGCGACGAAGGCTGACTCGATCAGGTTCAGCCTTGGTTCGGAAACACCAGCCAGCCCGCCAATCCCGCCGCGAGGATCACGACGACGACGTTGAGCTTGTTCTTCCAGGCATAAAGGAACGCCAAGCCTGCGGCGAAGATCGACATGCCCATCGCCAGCGATGGGACACGTTCAGCCGTGACCTGCGCCAAGTCGAGGGTAGTTGCGCCGATCAGGCCGACTACGCCGGCCGCGACGCCGTCCAGGAACGCGTGCAGCCGTTTGTTCTCCACGACAGCCTCCAGCCGGTCGTAGAAAATCAACGAGAACGCAAAGGCCGGAAGAAAGACACCCACCGTCATGGCCACCGCCCCGATCGGCCCCCCTGCCACATAGCCGACGAACGTGGCGAAGATGATGAGGGGTGCCGGCAGCACACCGGACAGCGCCAGGCCGTCCAGGAACTGCCCATCCGTCATCCATCCGCGCCCGACGGCGTCATTGCGAACGAACGGGATCGCCGTGTAGGCACCACCGAAGGTGAGCAAGCCGGCCTTCAGGCCCGAGGCGAAGATGAGCAGCACCGAGGCTTGGCCCTGAACGACCGTTTCCACCAGCTTCGCCGCCGGCGCATCCCACCAAGCCACGGCCGCAGCCAGCGCCACCGCGCCCAGTGTCACCAAGAGCGCCAAGGCCCGATGCTTCAGCACGAGCAGCGCGTACACCAGGCCGCTCGCCGGCAGGGTGATCCAGAAGTCGACACGAGCCATGGCGGCCAGCGCGCAAACGATGGCAATGGCCCACAACCAGCGATCGAGCAGGATGTGCTCGCCGATACGGTGCACGGCGCGCACGATCAGGGCGATCACGGCCGCCTGGACGCCAAGGAACGCCGCGCCCAGCGAGGTGCCAACGAATTCGATCTGGAAGTACAGCCAGGACAGCGCGAACATCAGCAAGAACCCGGGAAGCATGAACCCGAGTCCCGCCAGTACGCCCCCCAGCCGCCCCTTCGCCCGGATGCCCAAATGAACGCATATTTCGTGCGCTTCGGGTCCGGGCAGTACCTGCATCACCGCAAGCAGCTTGTTGAAGCGTCTGCTGGAGATCCAGCGTTCCTCGTCCACGAGCTCGCGGCGCAACATGCCGATCTGAGCCACAGGCCCGCCCCATGCGAGCAAGCCGAACTTGAGGAAGCGCGCGAAGAGCTGCAGGTAGCTCATCGCTGGAGGGACCGCTTCAGTCGTGGCAGCGGTCTGAGGACTGGTCGGGGCGTTCACGTTGTTTTTTCCTCGTAACTCTTCAATAGCCAGTCAAAGACTTCGCATGCGCGGGTAAGCAGCGCGTCGTCGTCGGGTTCGGATGCCCGCAGGCCGGCGAGCAGCGATTCGATGCCCAGCGCTTCAGCTACCGGTAGCCCCCCCACATCCAGGCAATGCACGAGCTCGCCCAGGCGTATCAGTGCAGGGGCGGAATCAAGTCCGAAACTCGCCAGTAGCGTCTCGAAGCTGACCTTGGTGCCCACGTGACTAAAGGCCGCGCCGTCGAAATCGAAGCCAAGCCAATCGGCTTTGCAGTCGGCGGGACTCGCCAGCCAGACGATGCGGGCCTTTGGGTCGATGAACCGGCGGATCAGCCAGCCACTGGCCAGCCGGTCAACCCACGGGCGCGCCCGCGTGGCCCAGGTCCGGCCCTGATAGTCGGCGCGGTCCAGCCGCGGAACATCCGCCTGCCGGGCGGTCGGCTCGTCGGGAGACAGGCGGCGGGTGATCGCGTCGCGCAGGTCGTCGAGCAGGCTCAGGGTCTGCCGTTGCGCCTCGCCGGGGAAGAAATCGATGCGCGCCACCTGCTCGAAGCGGCGCACGAGCGGCTGGAGCTTGCGCGCGGCGGCGGCACCATCCAGGGATGCCAGGCTCCGCCCGAACGATTTGATCTCCTCGGCGATGCCGGCGTACTCCTCGCCCCGGTCGAACAGGGCGCGCAGCGCGGTCTCTTGGGCTTCGTCACACCCCGAGAGCCGATAGACCTCGCCGGTGCCCCCGGCTTCCACCGCCTGCGCCGCCACTTCGTCCAGCGTCACAGCACTGTCCACCGAGTCGGGCAGCAGATAGACCCCATCACGCAACGTGGCGCAGCCCAGCGCTTTGATCGAGCGCCAGACGCGCATGCGGCCGGTCGATGCCTTGGTGGGCAGGCTGACAAATAGGGCAACAAAGCTCAAGCACGGCTCCTTCGTCGCAAAGGGTGATCTATGTAATAGATTCTACAGCACGTTATAGATAAAACTACATTAGCGCTGAATCGTCAACTCAAGGCGACGAATGCAATGATCCAAACCATCGATGCCGATTCGCTTGCATCGCGTTTCTTGGGTTCGCGGGCACCTCAGAGTCGCGCACTGATCTCCGCCTCTGACAGGAGGCAAACACAACGCTCACAGCGGCGTAGGGCATGAAACCGGCAGGGGCCGAATGCGGTTTCCTTGTCGCGTCATATCGGCACTTGAAGTCGACTGTGACCTTGACCGACCCCAAGGACTCCCGATATGCCGGCCCCCTTCTTCAAGGCTTCGCCCCGGCTGCCGACCATCCGCATTACCCCCGGGCTTTGGGTAGTGCTGTTCATGTTCACCCAGGCTGCGGCCGCCGATGTGCTCGTCGTCACCGACAGCCGTCATCCCGTGCAGGCCCCGGCCGGCGTGCGGATCATCGAGCTGGACCAGGCCACGCGCATTGAGGTCGAACTCGCCGCGCACCTGCCGACCGACCCGCAACAGGCCGCAGCCGTGGTGCGGCAGCGGTTGCATGACGGCGGCGAGGTCCTGCAGCGTCGCATCGGCCATGCCTACCAAGGTGTCGCGGATGCCTGGGGGCTAGGCATCGCCAAGATTCCCGCCGTGGTGGTCGATCGACGCTACGTGGTCTACGGCGAGCCCGACGTGTCCCGCGCCGTCGCGCGCATCAACGCCTACCGGAGCACGCAGCCATGAGCCTCCCGCTGGCACGCCGGCGCCTGCGCGCCACCGCCGCCTCGCTGCTGCTGAGCGCGGCCACGTCGACGTTCGCCCTGGACACCGCCACCATCGTCTCGTCGGCGCTGTCCCCCGACTGCCTCGAATACCGCGTGGTCGGAATCTGCTACTGGCTGTACTGCACGCCCTTCGGCTGCTCGGTTCGCACTTCCGTCAAGGTGCGCCACTACGTCCCCGATGCGGTGGTGTCGAGCTACTCGAACACCGGAGAAAACCCGTGGCAGGAAGTCAGGGCGATGAGCATGCCCAACCCGACCGCCAAGGCTGGCGGTGACGGCACGACCAATCACGACAACGAGAACAACCTCGCCAAGTTCAAGAACGCCGATGTCATCGGCCATCCGGCCGGGATGGTGTTCA
This sequence comes from Lysobacterales bacterium, assembly GCA_019634735.1. Taxonomy (NCBI): domain Bacteria; kingdom Pseudomonadati; phylum Pseudomonadota; class Gammaproteobacteria; order Lysobacterales; species Lysobacterales bacterium. Next base: position 207,178 of record JAHCAT010000006.1, on the reverse strand, counting down.
GCCAGTTCGCCAGCGCCTCCGGCTACACGTGCGAAGGCGCTGGCACAGCCTTCATGCCGTATCTGCTGAGCACGCTCGACACGATCGCCTGGCGCTACAACATCCCGGAAGCGTTCTACCCCGAAGCGCTCATCCCCGGCCGGCGCGAAATCGGTACGCGCACCGGCCTGAACCTCTGGGGCAACGTGTATCCCCGCGGTGGCTTCCTGCACCAGACCGACGACCACAAGAGCGGCGCCGTGGTCGCGCAGCGCGCGGGCGACATCGTGACGCGCCGCAACCAGATTCATGTGTACCAGCCCCTGCTGGCCAAAGCCCGCGACGGTTACTGGCCGGCCGGCGCGCTGATGGAGACCGACGCCTCGACGGGCAAGTGGCAGGAGCTGACGCCCACGCTCTCGAACAGTTGCGTGGTCTTCCCGCACAGCCGCACCCGCGTGCAGGCCCAGCAAGGCGACTACGCCTGGGCCCTGTGGCGGCCGTACTCCTGCTGCCGGCGCCGTGGCCAGGTCTTCCTCGGCAGCGTCGATTTCATGTGAGGAACCCACGATGAACGCCTCCCTCCCTGACTTCCTGCGCCGCGCGAAGTCGCCCCTGCGGGCCACGCTGCTCGTGGCGGCCATCACGCTGGTCGTCGGCGTCGCCTGGGCGCAGACCCGCATCGACCCCAATGGCGTGAACGTCAGCGGCAGCGTGATCGGCGACGACGTGCTCTACAGCATCGGCGGCGGCCGGGCGGTGTCGATGGGTGGTGCCGGCAACATGCAGAGCATCGGCGTCGGCGTCGGCTGGAACAGCAACCTGATCTGCGGCGACATGAGCATCACCACGACACTGCAGAACCAGCTCAACGGCATCACCAACGGCTTCCAGACGATCATGAGCAACGTGATCCAGAACGCCACCAGCGCCGTGGCCTCGCTGCCGGCGCTGATCATCCAGCGCGCCGACCCGGGGCTCTACAACCTGCTGACCAACGGCATCCTCCAGGCGCGCCTGGACTTCGACCGCTCGAAGATGACCTGCCGTGCCATCGCCAATCGCATGGCGGATATGGCCGGCGGCCAGGCCGGCTGGGACCAGCTCGCCGAAGGGATGGCGCTGCGGGATGCGGTCAGCAGCACCGATGCCGTCTCCGCCATCGAGCAGGCCGAGTCCAACAAAGGGAACAACGGCGTGCCCTGGGTCGGCGGCGGCAACGCGGGCGGCTCCGGTCAGAGTTCGATCAAGGTGGTCGGCGATGTGACGCGCGCGGGCTACAACCTGCTCAACGGGCGCAGCGCCACCGATACCTCGTCGATCGCGCGCAGCGCCTGCGGCAACCGCCTGACCTGCCAAACCTGGTCCTCGCCCCAGGCGGCCGCGGACTGGGCGACCCGCGTGTTGGGCGAACGCGAGCAGCGCACCTGCGAAAACTGCACGAAGACCCAGACCACGCCTGGCGTCGGGCTGACGCCAATGATCCAGGAAGAGTACGAGACCAAGCTGCAGGCGCTGCAGGAACTGGTGACGGGCGCCCGGCCGACGACGCTGGCCAATCTCGACGCAGCCGGCAGCAGCTCGCTGCCGATCACCCGCGGCGTGATCGAGGCCCTGCGTGACGAACCCGACCAGGGCATGCTGGGCCGGCGCCTCGCGTCCGAGGCGGCGCTGTCCAGCGTGCTGGAGAAGGCCCTGCTGCTGCAACGCACGTTGCTGACCGGCAAGAAGGAGCCGAACGTCGCCGCCAACGAGCTGGCCGTGCAGGCGGTCGACCAGGAGAACAGCGCGCTGGAGCAGGAGATCAACAACCTCAAGACCGAGCTGGAACTGCGCCGCACGCTGGCCGGCAACTCGGCCATGGCGATCATCCAGCGCCACAGCACCCGCGCTGCCGGCTCGCGCGGCGTCTTCGAGGGCGACACCACGCGCGACCGTCTGCGGGAAGTCCAGAAGCCGCGGAGCGGTACGCCATGAGCCGGCTCGCCTGGCTGCGGCTGCCATGGCTGTTCAACCGCCGCGTCGGCGTGGCGCTGCTGTGGACCTTGCTGGTGGTCGCCGCCGCGGTGGCGGTGAACATCGCCGGCATCCACGTGGTCGGCGGCATCGAGGGCTGGCAGCACTGGCTGCAGGCGCACGCCGGCCACTTCTTCGTGTGGCGTCTGTGCCTCTACGGAGCGACGGCTTACGGCTGGTGGTGGATGCGTCGGCGCCTGTTGCGGCGGGAGCCGTCCCGCGAGACGCATCAGCGCCTGCTGCGCACGGAGATCGCGGCCGTGATCGCCGTGGTCGCGCTGGAAGCCAGCCAACTGTTGCGGCACGGCTGAGACCGGGAGGCAGGCATGACGCTCTACACCACGGACTACCTGGAGTATTACCTGACCCTGGTGGCTTGGGTGGTCAACAACGGCATCTGGAGCATCCTCGTGGCCAGCGGCGTGTTCGCGCTGCCGTTCGTGGCCATCGTGATCCAGGAATGGCTCAAGGCCCGCAGCGAAGGTGCGGACGAGGGCAACAAGGGCGTGCTGTCGTCGATGCGCATCGAGAACCGGGTGTGGGTGGCGATCGTGGTCATCATGTTCGCCGGCATCCCGTTCATCCCGGTGGATCTCGCCACGATCAAGTTCGACACCACGCGCTCTGCGCAATGCCAGGTCAGCGTCCCGCTGCCCAACGACACGGGCTGGTCCAACGTCTACACGGCGCTCAACGACCAGAGCGCGCTGGTGCCGGTGTGGTGGTTCTTCATGCACGCCATCTCGAAGGCGGTCACCGGCGCCGCGGTGGCGGCGATTCCTTGTGGCACGGACCTGCGTCAGATTCGCATGGAAGTCGATGCCACGCGCATCGACGATCCGGTGCTGGCACAGGAGGTCGCCGACTTCACGCACGACTGCTACGGGCCGTCGCGCGCCAAGCTGTTCATGAACCGGCCGACGCTCTCCGACGAGCAGGTGAACGACGTGACTTGGATTGGGTCGAGCTACTTCCTCGACACAGCCGGCTTCTACGATACCTACCACTCCCGCACGCCACGCACGGCCTGGCCCTACGACGCGACCCGCGATGCGGGGCTGGCACAGGTGGACAGCGGCGGCGGCTATCCGTCCTGCCGACAGTGGTGGGCCGATGGCGACCAGGGACTGCGCAACCGGCTGCTGGCACAGGTCGACCCGGACCTGCTGACCCGCATCGGGCGCTGGGCGGGCTTCCTGTCGCAGAGCGAGGTCAATGACTCGGTGATCCGCGCCGTCGTCTCACCGCGGCAGCAGAAGATGAACCAGGGCACCGTCTACACCGATTACGGCGGCCAGATCGACAAGACGCTGCCGAACATCGTCACGCGCGGCGCGAGCGACCTGGGGCTGACCGTCGGCTCGCTGGGCTTCTTTCCGGCGATGGACGTGGTGCGCCAAGCGCTGCCGATGGTGCTGACGATGCTCAAGATGGCGCTCGTCATCTGCATCCCGCTGGTGCTGCTGATCGGCACCTACGACCTGAAGACGGTGGTGACGGTGAGCTGCGTCCAGTTCGCGCTGTTCTTCGTGGACTTCTGGTTCCAGCTCGCGCGCTGGATCGACAGCACGATCCTGGACGCGCTCTACGGCTGGGGGTTTGGCGCGGACAGGCCGCACACGAACTTCGATCCGTTGATCGGTTTGAACAACGCCTTTGGCGACATGCTCCTTAACTTCGTCATGGCGATGATGTTCATCGTGCTGCCGACGTTTTGGGTCATGGCATTGGCTTGGGCAGGCGTTCGCACGGGAAATATCGTGCAGGGGTTGTCCACCGCCACCTCGGACGCCAAGGGCGCTGGGGGGCGTGGCGCTGGTATGGCAATGAGCGCCGTATCGAAGAAGTGACCGCCGTTCAGTCGTCGTCGGTCACATGCGGGTCGATGCGCCAGTCGCTCTTGTCATAAAGCCCGAAGCCGTTGGGGCCTTCCCTCCACTCGGGTTGCGGTTCCTCTTGATCAGGGTCGTCGTGCTGCACGAGCCATGCAGCAGTCACCGCAAAGGCAAGCAGCAGGGCCAGCCAGAACGCGGAGTAGAGCAGCGCACCGAGCACGGCGAGCTTGACGATCCAGAGCACCGCCGTCGCCGCGCCCGCAGGCACCCCGCGCGTCACCAGCCAGCCGGCGACACGCTGCTCGCGGCGCAGGTATCCACGCCAGGCACGGCCAGCCCCCCGGCCCAGCCGGTGGCTCCGGCGCCCGTTGTGCGTGTTGGTGGTCATGCTCATATGCCTCGGCTTCAGTGGTGCCTCACCTCGCGGAGCGGCCGGTCGTGGCCTGCCCTCCAGCATAGACCGCGATCAGGAGGGCGGGTTGCGGCCGGCAGAGCCGGGTTGGCTCGGGTCGCAGATCGATTAGATTCTGCACGATAAATCAAACCTTATGCTACTTTCCATGCACGTTCTTGCAATGGCTCTAGGGGTCGATTGGATTCTGTGTTATTTTTATAACATGGATGGAAATTCTCGGCACCAGGTAATCAAGCGACTGCAGGCGGGACTCCCCCGCGGGGCGCCGTTCGACCTTGCCACCCTGAGCCAGTTCGGGGTGTCGCCCCAGCTCGCCGCCCACTATGCCGACGGCGGGTGGCTCGTGCGCCTGGCCCATGGCGTCTATGCCTTCCCGAACGATGAGTTCGGGGTCTACGGTGCGCTGAAGTTCCTGCAACAGCGCGTGCCCGGCCTGCACGTCGGCGGCAAGAGCGCCCTGGCCCTGCAGGGGGTGCGGCACAACCTGGGCAGCCGGGAGGCGCTGGTGCTGTGGGGCGACGGTCGCTTCGCGTTGCCGGCCTGGTTCACTTCGCGCTTTCCGGCCCGCTATGTCCACGCCCGCCTGTTCGACTGGCCGGACACGGCGCTGGCCGGCAAGACCCTGACCACGCCGCCTGGCCTGCCCGAGGATCTGCGGGTGGCAGCCCCCGAGCGTGCCGTTCTGGAGCTGCTGTACGAAGCCGGCGTCAAGCAGAGCCTCGAAGAGGCCCGCAACCTATTCGATGGACTGCGTTCCCCCCGCAAGGACTTGCTCGGGCAACTGCTGTCTTGCTGCGCCAGCGTGAAGGCCGTGCGCCTGTTCCTCACCTGGGCGCGCGAGACCAGCCTCGTGGATGTCGATGCCCTGCTGGAGCAGTACCCGGTTCGCACCGGCAGCAACACGCGCTGGATGAGCCGGCTCGATGACGGCACCTTGCTGAGCCTGAGACCTCATGGATAAGACCTACGCGGACACCGTTCGCCTGCTGCTGGCCGTCGCGCCCGACGTGTTCGCCAACGACATCTTCGCCATGAAGGGCGGCACGGCCATCAACCTCTTCGTGCGGGACATGCCGCGTCTGTCGGTGGACATCGACGTGGTGTACCTCCCGTGGCAGACGCCGCGCGACGAAGCGCTGCAAGCCATCAACCAGGAGCTGGCCGCCATCGCCACGCGCGTTGCGCCACTGGGCGTGCAGACACGCCTGGTTCGCGCCAAGGACCTGGGAGACACCAAGCTGATCGTCGAGAACGACGCCAGCCAGGTGAAGATCGAGGTCAACGTCGTGTTCCGAGGCAGCGTGCTGCCCGTCGAGCGGCGGCCGCTGAGCGCCAAGACCAGCGATCTGTTCGGCGTCGAGTTCGAGCTGCCGGTTCTGGCACCGGACGAGCTGTACGCCAGCAAGCTGGTGGCCGCGCTGGATCGGCAGCACCCCCGCGACCTGTTCGACGTGTGGCAGCTCTACGAATCGGGCGACATCGGCGACGGCATGGTCGAGTGCTTCGTGATCTATCTGGCGGGCCACAACCGGCCGCCCCACGAAGTGCTGTTCGGCAACGACAAGGACATCGCCGGCGAGTACGAGCGGGCCTTTGTCGGCATGACCGAAGTGGACTGCTCCCTGGAGACACTGCTCGACGCTCGCGCCAGGATGCGGCGCGAGCTGCCACAGCGACTGAGCACCGCGCACAAGCAGTTTCTGAGCGGGCTGGCGCGCGCAGAACCGGACTGGTCGCTGGTGCAGTGCCAGCACGCCGCGCAACTGCCGGCACTGCGCTGGAAGCTCGCCAATCTCGAAACCTTCCGCAAGCGCCGTCCCGACGACTTCGCAGCGCAATCCGCCGCCCTCGACACCGGCTTGGGCCAGAGCTGACGAACATCCCGCAGCGCCCCACTTGCCGGGATTGCCCCATGCCGCATTCATCGTGGCATCCACGAAGCAGCGGCCCTATACCCAAAGGCTTCCGACAAAGGCCAAAGGGCTGGGAAGGGGCAAAGGAAGGGCGCCAAGGGGAAAGGCCCTATCCTGAAAAGGCCAAAAGGCGCCCCGAGCAGCCCGTCATCCGGGGTTCGCCATGCTCTCGCTGTTCCAGCGCAAAAGGGTGCCACCCGCCGCCGGCACACCGCCCACCTCCGCCATCGAAACTCCGAAAGGGTCGATGTGGCCGGAGTCGGCCGCATCGCTGCTGGCCACGCCGCGTCGGCAGAAACTGCTGGAACACATCTGGCAGCGCACATCGCTCTCGCGCCGGCAGTTCGCCACGCTCTACCTCGCCCCACTGGAGCGCTACGCCGAGTTGGTCCAGCAGTTCCCGGCCTCCGAGAACCACCACCACGCCTATCCGGGCGGCATGCTGGACCACGGCCTGGAGATCGTCGCCTATGCGCTGAAATTGCGGCAGTCGTACCTGCTGCCTGCCGGCGTCACGCCCGAGGCACAGGCGGACCAGGCCGAAGCCTGGACCGCAGGCACGGCCTACGCGGCCCTGCTGCACGACATCGGCAAGATTGCGGTCGATCTGCACGTCGAGCACGCTGACGGCAGCATCTGGCATCCCTGGCACGGCCCGTTGCGAAAGCCGTACCGCTTCCGTTACCGAAGGGAGCGTGAGTACCGCCTCCACAGCGCCGCCACCGGGCTGCTCTACGCACACCTCCTCGATCGGGACATCTTCGACTGGCTCAGCGGCTATCCCGACCTCTGGGCCGCGCTGCTGTACGTGCTGGCCGGCCAGTACGAGCACGCCGGCACGCTCGGCGAGCTGGTCGTGCAGGCCGACCAGGCATCGGTCGCCCAAGAACTCGGCGGCGATCCCAGCAAGGCGCTGGCGGCGCCCAAGCATGCGCTGCAACGCAAATTGCTCGACGGCTTGCGCTACCTGCTCAAGGAAGAATTCAAGTTGAACCAGGCCGGCCCGGCGGACGGTTGGCTGACCCAAGACGCCCTGTGGCTGGTGAGCAAGACCGTCTCCGACAAGCTGCGCGCACATCTGCTGTCGCAGGGCATCGACGGCATCCCGGCGAGCAACACGGCGGTGTTCAACGTGCTGCAGGATCACGGCATCGTGCAACCGACGCCGGATGGCAAGGCGATCTGGAAGGCTGCCGTCACCAGCGACGCCGGCTGGTCGCACGCCTTTACCTTCCTGAAACTCTCGCCGGCGATGATCTGGGATGCCGTCGACCGGCCGGCGCCGTTCGCAGGCCGTGTGCAGGTCGAAGAGGAACAGGCGGAGCCGCCGCCGCTGGCGCCGGCGGTGGCCGATGGGCCGCGCGTGGAAGGCACCGAAGCTGCACCCGCGAGCACGGCGCCGATCGCATCCGCAGCCACGGACATCGGCGTGGCCGCGCTGCTCGACCTGCTGGGCGACACTGCTCCATCCACAGCGCCGGAGATCGCCGAGGCCGAGCCGGCCCCTTCGACCGTGCCCCCGCCGCAGATGAGCCTCGCGCCTTCCCAGGATCGCGCGGAGCCCTCCGGGGCGCACTTCATGGCCTGGCTGAGTCAGAGCATCCAGACGCGCAAGCTCATCATCAACGACGCCAAGGCCCTGGTGCATACCGTCGCCGGTACGACCTATCTCGTCAGCCCCGGCGTGTTCCAGCGCTACGCGCAGGAGTACCTTCAAGTCGCCGCGCTGGCCAAGCAGGAGAAGCTGGAGGGGTGGCAGTGGGTACAGAAGCGCTTCGAGAAGCTGGGACAGCACCGCAAGCAGCCGAGCGGGCTGAACATCTGGACCTGCGAAGTCACGGGGCCGCGCAAGTCGCGCCGGCTGCACGGCTATCTGCTCGCCAGCCCGGAGGCGCTGTTCCGGGAGACGCCGCCAGACAACCCATACCTGCGGCTCCTCAACGAGGCCGCAAAGCGCGAAGATTCAGCCCTTGGGGGCAAGGACAACGACGATCAAGGGTAGCCGTGCGGCCGCTGCGCAGGCCGGCTTCAATCCGCGGATGGGGCCGACTCTGCCAGCTTGGCTTCGGTCAGAGTCATCAAGTGGGCGGAACTGCATTTCAGCGCACGGGCGATCTTGAGGATGAGGGGGAGCGTGGGGACATGCTCGCCGCGCTCGATCTTGCCCATGTGAGACCGCTCGATGCCGGCCATGTGAGCCAGCGTTTCCTGAGCGATACCCTGGTTGGTTCTTTCTTCCCGCACGGCAGCCCCAAACGCGATGGCTGGTTCCGCTTCGTAGGTAGTGGTGCCGGTGGGGCGGCCCCTTTGGATCGAACGCTTTGGCATTGCCAAGAGCGTCGAACACAGTCACGATTTAAACCACGTTAAACTTAACTCATTCAACGGCTTCGAGATCAGTTGCCACGAGTTCACCGCCTGGGGGGAGCTGGACGTGGAATCGAGTGACATCACCGCCGAAATTCGCATGGCCGTCCTCGGCGAATGGGTGCCTCCCCAGCTCGCCGACGTGCTCGCCCTGCAGCGTGCCGAAGAGCCGGAGACTCATGCCGTCCTGGCCGGATGGACAGATCCCGTTCGAGGCGCGGAGCTGCCGGGCGACGGCTTCGATTTCGCCTTGTCTGCGGTTGCCCGGCAGTGGCCTGGCTGGGTATGCGAGCCGCTGTGGCATGACACGCTGGCGGTCGCCGTGGCCAAGCGCTCCCACCTGCTGGCCTACCGTGAAGTGCCGTGCGAGGAAGTGCTCAAGCAGCCCTTGATCTGCTCGCAGTCCACGGCCGATGAACCATGGCGCATGACCGTGCAGCGCGTGTTCGAGAACGCGCTGCAGGAGCGGGAGCAAACGGTGGAGACATTCGATGTGGCGATGACGCTGGTTGCCGCCGGGTACGGGATCGCCATTGCGCCTGCCGCGAGACTGGCGAGCTACCTACGCCGAGGCATCGCCGTGCGGCCGCTGGCCGGCGCACCAACGATCGTGATGGCTTACCTGCTGCGCCGCAACGCTTCCTTGTCGGACACCCAGGCAAGATTCGCCCGCCGCGCGCGCCTGGTGTCCTGACAGACGCGCGGGAATCGCGGTTTCGCCACGATCCCGCATTCCTGCTGCTAGGCGACCCCGACTCGCGGCGGGATCCATTCGCTTTCCTTCACGGCTGTGCTCACTGCCATGACGAGCTTGTCGAGATTGCTGGCCGTCACGCCCTCCAGTGCCGAACGCCCCCGCAGCATCGAGCGCGGCTGCAGCAGTGCATGGTAGATCTGCCAAGGGTCCGCACCCCTGGTCAGCTTGAGGACGGACTGGATCAGCTCGTGTTTGAGTGGGTCGAGATGCCAATCCGGCACGCGCTGGCCGCGGTTGCCCACGTTCAACGCCAGCAAGTTGCCCGCCTTGATCTCGTAGCTGATCCACCTGCGGGACTTGCCCGCCATCTTGGCAAACGCCGCGACGGGAAGGTTGTGCGACGCTTCGAAGACATCGAACAGTTCCATCCTCTCGCGCTGAATGTCCGAAGGCACCAGCGGCGCGGCCGATCGAGGGGGCGGAACCGCCGGCAGCCGATGTGCGGCGGCAGAAACCAACGGCATGGCGTCACCCGGCTTCGTCACGAGCAGGATTGGCGAAGCGGCAACCGGCGTGGAGGGTGCGCTTGCGGTTTGCTCATTCGGGAACGCGGGCACGCCTTCCAGATGCACGGTGAGCGGCATGCTGGCCGCCTCGACCTGGTTCTGCTCGAAGAGGTCGAGCCGATCGGCCCAGTCCTGCATCATGCGGCGACGCTGCTCCACGTACTCGGCATGGTTGTAGGTCGCGCTGACCTTGTTGGGATCGACATGCGAGAGCTGTGCATCCACCCAGACCTTCGGGTAGCCGATCTCGTTGAGCGCAGTGGACATCGTGCCGCGGATGCCGTGTCCGGTCAGGCGTTCCTGATAGCCCATGCGCTTGAGGGCACCATTGAGCGTGTTCTCGCTGATGCGCTTCTTCAAGTCGCTGTCGTGCCGGAACAGGTAGCGCTGGGCCGGCTTGAACTCATCAAGCAGGTGCCGGACGATCTCCATGGCCTGAATCGACAAAGGCACGATGTAGGGCGGGATGTCCTTCGGCTGCTGCCGCTTCTTGCGCATATCCAACTGGAGTTGCTTCACGACGTCGGGCGGGATGATCCACAACCCACGGTCCAGATCGAATTGATCCGGCATCGCCTGTCGCAGCTCGCCGGTTCGCACGCCGGTCAGCAGCAACAGCCGCAGCCCGAGCTGGGTCTGCCGCCTGCCGCGATAGCTGCGCAGCCGCTGCAACAGCTTCGGCAGCTCGGCCATGCGCAGGAACGGGTTGTGGTTGACGGGTGGCAGCGGCAGCGCCACCACATCGAGATCGGAGGCAGGGTTCTGCTCCAGGCCCGGCACGATCACCAGCGCGTAGCGGAACAGTTGGTTGAACCACGTCCTGACTTTCTCGGCGACGGAGAGCGCCCTGCGCTTCTCGATCTTGGCAATCACCTCCAAGAGGTCGGGACGCTTGATCTCATAGACCGACCGCTTGCCCAAGGCGGGCAGCACATCCTTGTCGAAGATGCGCGGAAGTATCGAAAGGGTCGTCTGCCGGCCTTCCTTGAGGCTGAGCCCGCGATGCTTGAGCCACTTGCGATACACCGCCTCGAAGGTGTTTTCGTCGGCGAGCCGGACAGCGGTGCGCTTCTGCTTGCGGTGAACGCGAGGATTGGTGCCTTTGGCCAGCAGGGCGCGCGCTTCGTCGCGCAGGCTGCGGGCCTCGCGAAGCGTCACCTCCGGGTAGGTGCCGAGCGACATCCGCTTCTGCTTGCCCGCCCAGTAGTAGCGGAAGTGCCAAGTCCTGCCCCCTGCAGCCGTGACGGCCAGGGAGAGGCCATCCAAGTCAGGGAGGGTGTATGCCTTGCCAGTTGCCTTGGCCTGTCGAACGGCCAGGTCTGAGAGTGCCATGCTCTTGCTCCTGAACATGAGTCAGGAACCAGATGCTGGTCACGTCGACCTCGCCCCTCCATCAACAATCCGGAATCAGCCGCGCCCGCAAAAATGGACTTGTTTGTGGACTTAAAAGTCCTGGCTGTAGGCGGATCGCAGTGGACCGCGGCAGAACGTCAAAGAGAGGAAAAGTCCTTGTGTGGCAACGACTTGCAGACTCTCTTGGACTTCTGCGGAAGTCCGCAGAATGATGCAGTGGAGCGGGTGAAGGGAATCGAACCCTCGTCGTAAGCTTGGGAAGCTTCTGCTCTACCATTGAGCTACACCCGCGCGCCGTCGATTCTAGCGGCGGCGGTGCCGCGTCGTCACGTGTTCCCGTGGCGGGCCGGGGGGCAGCCCTGGACGCCGCCGCCCGACCTGCCGATGCGCTATTGGCCCCGCTGTTGCCGCAGCAGGTCGCGGATCTCCGCAAGCAGCACCTGCTCTGCGGGCGGCGCGGCCGGTGCCGCCTCTTCCTTGCGCTTGAAGCGGTTGGCCTGCCGGATCAGCAGGAACAGCACGAAGGCGACGATCACGAACTTGATCACGGCGTTGATGAACAGGCCGTAGGCGATCACCGGCGCGCCGGCCTCCTGCGCGGCGGACAGGGTCGCGTAGTCGGTTCCGGACAGATTGACGAACAGCTCGCTGAAGTCGATGTTGCCGAGCACCAGGCCGATCGGCGGCATGATCACGTGGTCGACCAGCGAGCTGACGATCGCGGTGAACGCCGCACCCATGATGAAACCGGTGGCCAGGTCGAGGACGTTGCCCTTGACCGCGAATTCCCTGAACTCCTTGAACACGATGCTCCCTCCATGATGATGTGGGTGTCGTGCCGCCCCGCCCCTCCTGGGCGATCGGCCCGTTTCGCTCAGGCCCGGGTCGGGCTCGCGCGCCACGACCGGTCCTGCGCGGGCGCCGTCCCCGGCCGCGGCCATCCCTGGCCGGAGGACCGTCCGGACATCCCGGTCCGGCCCTGCGCGCGGCCATCCTAGCTGGGTCGCCGCCGTCCCGGCGCGGGGACGCGCGGGCCCGGGACCGATACGGCCAGGGCATCGCGTGCGGGTTGCGCGGTCGCCCTGGCCGGATGCCGGCCCGCGGACCCGCCGGTCCGCGGCGGGGGGTACAATCCCCGCATGGAAATCGTCTTCAACGGAGAACCGTTGCGGCTCGCGGAAGCGGCCACGGTGGCCGATCTCCTGGCCGCCACCGGACTCGCCGACCGTCGGGTCGCCGTCGAGCTCAACCGCAGCATCGTTCCGCGCAGCCGCCACGACCAGCAGTGCCTGGCGCCCGGCGATCGCGTCGAGGTGGTCCATGCCATCGGCGGCGGTTGAGGTGGCGGCCTCCGACGACGCCCTGGTGATCGCCGGGCGCAGCTACGGCTCGCGGCTGCTCACCGGTACCGGCAAGTACAAGGACCTGGACGAGACCGCGCGCGCCACCGAGGCGGCCGGCGCGCAGATCGTCACGGTCGCGATCAGGCGCAGCAACATCGGCCAGGATCCCTCGCAGCCGAACCTGCTCGACGTGCTGCCGCCGGACCGCTACACCATCCTGCCCAACACCGCCGGCTGCTACAGCGCCGACGATGCGGTGCGCACGCTGCGCCTGGCGCGCGAGCTGCTCGATGGCCACAGCCTGGTCAAGCTGGAGGTGCTGGGCGACCGCACCACCCTGTACCCGGATGTGGTCGAGACCGTGAAAGCCACCGAGATCCTGGTCAGGGATGGCTTCCAGGTGATGGTCTATTGCAGCGACGACCCGGTCCTGGCGCGTCGCTACGAGGAACTCGGCGCGGTCGCGGTGATGCCGCTGGCCGCGCCGATCGGCTCCGGCCTGGGCATCCAGAACCGTTGGAGCCTGCTGGAGATCGTCGAGAACGCCCGGGTGCCGGTGCTGGTCGACGCCGGGGTCGGCACGGCGTCCGATGCCGCGATCGCCATGGAGCTGGGCTGCGACGGCGTGCTGATGAACACCGCCATCGCCGGTGCCCGCGATCCGGTGCGCATGGCGCGGGCCATGCGCCTGGCGGTCGAGGCCGGCCGCGACGCCTTCCTGGCCGGCCGCATCCCGCGCCGGCGCCATGCCAGTGCCTCCTCGCCGGTCGACGGATTGATCGGGTGAGCGGCAGCCCGGCCAGCGACGTAACGGAGGTGGCTGGGACGGCACCACCCGGGACGGGCGCCCGCCCGCTGCGCAGCTTCGTGCTCCGCCAGGGGCGCATGACACCGGCCCAGCAGCGCGGCTTCGACCTGTACTGGGCGAATCTGGGCATCGACCCCGCCGGGCGACCACTCGACCTGGACCGGCTGTTCGGGCGGGCGGCGCCGCGGGTCCTGGAGATCGGCTTCGGCAATGGCGAGGCGCTGCTGGAATGCGCGCAGCGCGAACCGCACAGGGATTTCCTGGGCATCGAGGTGCATGGCCCGGGGGTCGGCCGGGTGCTCAACGGCGCCGGCCAGGCCGGACTGCGCAACCTCCGCATCCTTCAGCACGATGCCGTCGAGGTGCTGCGCGACAATCTCGCGCCGGACAGCCTCGACGAAGTGCGCATCTGGTTCCCCGACCCCTGGCCGAAGAAGCGCCACCACAAGCGCCGCCTGGTGCAGCCCGCCTTCGTGGCCCTGCTGCGCAGCCGGGTCCGTGCCGGCGGCCGCCTGCACCTGGCGACCGACTGGCCCGACTATGCCGCGCACATGCTCGAGGTGATGGCGGCCGCGCCCGGCTGGCGTAACCTGTCCGGGCCAGGGCAGGCGAGTCCGCGGCCGGCCTGGCGGCCCCTGACCCACTTCGAACAGCGCGGCCTGCGCCTGGGCCACCCGGTCGTCGACCTGATCTTCGAAGCCGTGGACCCCTGAGCCATGGACGGCGGCGGCCTGCTGTTCACCACGGACATGCTCCTGGTCCTGGGCCTGCTGCTGTTCACCGTGGTGATGTTCGTCGGCGAATGGATCCGCGCCGACGTCGTGGCGCCCCTGGTCCTGGTGCTGCTCGGACTGTTCGGCCTGGTGCCGAACGACGAGCTGTTCGCCGGGTTCTCCTCGAACGCCGTGCTCGCCGTGATCGCCACCATGATCATGGGCGCCGGGCTGGAGCGCGCCGGCGTGATGGCGCATGCCGCGCAGTTCATCATCCGCCTGTCCGGCGGCATCGAGCGCCGCCTGGGCATGCTGATCTCCGCCATTTCCGGTGGTGTATCCGGATTCATCCAGAATCCCGTGGCGGTCGCGCTGTTCCTGCCGGTCGCCAGCCGCATCTCGGCGCGCACCGGGCTGCCGATCGCCAAGCTGCTGCTGCCGGTCGCCGGCTGCATCACGCTTGGCGGCACGCTGACCATGGTCGGATCGTCGCCCCTGATCGTCCTCAACGACCTGATCACCAGCGCCAACCGCAACCTGCCCTCCGGCGCCGCGGCGCTGTCGCCGTTCGCGATGTTCGCGGTGCTGCCGGTCGGCCTGGCGCTGCTGGCCACCGGCGTCGCCTACTACACCTTCGTGGCGCCGCGCCTGCTGCCCGAGCGGCTGCGCAGCGCGGCGGCGACGCCGGCCCGCACCGAGAGCTATTTCGAGCAGGCCTATGGCCTGACCGGCGAGATTCACGAGGCGGTGGTCACCGCCGAGAGCCCGCTGGTCGGCATGTCGGTGGTCGAGGCCGAGCAGCTGCACGGCGCACCCCTGGTGCTGGCGATCCGGGTCGGCTCGGAATCGCGCCTTGCGCCGCCGGCCGACCAGATGATCTGGGTCGGTACCGCGCTGGGCGTGCTCGGGCCGCGCGAGCAGGTCCAGAAGTTCGCCGAGAACAACGTCCTGACCCTGCGACCGCGGCTGCGCGAGTTCGCCGACTTCTTCAATCCGGCGCGCGCCGGCATCGCCGAGGCGGTGGTGCCGCCGGGCAGCCGCTTCATCGGCAAGCGGCAGTCGGAGCTGCGCCTGCGCAAGCGCCTCGGGCTGAGCATGCTGGCGATCAGCCGGGGCGACACGGTGATCACCCGCGATGTCCGCGAGGAGCCGATCCGGGCCGGCGACTGTCTGGTGTTTCACGGTTTCTGGCGCGACCTCGCTCACGCCGCCGAGAACCACGACTTCGTCCTGGTCACCGACATCCCCAAGCAGGAGGCGCGTCCGCACAAGCTGTGGCACGCCCTGGCGCTGTTCGTGCTGGCGATCGGCTTCGCCCTGTACAGCGCCGACCGCCTGCCGGTGATGCTGTTCGCCGGCGCCGTCGGCATGATGCTGGTCGGCGTGCTGAGCGTCGAGGAGGCCTATGGCGCGGTCAACTGGAAGACCGTGTTCATGCTGGCCAGCCTGATCCCGCTCAGCTATGCGCTGGAGACCACCGGCGCCGCGGCCTGGCTGGTGCAGGAGCTGCTGCGCGGCATCGGCGCCTGGCCGGCGCTGGGCGTGCAGTTGCTGATCGTCGTGCTGACCGGATTCTTCGCCATGGTCATGTCCAATGTCGGCGCCACCGTGCTGATGGTGCCGCTGGCGATCAATGCCGCGCTGGCCACCGGCGGCCAGCCGGCGGCCTATGCCCTTCTGGTTGCGGTGGCGGCCTCCAACAACTACTTCACCGTCACCAACCCGGCGATCGCCATGATCGTCGGCCCCGGTGCCTACCGGCAGTCCGACCTGCTGCGGGTGGGCGCGCCGCTGGCGGCGGCCCACGTGCTGGTGACGATCGCGGTGATCAACCTGCTGTTCTGAGTCCGGCGGGCGGCACCGGTACCCGGCAGCCGGACGTCGGCGCCGCCCCGCTCAGAAGCTGTAGCGCAGGCCGACCAGGGCCGTGCGCGGCAGGCCCGGACGGGCGCCGGAGGGCCGCCGCGAGACGATGTACTCGCGGTCGGTCAGATTCTCGATACGGGAAAATAGCTCCAGTCCGCGGGCGACCTGCCAGGAGGCGCTCAGGTCCCAGACCCAGGCCGAGTCGGTGGCGTTGGCGGCTGCCACCGGCCCCTGGCCGGCGGTGGTCCGCATGGCGTCCACGTAGGCGACGCCCAGGAAGGCGCTCCAGCGCTCGCCGCGCAGACCCGTCGCGGCATGGAACATGTGCTCGGGCAGGTAGGGCAGTTCGTCGCCGCGAATCACCGTGCCCCATTCGCCGAAGCCGCTGTTGAAGCTTGACCGGAAGCTGGCCTCGGTCCAGGTGTAGTTGGCCTGGAACGGCACCTCCACGGCGCCACCGGCATTGCCGGTCAGTTCCATGCGCGCCTCGACGCCCTGGACCCGGGCCTTGCCGCCGTCGAACTGGTCGCCGATGTTGCAGTTGCCGCCGGTCGAGGCGGTGCAGGTGCCGACCAGGTTGTCGTAGTCGTTGTGGAAGCCGATCAGTTCGGCGAACAGGGAGCCACGTTCGAAGCGGGCACCGATCTCGGTGTTGACGCTTTCCTCCGATGCCGCGGTGCTGCCCGGCGCTGGCGGGTTGAAGCCCTTGTGGACGCTGGCGAACAGCGACCAGGATGGACTGGCCAGCCAGGTCAGGCCGACGCCGGGGATGGTCTGGTTCACCTGGTCGCGGATCACCCGGATGGTTCCTCCGGCGCGGCCGGGGTCGTTCAGGGCCCAGTCCAGCCGTTCCAGGTCGATGCGCTCGTGGCGCACGCCGGGGGTCAGGATGAAGTCGCCGAAGCGGATCTCGTCCTGAACGTACAGCGCCAGTGCCTTCGCGGAGACCTTGCGGTTCTCCTGGCTGCCCGGCGCCCCGGCCTGGGTCAGCTCGAGCCGGCCATCGCGCATCCGGTAGCGGTCGTCCTGCTGGAAGCGGTCCTCGAAGTCCCGGTGCCAGCGCACGCCGACCTCCAGCAGGTGCGAGACCTCGCCGCCGAACGACCAGCCCAGCACCGACTGCAGGCCTTCCTGTTCGTAGCTGCGGTTGTTGTTGCGGAGGCGAAGGGCGTTGTCCGGCGAATCCTGCCCGGTCAGCCAGCCGAACTGCGTCTGGAATTGCGCCGGATTGGCCAGGATGGCCGAGAGAGATCCGCCGGTGACGTCCTGCAGCTTGTACCAGGCACGGCTGAACTCGTGCCGGTAGGCGGTGGTGCTCAGATCGACGCTGTCGGTCAGGACGATGCCGTGGCGCAGCTCGATCTGCTCGTGTTCGGTGGTGATGTTGTCCAGCGCGCTGGCCGCATAGCGGCGCTGCGGGTCGGCCCGGAAGTCGGCGTCGGTGAGCCCCAGGTAGGTTTCATCCGAGGCCTGGTCGGTGCGACCGAGCTTGAGCTCGATGCGCTGGCGCAGCGCCGAGGGATCGGTGCTGGTCCAGCCCAGGCGGACGCGCCAGTCCTGCAGGTCGTAGCCGGTGTCGCCGCCGCCATCCAGGCGCTTGTAGCCGTCGGTGGCCTGCTGGACGGTCTCGACCAGCCAGCCCAGCCCGTTGTCCAGGGTGCCACCGGCCCAGCCATGGCCCTGCAGGGTGCTGTCCTGGCCGAACAGCACCTGGGCCTTGCCGGCCAGGGGACGGTCCGGAATGCCCGTGCTCACGAAGTTGACGACGCCGCCGGTGGTGCGCGGACCGGAGCGGATCGACGCCGAACCCTTGCGCACCTCGACCGCCGACATCCGCTGCATGGTCGGGAAGTAGTAGGCGGCGGGCGCGGCGTACGCGGCCGGCGCGATCAGCACGCCGTCCTCCATCACGGTGATCCGGCTGTTGCGGTCGGTGCCCGAGCCGCGGATGCCGATGTTGGGGCGCAGTCCGTAGCCCTCCTCGTCGATCAGGTAGACACCTGGGACCTGGCGCAGAACGCGCTGCGCGTCGGCGTGCTCGAACGCGGCCAGCTCGTCGGCACCGACGTATTGCGCCGATCCGGCGGTTTCCAGCGCCTTCTCGCGGCTGCCGACCACCACCGTGCGGTCGAGTTCGGCGGCATCGTCGAGGGGGACCTCGGCGGCGGAGACGGGCAGGACGAGCAGCGCGGCGATGACGGCTGCGGCCAGGGGGTGGAGAGGGGGCATGGGGAGTCCGGGAGGGTCAAGGAAATCTGCAATGCGCGTACGTTACTGAGACGGATTCGCATTTGCAATAACGACCTTCACGGACACGCGACGGCGGCATCGGACAGCGAGCGGACACCTCGGGAGGCGTTTCAAGTCATTGATTCGTGGACATTCCTCTCCTGGCACGCGAGGTGCTGCACGAGGCCATGAACCGGAGACCCGACATGGATGGCCTTCCTCCCCCGGCCCCCGCGCCCCGACCGGGCATCCGCGACACGGCAGCGCAGGATCGCGTGCTTGCCGTGGATCCGCGCCTGCGCCGGAGGCGGCTGTTGCGACACGGTGCCGTCGCCGCAGCGCTGCTCGCCGGGCTCGCCTGGCTGCTGCCGGACCTGGTGTCCACCCTGTCGGCAACACGCTCGGTCTCCGCCGACCGTCTGCGCATCGCCACCGTCGAACGCGGCACCCTGGTCCGCGACCTGGCCGTGCAGGGCCGCATCGTCGCTGCCGTCAGCCCGACCCTGTACGCGCCGGCTGCCGGCACCGTCGGTTTCCTGGTCGCGCCCGGCGATGAGGTGGAGCTGGGCGCGCCGCTCGCCGAGCTGCGCAGCCCCGAGCTGGACAACGCCCTGTCGCGCGAACGGTCCACCCTGCAGGGGCTGGAGATCGAAGTGGCGCGGGCCCGCATCGACAACCGCAAGCGGCAGTTGCTGACCGCGCGCACCCGCGACGAGGCCGAAGTCGCGCTGCTGGCCGCGCAGCGGGAGATGCAGCGGGCCGACGCCGCCTGGGCGACGCGATCGATCAGTGAGGTCGACCATCTGCGCGCACGGGACGCGCTGCGCAATGCCGAACTGGGCTTCGGCCACGCCGGTGCCGATTCCGATCTGGAGCGCGAATCCCTGGCCTTCGAGCTGCGCGCGCGTGAGCTGGCCCTTGATCGCCAGCGCCTGGTGGTCGCCGACCTTGCCCGCCAGGTCGAGGAGTTGACCATCCGCGCACCGGTCGCAGGCCGGGTCGGCACGCTCCTGGTCGCCGACCGCAGCGCGGTCGGCCGCGACGCCGGCCTGCTGACCGTGATCGACCTGAGCCGGCTGGAGCTGGAGATCGACGCCCCGGAAAGCTTCGCCGACGACCTGAGTCCCGGCCTGCCGGGCGAAGTGGCCTTCCAGGGGCGGGCGTTCCGTGCCGAGCTTGCCTCGCTGTCGCCGGAGGTGGTCAACGGCCAGGTCCGGGCGCGCCTGCGCTTCGTGGAAGAGCAACCCTCGGGATTGCGCCAGAGCCAGCGCCTGTCGGCGCGGGTGCTGATCGACGAGCGCAACGACGTCCTGAAGGTGCAGCGCGGACCCTTCGTGGAGGCGGGCAGCGGCCGCCAGGCTTACGTGGTGGTCGACGGCTTCGCGGTTCGGCGCCCGATCCAGCTCGGCGCCGGCAGCCTGTCGGAGATCGAAGTGGTGTCGGGCCTGTCCGCCGGCGACCGCATCGTGATCGCCGGAACCGACGCCTTCGAGGACGCGGAGCGCATCCACCTCACCGGCGACCGCCCCTGACGGCACCGTGCCCGCCCGACCGCTTGCCCGGCGGCAGCGTAGGCAACCGCAACCCCTTTCCCCGACCGAACGCCCAGGAACCCCGCCATGCTGCTGATGCAGAACCTCTCCAAGGTCTACCAGACCCACATGATCGAGACCCACGCGCTGCGCGACTTCTCGATCCACGTCCGGGAGGGCGAGTTCGTCGCCGTGACCGGCCCGTCCGGCTCCGGCAAGACCACCTTCCTCAATATCGCCGGCCTGCTCGAGACCTTCAGCGCCGGCATCTACCGCCTGGACGGCGTCGACGTGCATGGCATGGACGACAATGCGCGCTCCCGGCTTCGCAACGAGAAAATCGGCTTCATCTTCCAGGGCTTCAACCTGATCCCCGACCTCAACCTGTTCGACAACGTCGACGTGCCGTTGCGCTACCGCGGCTTCAATGCCGCCGAGCGCCGCCGCCGGATCGAGGAGGCGCTCGCCAAGGTCGGCCTGTCGTCGCGGCAGAAGCACTACCCCAGCGAGCTTTCGGGCGGCCAGCAGCAGCGCGTTGCGATCGCCCGCGCCTTGGCCGGCAGCCCCCGGCTGCTGCTCGCCGACGAGCCGACCGGCAACCTGGATTCGTTGATGGCACGCGGGGTCATGGACCTGCTCGAGGAGATCAACGACCAGGGCACCACCATCGTCATGGTCACCCACGATCCGGAACTGGCCGCCCGCGCCCAGCGCAACGTCCACATCATCGACGGCCAGGTCACCGACCTGGACGACGGCCCGGCCCTGGTGCTGGCAAGCGCCATCGCCACCGCCTGAGGAGCCCGCCATGCTGATCCAGTATTACGCCTGGCTGGCAGGCCGCAGCCTGCGCAGGAACCCGGTGCTCACCGCGCTGATGGTGGCCGCGATCGCCCTGGGCATCGGCGCCTCGATGACCGCGCTGACCGTGCTGCGCGCGATGTCGGGCAATCCGATGGCGCACCGCGACGACCGCGTCTACCGCCCGCAGGTCGACAACTGGTCGCCCAGCAACGCCTACGACCAGTACGGCAACCCGCCAAACCTGATGACCTACCAGGACGCCATGGCCCTGTACCGGGCCCAGCAGGCGACCCGGCAGGCGGCGATGTTCCCCAACTTCGTGCCGGTGGAGCCGGAGAATCCCGAGGTCAAGCCATTCCAGGCGCAGGTCCTGTACACGCATGGCGACTTCTTCCCGATGTTCGACGTGCCCTTCCTGTTCGGCGGCGGCTGGGACCGCCGGGCGGACGACGGCAACGCGCGCGTGGTGGTGCTGGGCAAGGCGCTGAACGAGCGCCTGTTCGGCGGCGAGAACAGCGTCGGCAGGCGCGTGCGCATGGACGGCGAGGAATACACCGTCGCCGGCGTCATCGACGCCTGGGATCCGCAGCCGAAGTTCTACGAGATCTCCTCGGGGGCGTTCAATGACGTCGAGGAGATGTTCATGCCGTTCGGCATCGGCGTCGAGAAGGAGCGCACCTCCAGCAACAACAACAACTGCTGGTCCGACCCTGGCAGCGGCTATGCGAACTGGCTGGCCTCGGAGTGCATATGGATGGCGTTCTGGGTGGAGCTGCCCGGGCGGGCCGCCGCCGCGGCGTACAAGGACTACCTGGACGGCTATGTGCAGGAGCAGAAGAGCGCCGGCCGCTTCCCGCGCCCGCTCAACAACCGGGTCAGCAGCGTCTCCGAGTGGCTGGCGGAACGCCGGGTGGTGCCGCGCGATGCGCAGACCCAGACCTGGCTGGCGTTCGCGTTCCTGCTGGTCTGCCTGATCAACACGGTCGGCCTGCTGCTCGCCAAGTTCATGGCGCGCGCCTCGGAGATCGGCCTGCGTCGCGCGGTCGGCGCCAGCCGTCGGCAGATCTTCACGCAGTTCCTGATCGAGTCCGGCGCCGTCGGCATGGCCGGCGCGGTCGCCGGCCTGCTGCTCACCTGGCTTGGCCTGGCCGGTCTGCGCAGCCTGTACGGCAACGGCGCGATCGCCCAGGTGGCGGTACTCGACGGCGGCATGGTGGGCATCACCGTGGTCGCCGCTGTCGCCGCCAGTCTTCTGGCAGGCCTGCTGCCGACCTGGCGGGCCTGCCGGGTCGCCCCGGCCCTGCAGCTCAAATCCAACTAGGACTCCGGCCATGGAACTTCGACCCATCTTCTCCGCCCTGATGCGCAACAAGGCCGGCCTGTTCCTGATCGTCGCCCAGGTGGCGATCACCCTGGCGGTGATCTGCAACAGCCTGTTCATCGTCGTCGAGCGCGCCGAGCGTGTCGGCCGGCCCAGCGGGATGGACGAGACCAACACCTTCACGGTGGACAGCCTCGGCTTTGCGCCGGGCTACGACCTGCGCGACGCGGTCGCCGCCGACCTGGCACTGCTGCGCGCCATGCCGGGTGTCCGCAACGCCGTCACCACCAACACCGTGCCGACCAGCAACGGCGGCTGGAGCACCGGGCTTGCGCTGACGCCGGACGACGGCACCGACAGCCGGGAAGGCTTCAGCACCGCCCTCTACTTCGCGGACGAGCAGGCGATCGATACCTTCGGTCTGACCTTGGTCGAGGGGCGCAATTTCCGCCCCGACGAGATCGGCGAGCTGAGCCAGGCCACCGGCGTGACGGTCGACGTGGTGATCGTCACCGAGGCGCTGGCCAGGGCACTGTTTCCCGACGGCAACGCGGTGGGGCAGCAGGTGTACGGCCTGGGCAACGACAACCGGACGGTGACCATCATCGGTGTGATCGACCACCTCCAGCAGCCCTGGGTGGGCTCGCAGAGCATCGACCAGTCCGCGCTGGTGCCCACCATCTCGGTGGACGGCGCATTCTCCCGCTACCTGGTGCGGACCGAGCCAGGCGAGCGGGATCGGGTGATGGCCCAGGTCGAGGCAGCCCTGCAGGCGTCGAACGGCGGTCGGCTGGTGCGCCGGGTGCGCGCCGTCGAGGATGTGCGGGCGGCCTCCTACAGGCAGGATCGGGCGATGATGTCGATCCTTTCCGGCACCATGCTGGCGATGGTGCTGGTCACCGGCCTGGGCATCGTCGGCCTGACCAGCTTCTGGGTGACCCGCCGCATCAAGCAGATCGGCACCCGGCGCGCGCTGGGCGCCAGGCGGCTCAACATCCGCGTCTGGTTCCAGACCGAGAACGGCCTGATGATCGGCCTGGGCATCGTGCTGGGCGCGGCGCTCACCTATGGCTTCAACGCCTGGCTGATGCAGGCCATCAACGCCCAGCGCCTGCCCTGGTACTACCTGCCGGCCGGCGCGCTGGTCGTGTTCGTGCTCGGCCAGTTGGCGGTGCTCGGCCCGGCGGGACGGGCAGCCGCGGTGCCACCGGCGCTGGCAACCCGCACCGCCTGAGCCGCCCTTGCGGCGGTCGGCTAACATCGCCGACGCAACCCCTGAGCCCCCTGCGGCATCCATGCGATGCACGGGGGGGCGGGAAGATGACGGAACGAAGGTCGATGAGCACGGTCCTGGTGATCGACGACAATCCTGCGGTGGGCACGGCGCTCGAGGTGCTGCTCTCGCTGCGCGAGATACGGACGCTCACCGCGACGACACCGGAGGCCGGACTGGCGGCGCTCGCCACCGAGCCGGTCGACCTGGTCATCCAGGACATGAACTTCAGTGCCGACACCACCTCCGGCGAGGAAGGCGTGGCCCTGTTCCACGCCGTGCGTGCCGGCCACCCGGATCTGCCGATCGTCCTGCTCACCGCCTGGACCCACCTGGAGACCGCGATCGAGCTGGTCAAGGCCGGCGCCGCCGACTATCTGGCCAAGCCCTGGCAGGACGACCGCCTGCTGACCACCGTCGACAACCTGATCGAACTGGCCGAATCGGCCCGTGCCGCGCGCCGTTTCCAGGACGAGCAGCGCCAGGCCCTGTCGGAGCTGGCGGACCGCTACCGGTTGTGCGGTCAGGTCGTGGTCTCGCGCGCCATGGAGCAGGCCGTGCGCCTGGCCGGACAGGTCGCGCGCTCGGACCTGCCGGTGCTGATCGCCGGGCCCAACGGTGCCGGAAAGGAGGGCATCGCGGCGATCGTCCACGCCAACTCGCCGGTGGCCGAGGGGCCATATGTGACGGTCAACTGCGGTGCGTTGCCGGCCGAGCTGATCGAGGCCGAGCTGTTCGGCGCCGAGGCCGGCGCCTACACCAGCGCCGGCCGCGCGCGCGAGGGTCGCTTCGAGGCGGCCGATGGCGGCACGCTGTTCCTGGACGAGATCGGCAACCTGCCGCTGTCCGGACAGGTCAAGCTGCTGCGCGTGCTGGAGACCGGCCAGTTCGAGCGGCTGGGCTCCAACCGCACCCGGCAGGTGAAGGTGCGACTGGTGTCGGCCACCAACGCCGACCTGCCGGCGATGATCGCGGCGGGCGGCTTCCGCGAGGACCTCTACTACCGGCTCAACGTCATCGAGATCAAGGTTCCGCCCCTGGCGCAGCGGCGAGAGGACATCCTGCCGCTGGCCGAGCACTTCCTGGAGCGTCAGGCGCGGCTGTCCGAGGGCGCCCGTCGGGCCCTGCTGCGGCATGCCTGGCCGGGCAATGTCCGCGAACTGAAGAACGCGGTGCTGCGAGCGCGACTGCTGTGCCGGGACGGCGTGATCGCCGTCGGCGACCTTGGGCTGCCGGCCGCCCCGGGTGCCGGGCCGATGCCGCCAGCGGCAACGGTCGAGCCCGACCGGGCCGCCATCGAGGAGGCGCTGCGACGCGCCGGCGGGGTGGTCTCGCAGGCCGCCGGAGAGCTGGGCCTGAGCCGGCAGGCGCTGTACCGCAGGCTCGACAAGCTCGGCCTCGACCCGGCGCTGGTGCGCTGACCGGCTGCCGCGGGCCGTGCGCACCAGCCTGGAGCTGCGCCTGGCCCTGCTGCTGGTGGCGGCGATGCTGCTGGGCACCGGGCTGGGCGTGCTTTTGCACGGCCGCGACCTCGGCGGCCGCCTGGTGTTCGCGCTGGCGGCACTGCTCAGCCTGGGGGTCTGCCTGGTCGCGGCGCGCCTGCTGACCCGGCCCCTGGCCAGCCTGCTGCGGGCCCTGACCGGCAGCGTCGCGGCGTTCAAGGACGGCGACTTCAGCTTCAGCCTGGCGACCCGCCGGCGCGACGAGATCGGCGACCTGGTCGCCGCCCACAATGCGCTCGGCCGCGTCCTGCGCGAGGAGCGCCAGGCGTTGTTCCAGCGCGAACTGCTGCTCGATACCCTGGCCCAGAACGCGCCGACCGCCCTGGTACTGGTCAACGCCCGCGACACCATCGTGTATGCCAACAGTGCCGCGCGCCGCCTGTTGCACGCGGGTCGCCGCCTCGAGGGGCATCACCTTGCGGCCCTGCTGGAAGCCGCGCCAGCGCCGCTGCGGGACGCGGTGGCGGAGCGCCGCGAGGGCCTGTTCGGCGTGGAACTGGGCGCCGAGGAGGAGATCTTCCACCTGGCCACCCGCGGTTTCCGCCTGAACGGCCAGGCGCACAGGCTGTTCCTGATCCGGCACATGACCCGGGAGATCAGCCGCCAGGAGGTGGCGAGCTGGAAGAAGGTGTTGCGGGTGATCAGCCACGAACTCAACAACTCGCTTGCGCCGATCTCCTCGCTGGCGCACTCCGGCCGCGAACTGGCGCGTCGCGGCGAGGTGGCGCGCCTGGACGGCGTGCTGGCCACCATCGGCGAGCGTGCCGGCCACCTGGCCGAGTTCATCCGCGGCTACGCCGCCTTCGCCAAGCTGCCGGCGCCCCGGCCGGAGGCGATCCACTGGCAGCCGTTCCTGGCCAAGCTGGCATTGCAGTATCCGTTCGCCGTCGCGCAGCCCCTGCCGGAAGCGCCGGGATGGGCGGACCCGGCGCAGCTCGGCCAGGCGCTCATCAACCTGCTGAAGAACGCCCATGAATCCGGCTCCGACCCGGCGGCGATCAGCGTGCGGGTCGGCACCGGGCCGGGCGAATGCCGCATCGAGGTCGCCGATGCCGGACCGGGCATGAGCGAGAAGGTCCTGGCCAGCGCCCTGGTGCCGTTCTACTCCACCAAGCGCAGCGGCACCGGCCTGGGCCTGGCGCTGGCGCGCGAGATCGCCGAGGCGCATGGCGGCCGCATCGCCCTGTCCAACCGGCCCGGCGGCGGCTTGCTGGTGCGTCTGAGCCTGCCCGCAGCGCCCGGCGGCTGAGCGCCGGCGGGGCCGCCGCCCCCGTGCCTTCCGGCACCCCCGCCGCCCGGCGGCTCCGGCTATCCTCTTGCCGGCCAACCGGGGAGAGCGGCGATGGAGATGGGGACGATCCTGATCTGGGTGATCGTGGCGCTGGTGGTGTTCGCCTTCGTCAAGGGCGTGCGCATCGTGCCGCAGGGCTACGAGTACACCGTCGAGCGCTTCGGCAAGTACGTGTACACCATGCACCCGGGCCTCGGCCTGCTGGTGCCGATCGTCTACGACGTCGGTCGCAAGATCAACATGATGGAGCAGGTGCTCGACGTGCCGTCCCAGGACGTGATCACCAAGGACAACGCGGTGGTCAAGGTCGACGCGATCACCTTCTTCCAGGTCCTGGATTCCCCCAAGGCCGCCTACGAGGTGTCCAACCTCGAGCAGGCGATGACCGCCCTGGTGCAGACCAACATCCGCACCGTGATCGGCTCCATGGACCTCGACGAGTCGCTCAGCCAGCGCGAGGAGATCAACGCCAAGCTGCTGTCGGTGGTCGACCAGGCCACCAATCCCTGGGGCATCAAGGTCAACCGCATCGAGATCAAGGACATCCAGCCGCCGCGCGACCTGGTCGATTCGATGGCGCGGCAGATGAAGGCCGAGCGCGAGAAGCGCGCCAACATCCTGGAGGCCGAGGGCCACCGGGCTTCGGAGATCCTGCGCGCCGAGGGCGAGAAGCAGGCCGCCGTGCTGGAAGCCGAGGGCCGCCGCGAGGCCGCCTTCCGGGACGCCGAGGCGCGCGAGCGCCTCGCCGAGGCCGAAGCCCGCGCCACCCAGATGGTCTCCGATGCCATCGCCAAGGGCGACACCCAGGCGATCAACTATTTCGTCGCCCAGAAGTACGTCGAGGCGCTCAAGGCGTTCGCCACCTCGCCGCAGCAGAAGACCCTGATCCTGCCCACCGAGGCGACCGGCATCCTCGGCGCCCTGGCCGGCATCTCGGAACTGGTCGGCGGGGGCAAGACGCCGGTGGTCGTGCCGCCAACGCCCCAGCGCGGCCGGGAGTAGGGACGATGCCGGCGCTCTACTGGCTGGTGCTCGGCCTGCTGCTGATGGTCGCCGAGCTGTTCAACCCGGGCGCCTTCCTGCTCTGGCTGGGCCTGGGTGCGTTGCTGACCGCACTGGTGGTGATGCTGGCGTCCGGCATCGCGCCGGTCTGGCAGTTCGTGCTGTTCGGGGTGCTGTCGCTGGCGGCAATCCTGGCCTACCGGGAATGGCGGCGGCGCCATCCCCGGGTGGAAGCCTCGGACCGCCCGCTGCTGAACCAGCGGGCGGCGCAACTGGTCGGCGGCAACCACCTGCTGCTCGAGCCGATCGTCGACGGCCGCGGGCGGTTGAAGATCGGCGATGCCTTCTGGACGATCACCGGGCCCGACGCCCTGGCCGGTTCGCGGGTCCGCGTCGTCGCCACCGACGGCGTCACGCTGACGGTGCGGCCCATCGACTGATCGCCTGGATCCCGCGGTGAATGCGCGCGGGTCGGGATTGCGGGTGCCGGCGATCCGATGTTTAATGCGAATCATTCGCAACTGATCCGGACCCGCCATGCGCCGACTTCCCTTGCTCGTCCTTGCCCTGGCGCTGTCCGCGCCTGCCGCCGCAGATTCGCTGGTGGTCTACAGCGAGCGGAAGGAGCCCCTGCTCACGCCGATCCTTGACGCCTGGACCGCGCAGACCGGGGTGCCGGTGCAACTGCTCACCGACCAGGCCCAGGTGCTGATCGAACGCCTTGCCGCGGAAGGCGAGCGCACCCGCGCCGACGTGCTGATCACCGTCGATGCCGGCAACCTCTGGCTGGCCACCGAGCGCGGCGTGCTGGCGCCGCTGCAGTCCGAGCGCCTCGACCAGGTGGTGCCAGCCGCGTTCCGCGATCCCGACGGCCACTGGTACGCGATCACCGAACGCGCCCGCGTGATCGTCCGCTCCACCGAACGGCTGCCTGCCGGCGAGTTGTCCACCTACGAGGACCTGGCCGACCCGAAGTGGAAGGGTCGGCTGTGCCTGCGCTCGTCGCGCAAGGTCTACAACCAGTCGCTGGTGGCGATGCTGATCGACCGCCACGGCGAGGAAGCCGCCGAGCGGATCGTTCGCGGCTGGGTGGCCAACCTCGCCGCGCCACCGTTCGCCGACGACACCCTGGTGGTAAGCGCCATCGCCGCCGGCCAGTGCGACGTCGGCATCGTCAATACCTACTATTACGGTCGACTCGCCAGGGACCGGGCGGATCTGCCGGTTGCGGTGTTCTGGCCCAACCAGGGCCAGGGCGAGTCCGGCGTCCACGTCAACGTCACCGGCGCCGGTCTGGTCCGGCACGGCCGCCAGCCCGAGCTGGCGCGTCGCTTCATCGAATGGCTGCTGTCGGAATCCGCCCAGCGACAGTTCGCCGACATCGACTTCGAATTCGCGGTGCGGCCCGGCATCGAGCCGAACGCCGACGTCGCCGCCTGGGGCGGCTTCCGAGCCGACGACCGCAACATCGCCCAGGCCGGCCGCCGCCAGGCCCAGGCGGTGCGACTGATGGACCGGGCCGGCTACCGCTGAAGCCGGTTGCCGCGGTCGGAGGCGGCAAGGAGGGCCGCGCCCAGCCCGCGACCGGCGGCGGGTAGCATGCGGCGATGAATTCGACGACCGACGCCGGGACGACCCGTGCAGGCCGCCGCGTGTCCTGGTCGGCCGCGGCGCGCCGGGGCCTGCCCTGGCTTGCCGCACTGTTGCTCGCCACGCCCCTGCTGCTCGCCCTGTCCGGACTGGCCCTGGCCTGGGCCACGCCGGCGCCGGAAACCTGGGCGCACCTGCGTGCCCATGTCCTGCCGGGCGCCCTGGCCAATACCGGGGCCCTGCTGCTGGCGGTCGGCATCGGCTGCGCGGTGCTCGGTACCGCCTGCGCCTGGCTCAACGCACGCCACGACTATCCGGGCCGTCGCCTGTTCGAGTGGGCGCTGCTGCTGCCATTGGCGCTGCCGACCTATGTCGTGGCCTTCGTCGCGATCGGCCTGCTCGACTACGCGGGGCCGGTGCAGTCGGCCTGGCGGGCGGCGACCGGCAGCCGCGCCGCGCTGTTCAGCCCCAACGGCTGGCCGTGGGCGGCTGCGCTGCTGGTGCTGTGTCTCTACCCCTACGTCTATCTGACGGTGCGGTCCGCCCTGCTGCGCCAGGGCGAGGCGCCCGCCGAAGCGGCGCGTTCGCTGGGCCTGGGTCGCTGGCGCACCTTCTGGCGGATCCGCCTGCCGCTGCTGCGTCCGGCCCTGATGGCCGGACTCGGCCTTGCCCTGCTGGAGACCCTGGCCGAGTTCGGCGCCGTCAGCCTGCTTGGCGTCGAGACGCTGACCACGGCGGTCTACAAGACCTGGTTCGGGCTGTACTCGCTGCCGGCCGCCGCGCAGTTGGCGTCGCTCGGCCTGCTGCTGGCCGCCGTGCTGCTGCTTGCCGAGTGGCGCGCACGGGCACGGCAGCGGCAATACGACGCGCGCCTGCGTCCTGCGACCCGGCAGCGCCTGCGAGGACCGGCGGCGAGCATCGCGATCCTGGCGCAGGCGATGCTCCTGTTGCTGGCGTTCGTGTTGCCGCTGGTGCAGTTGCTGGCCTGGTCCCTGCCGGAGCTGTCCTGGAGCGCAACGGAGCTGCGTGCCCTGGGCAATACCGTCCGCCTGGGTGCACTGGCCGCGGTCCTGCTGGTGGGTGCCGGCCTGGTCCAGGCGCTGCTGCGCAGGCGGGCGGCATCCCGGCCCGCGCTGGGTGGCGTGCTCGCGCTGTCGACGCTCGGCTACGGCGTGCCCGGCACGGTTCTGGCCGCCGGCCTGCTGCTGGGCCTGCTGTCGGTCGAGCGCGGACTCGCGGCGGCGGGTGCCGACGGGGTGCTGCTGACGGGCACGCTGGGCGCCCTGCTGCTGGCCTTGCAGGCCCGTTTCCTGAGGGCGTCGGCCGAACCGCTTGCCGCGGGGCTGGCCCTGTTGCGGCCATCCCTGCCGGAGGCGGCGCGCAGTCTGGGCGCGGGTGCCTGGCGGCGCCTGCTGCTGACGCTGCCGATGCTGAGGCCGAGCGTGCTCGCCGCCCTGCTGCTGGTCGCCATCGAGGTGATGAAGGAACTGCCGGCGACCCTCATGTTGCGGCCGTTCGGCTGGGACACGCTGGCGATCCGGATCTATGCGCTGACTTCCGAAGGACTCTGGCGGGAGGCGGCGCGCCCGGCACTGGGCCTGGTGCTGGCCGGCCTGTTGCCGATCTGGTGGCTGGTCCGGTTGCAGAACGGGCCATCGGTACCCGGCCGGCCCGGCGCCACGAGCGCGGACTGAGCGGTCGACCGGGCGCCGGGCCGCACGCGGGCCCGGCCGCGACGCATATATAGTTGCGCGCCATCGCAGTCCGATGCCGTCGAGCAAGGAGATCCCATGGCCAAGGCCACCCCCCTCAATGAAGCGCATCGCAGGCTCGGCGCCCGCATGGTCGACTTCGGCGGCTGGGACATGCCGATCAACTACGGCTCCCAGATCGACGAGCACCATGCGGTGCGGCGCGACTGCGGCATGTTCGATGTCTCGCACATGACCGTGGTCGACCTGCAGGGCGAGGGCTGCCGCGACTTCCTGCGTCGGCTGATGGCGAACGACGTCGATCGCCTGAAGGGTCCCGGCCGGGCCCTCTACACCTGCATGCTGGAGCCGTCCGGCGGCGTCATCGACGACCTGATCGTGTACCGCCGTGCCGGGCACGATTACCGCCTGGTGGTCAACGCCGCCACCCGCGAGGCCGACCTGGAGTGGCTGCAAGGCCACGCCGGCGGATTCGGGGTGAGCGTGCGCGAGCGTCCCGAGCTGGCCATGGTCGCCGTCCAGGGACCCAACGCCCGGGCGCGTGTCGCCGCCGTGCTGGGGGGCGACGTCGCGACCTCGGCTGACGCCCTGGCGCGCTTCGCCTTCCTGGAGCAGGAGGAGCTGTTCATCGCCCGCACCGGCTACACCGGGGAGGACGGCTTCGAGGTGGTGCTGCCGGCCGGCCGTGCCGAAGCGTTCTGGCAGGATCTGCTCGACGCCGGGGTGGTGCCCTGCGGGCTGGGCGCGCGGGACACCCTGCGCCTCGAGGCCGGCATGAACCTCTACGGCCAGGACATGGACCGCACCACGTCGCCGCTGGAATCGGGCCTGGCGTGGACGGTGTCGATGGCCGGCGGGCGCGACTTCATCGGCCGCGACGCGCTGGCCGCCCAGGTCGCTGCCGGGGTGCCCAGGCAACTGGTCGGCCTGGTGCTGGACGAGCGCGGGGTGCTGCGCCACGGCCAGCGGGTGACCTGCGCGGGCGGCGAAGGCGAGGTGACCTCCGGCAGCTTCTCGCCGACCGTCGGCAAGTCGATCGCCCTCGCCAGGATCCCGGCCGGCGAACCCGGGCCGGCGACGGTGGACATCCGCGGCCGCGAGTTGCCGGTGCGCATCGTGCAGCCGCCGTTCGTGCGCGACGGCGTCGCCCGTCCCGGCGTCTGATCCGGCGGCGCAGGTCCGTGGCGTCGGCGGCGCCGCTTCACTAGAATCCATCGCACCAACGGGGGAGGCTGCAACCATGTCCGAGATTCCTGGCGACCTGAAGTTCCTCAAGAGCCACGAGTGGGCCCGTCTCGACGACGAGGGCCTGGTCACCATCGGCATCTCGGACCACGCACAGGGCCTGCTCGGCGACCTGGTCTACGTCGAACTGCCGCGCGTCGGCGACACCGTCGACGCCGGCAACGGCTGCGCGGTGGTCGAGTCGGTGAAGGCCGCTTCGGACGTCTACAGCCCGGTGTCCGGCGAGGTCGTGGCGGTCAACGCCGCGCTGTCCGACAAGCCCGAGACCATCAATGAGGACGCCTACGGCGAAGGCTGGATCCTGGTCGTCCGGCCGTCCGATCCCGCCGAACTCGAAGATCTGCTCGACCCGGACGCCTACGCCGACCTGATCGAGGGCGAGGACGACTGAGTCCCACCTCGGCGCGTCTCCGGAACGCGTATCGGACGCAGATCGGATACGCCGACATCGGCGACGACGATGCCGACGCCGACGGCGGTGAGAAACCCGCGACCTTTTTTGCGTCTAGACGATTGACACCGTGCGGGCAAGTGATTAGTTTCTGCGCAAACCACGGTTGCACCCCGGCGGCGTCGCTCTTAAGAGCATCGACAAAGTGCTGAATCGGTTCCAGCGATCTGACAACCTGAACCCCCGACGCGGCGACCAGGCCGCGAGCCGCCACCCTTCCCTCTTTTTTTCGACCGCACAGGTCGCCCGGGACTGAAGCCAGTCCCGGCCGGTCGGTGCGTATTGCGTTTGAGTTTCACTGGGCAACACACACAACCACTAACGAGGAGCTAAGACCAATCATGGCTACTGCCAAGAAGACCACCGCGAAGAAACCTGCGGCCAAGAAGGCCGCCAAGAAGCCGGCCGCCAAGAAGGTCGCCGCGAAGAAGGTTGCCGCCAAGAAGCCGGCGGCCAAGAAGGCTGCCAAGAAGGCCGCCCCGAAGAAGGCCGCCAAGAAGGTAGCCAAGAAGCCGGCAGCGAAGAAGGCAGCGAAGAAGGTTGCCAAGAAGCCGGCAGCGAAGAAGGCAGCGAAGAAGGCTGCCAAGAAGCCGGCAGCCAAGAAGGCCGCCAAGAAGGCAGTGAAGAAGGCAGCGAAGAAGCCGGCAGCCAAGAAGGCTGCACCGAAGAAGGCGGCCAAGAAGGTCGCGGCCAAGAAGCCGGCAGCCAAGAAGGCTGCGCCGAAGAAGGCTGCCAAGAAGGCGGCTCCCAAGAAGGCCGCGGCCAAGAAGCCGGCCGCCAAGAAGAAGCCTGCCCCGCGCAAGGCGGCGGTGACCCCGGTCCCGCAGCCGATCGCCCAGCCGCCGAGCACCAACCTGCAGTAAAGGCGAGCCGGCGCAACGCCGGCCCGTGACCATTGCCACCCTCCCCGCGACAGCCCAGCGCGGGGAGGGCATTCAAGCAAGTTCCCCCGCATCCTCCTGCTGCATCGTCCGTCGCGCCGCGTCTTGGTGCGTCGCCGCCGTCCTCCCGGGAGTGGCGCGTGTCTGGTCGTGGCCGCGACCGATGGGTACCGGGATTGCCGGCGAGCCGGGCGCTCCCGGGGACGCGCAGCGAGTCCGTCGATGCCGCGCCACCGCGCCCGGAGCGGCGTCCGCAGTAGCGGTTCCTTGGATCATCCGGGCTAGACTTCCGCTCCTACGGGGAGGTCGGACATGAAAATCCTGAAGTGGTTGCTGGCCGTGCTGCTGGTCCTGGCACTGGTATTCGTGGTGGGTGGCTTTCTGCTGCCGGGCCATGTCGAGGTCGAGCGCAGCATCGATGTCGATCGCCCGCCGGGGCAGGTTCATGCCCTGGTGGACGATCTGTCGCGCTTCAATGAATGGTCGCCCTGGGCGGCGCGCGATCCGGACGCCAGCTACCGTTACGAGGGACCGGCGGCCGGCGTCGGCGCGCGCCTGCACTGGCGCGGAAACGCCGAGGTCGGAACCGGCAGCCTCAGCATCACGCAGAGCGAAGCGCCGGGCCTGGTGGTCACCGCGGTGGCCTTCGAGGGCTTCGACGAGCCGGCGCAGGCGCGCTTCCTGATCGTGCCCCGCGGCGAGGCCGGCAGCACGGTCACCTGGCGTTTCCGCAGCACGCTGCGCGGTCCGCTGATGCGCTGGCTCGGCTTCGGGTTCATCGGCCGCGCGGTCGGCGATGACTACGAAAGGGGCCTGGCAGCGCTGAAGACCGTGCTGGAGTCGGCGCCGCTGGTGGATGTCTCCGACCTGTCGGTGCGACCCGAACAGATGCGGGCACTGGAGGTCATCGCCCTCGCCGGAAGCGCGCCGGCCGATGACCTGGCGCAGATCTCGGCGAGCCTGGGCGCCCTGTATGGCCAGCTGCTCGAGCACGCCGCCGCGCAGTCGCTGGACATCGCCGGCCAGCCGCTCACCCTCACCGCCACGCCGGATCCGGCGGTATGGCGGTTCCAGGCGGCGCTCCCGGTGCGGGCCGGCGCCGGCTGGCGTCCCGACGGCAGCGACATCGAATTGCTGCAGTTGCCGGCCGGGCCCGCCCTGGTCGGGGAACACATCGGGCCCTACGCCGGGCTTGCCGATGCCGTCGCCCGGCTCGACGCCCATGCGCGCTCGCTGGGCCTGGAGCGCGGCGCGCCGATCCGGCAGATCTATGTGAGCGATCCTGGCGACACGCCCGAGGACGCGCTGGTCACCCGCATCGAGTGGCCGGTGGTGGAGCGCTAAGGCGCGGGACTCGGGACTCGGTACTCGGGACTCGGGACCGAGCTGGACGGGTTCTGCGCTCTGCTGCGGCCGGAGAGCGCCACCCGCGGGATCGGCGGCGTCCGGAAGCCGCCGATGGGTGGACAAGAGGTCTGCCCCTGAAATCTGGCGGCCAGGTGATGGCCGCGAGGGGGCATCGTCCGGCGAACGCCCCATCCGCGGGGTCGTCGACGGCGCGGCGGGGTCCCGGCCGCGCGCGTAGCCGCCTCCGTCACAGTTGTTTTCTTGCCGTTCCCGGGGGGAGCAGGTAAAAGGCTGGGCAGACCAGGGAGAAACCCGCCATGGCCCAGCCACAACGTGACGTCGTCGATCGCGTCCAGCGCGGAATGCTGATCGCGCTGATCGCCATCGTCGCCGTCCTCGCCGTCGCTCTTGCCCTTCGCTACATCGTCACCGGTCGCACCGAACTGACCAGCCTGGCCGAGAATCGCGGCACCGGCACGGGTTCGGAAGCCGCCGGCACCGTCGATGCCCTGCTCGCCCAGGCGCGCGCCGCGATGGCCGAGAGCCGGCTGGTGGCGCCGGCCGGCAACAACGCCTACGAGAACTACCTTGCGGTGCTCGAGCAGCAATCCGGCAATGTTTCCGCCCGCGAAGCCCTGAACGATCTCTACGGCATCGCCGTCAGCAGTGCCGACCAGGCGGTGGGCGCCGGTGATCTGGACGAGGCCGAGCGCCTGGCCGGCATGCTGGGGCGCACCAATCCCGACTCGTTCACCGTGGTCAACCTGCGCCAGCGTATCGAGCGCGCCCGTGCCGCGATTGCAGCGGCAGAACTGGCGGAGCAGCAGCGGCAGGCCCAGGCCGCCGCCGCCGGCGTCGCGCCGCCGCCCGCACCGGAGCCCGCCGCACCGGTGGGCGAGGTGGTCTCCGACCTTGCCAGCATGATCTCGCCGACCGCCCCGCCAACCCCGGCGCCCGAGCCGGCGGCTTCGACGCCACCGCCCAGTCCGCCGCCGGCCACCACGACGACCACCTCCGCTGCCCCGACGCAACGTCCGGCGGCCCCTGCGGTGCGCGAGGCGCGGTTGCTCAGCCGGGTCGATCCGGTCTATCCGCGCGAAGCCGCGCGCAGCCGTCAGAACGGATGGGTCGAGGTCGAATTCACCATCGGCAGGGACGGCACGGTCAGCGACGTGCGTGTGGTCGACGCCCGCCCCGCCCGCGTCTTCAACCAGGCCGCGCAGCGGGCGATCCAGGAATGGCGGTTCGAGCCGCGCCTGGAGAACGGCGAACCAGTCGCCTCCCGCATGCGCCAGCGCTTCGACTTCCGGCTCGATTGAGTCGGTCGGTCCGGCGGGCGCCCGACGCGCCCGCTCCCGCCTCCTGTCCGCCTGATTGATGTTGTGGCCCAGCTCAGGGTCGGACCAAGGGCCAGGACCCGGTGTTCGGTGAGCAGAGCGCGCTGTGCTCCCCTCTCCCAGTGGGAGAGGGGCCGGGGGAGAGGGTCGGGACTTGCCATGATCTGCATGGTTGCCGGCCCAGCTGCGTGCGCTGGCTGGGGCGGCCCTCTCCCCCGCCCCTCCCCCGCAGGCGGGGGAGGGGAGAAGTGCGGTGCCGTCGCACCGGCGAAACGCCGACTGGCAGGGGCCTGAGACACGATGCCAATCAGGTCCTGCCTGGATGCGGCTGGCGGCGGGTGGGCGTTTTCGCCTGCAGCGGTATCGCCGACACCCTGACTGCCCGGCGCAACACGACCGTCCTGGTCGGGTTGCATGCTGGCCGGCCCGGCCCTGGTCCGGTCTGACATCCCTGGTCGCAGCCGGCAGGCCGCCGTTCGACCGCCTTCCCGGCGTGCGCCAGTCGCGTGTGTACCGGCGTCGTTGCAGTACCCGCGTTGCTGGGCCGTTCGTCCCATGAGAACGCGTGGTGCGGCTGCCGAGCTCGCCTCCTGATGCGGGCAGCGGATCGACGCGCGGTTGGCCGCCTCGAATCGACTTGCGGGCGCAGGCTGCCTCATGGCGCGGAGACCGGCGGCCGCAGTAGCGGCCTCGGGAAGCACCCGGCAGGACCAGGTGTGGGAGTTCATCGTCCTGCCGCGCAGGCGCCTGGTCGCCGCCTGCCTGGATCGCCGCACTGCGATGCCTCCGTCATGCCGGAGGCGAGCGCCCGGAAGGCGAGCCGGCGCGGGGCGGCTGGAGCTGTGCCGCGGGCATGCGGCGGTTCCGCGCGCGGAGACGGACCGGGGCAGGCAGATGAACGGTTCCCGCTGTGTCTGCTCAGTCGGAGCCGGATTCGGTGCTGCCGGCGGTGGGCGGCAGTCGCACGTTGAGGCGGTTGAGCTCCAGCCAGTCGACTTCCGGCAGGCCCAGGAAACGGTCCAGGGCCACCGGCATCAGCCCGGCGGGCTGGCCGGCCTCGCTGTTCCAGACCACCGCGAAGCCGAAGCCGTGGTCGGGCAGGAAGCCCAGCATCGCCCGATAGCCCTGCACCGCACCGGCGTGGAACACCAGGCGTTCGCCAGCGTAGTCCATGACCCGCCAACCCAGGCCGTAGGCGGCGGCGTTGAGGCGCTGGCGCCGCCAGCCGGTGCCGCGGATCTCGCCGGGCGTCTCGACGATCGGCGCGTGCAGTTCGTCCAGCAGCTCGGGCGGCAGGTCCTCGGGGAAACCGCCCATCTGGGCGATCAGCCACTGGCCGAGGTCGCGGGCGCTGGCGTTGACGCCGGCCGCCGGCGCCACCCGGTAGTAGGTCTCCTTGGGGTCCACCGCCTGCAGCCGGTCCTGGCGGCGGACGTGCGGGCGCGCCCAGTTGCGCGAGCTTTCCAGGCCCTCGCGGCCGTAGGTGGCGGTGTCCATGCCGAGCGGCGCGAACAGCCGCTTCTCGACCTGGAACGAATAGAACTCGCCGGTGGTGGCGAACACCATGTCGCCGACCAGGCTGAAGGCGATGTTCTGGTAGCCGTAGCAGTCGCCGACCGGACAGCGCAGCGGGATGTCCTGCAGCGCCTGCACCAGCAGCGGGTACGGTTCGTTGGCCTCGAGGCGGCGGTCCAGCGTGTTGTAGGGCAGCCCGACCCGGTGGCTGAGGATGTCGCGCAGCGTCACGCGCTGGCTGTCGTCGGGGTTGGCGAGCTGGAAGCCGGGCAGCCACGGCTGCACCAGCATGTCCCAGCGCAGCGCGCCCTCGCGGACCAGCAGGCCGGCGACCGCGGCGGCGAAGCCCTTGGACAGGGAGGCGACCCGGAACACGGTGTCGCCGTCGACGGCCGCGCGGGTGCCGACGTCGCGGATGCCTGAGCCGTGGGCCAGCACGGTGCGACCGCCGTGGACGACGACCATGCCGATGCCGGCGACCTGGGGCAGGGTGGCCAGGGCGTCGGCGGAGCGGGCCAGGTCGCTGGCCAGCAGGGCGACGCGGTCGGCCGTGGCGTCGCCCGCCGACCGGGCCGGGGAGGCCGCGAGCAGGGCGGCCAGGGCTGCGAGGAGGGCGGTCAGGCGCATGCTATTCTTCGGCCGGCGCGAACATGCGCCCCATCATAGCCAAAAGCCGTCCGGGCTTCGTCAACGGAGTACGTCCATGTCCTGGTTGATCCTGATCCTCCTGGTCGGTCTGGTCCTGTGGGCCGTCGGCATCTACAACGGCCTGGTGATGGCGCGCAACGCGTACAAGAACGCGTTCGCCCAGATCGACGTCCAGCTCACCCGCCGCCACGACCTGATCCCGAACCTGGTCGAGGTCGCCAAGCGCTACATGGCGCACGAGAAGGACGCCCTGGAAGCGGTGATCATGGCCCGCAACTCGGCGGTCGGCGGCCTCGACCGCGCCAAGGCCAATCCCGGCGACCCGGGCGCCATGCAGGCGCTGTCCGGCGCCGAGAACCAGCTCACCGGCGCGCTCGGCCGGCTGTTCGCGCTGTCCGAGGCCTATCCGGACCTGAAGGCCAACCAGACCATGATGCAGCTCAGCGAGGAGCTGACCTCGACCGAGAACAAGGTGGCGTTCGCGCGGCAGGCCTACAACGACGCCGTGATGAACTACAACAACCGCCGCGAGATGTTCCCGAGCAGCGTGGTCGCCAACATGTTCGCGTTCACCCCGGCCAGCCTGCTCGAGGTCGAGTCGGCCGAGGTGCGCAAGGCGGTCCGGGTCGACTTCGGCGCGCCCTGAGGCGGCCGCCGGTCCGCCTGAGCGCGTCCGGTCGTGGACTTCTTCGAGCGCCAGCGGCAGGCGCGCACCGACTCGCGCCGCCTGGTCGCGCTGTTCGTGGCGGCGGTGGTCGGCATCGTCCTGGTCATCCAGGCCGCCCTGCTGGCCCTTCTGCACAGCCAGTCGATGCAGCGCCAGCGCGGCCAGCAGGCCTGGACGGCCACCGCCGCGGAGCATGCCGGCCTGATGCTGCTGGTCGCGGCGGTGGTGCTCGGCGTGATCTTCGTCGGCAGCCTGGTGCGCGCCGCGCAGTTGCGCGAGGGCGGCGCCGCGATCGCCCGGTCGCTGGGCGGCACCCAGATCCCGCCGTCCAGCCGCGATCTCGCCCACCAGCGCCTGCGCAACGTCGTCGAGGAAGTGGCGATCGCGTCGGGCGTGCCGGTGCCTCAGGTGTTCGTGCTGGAAAAGGAATCCGGCATCAATGCTTTCGCGGCCGGCTTCAGCACCGCCGACGCCGCCATCGCGGTGACCCGCGGCGCCCTGGACAGCCTGGACCGCGACGAGCTGCAGGGCGTGATCGCCCATGAATTCAGCCATGTGCTGAACGGCGACATGCGGCTCAACCTGCGCCTGGTCGGCTGGCTGGCCGGGATCACCGTGCTTTCGATGATCGGCCGCATCCTGATGCGGGCGCGCGGCCGCAACGCCGGCGGCGTGGTGATGGCCGGCCTGGTGCTGGCCGTGGTCGGCTCGGTCGGCCTGTTCTGCGCACGCATGATCAAGGCGGCGATCTCCCGGCAGCGCGAGTACCTGGCCGACGCCTCTGCGGTGCAGTTCACCCGCCAGACCCGCGGCATCGCCGATGCGCTGAAGGCGATCGCCGCCAGCAGCCACGGTTCCCGGCTGTCGGACACCGACGGCGAGGAAGTCAGCCATCTGCTGTTCGGCGACGGCGTCGGCTATTCCCGTCTGTTCGCCACCCATCCGCCGCTGGAACAGCGCATCCAGGCCCTGGAGCCGCGCTTCAAGCTGGCCGATCTCAAGGACTGGGCGCGCCAGCGCGCCGCCCTGCGCGCCGCCGCCGGCGAACGCGAGCGGGACGCCGCCGCGGCGGCGCGCTCGCGCGCCCGGGTCGGCTCGCCGATCGGCGTGCTGGGCGACGCCCTGCCCATGCCGGTGGTGCTGGCCGGCCTGGCCACCGGCGCTTCCGCCGCCCTGGACCCCAGGGAGGTGGTCGGCCAGGTCGCCAATCCCGGCAGCGAGGACATCGACACCGCCCACCTGCTGCACGAGGCGATC
Organism: Lysobacterales bacterium; assembly: GCA_019634735.1. Classification (NCBI taxonomy): domain Bacteria; kingdom Pseudomonadati; phylum Pseudomonadota; class Gammaproteobacteria; order Lysobacterales; species Lysobacterales bacterium. Next base: position 167,703 of record JAHCAT010000006.1, on the reverse strand, counting down.
CCACCGGACCTCGAGGAGGCCGCGCACGACCCCGACCGGTCGGTGGCGGTGATCGCCGGCCTGCTGATCGCCACCGATGCCGCGACCCGCGAGCGCCAGCTCGGTGCCATCCAGCGGCAGTTCGGCCTGGCGACCGGCACTGCGGCGCTGGTCCAGGCGCAGCGCATCGCCGCCCTGCATCCGATGCAGCACCTGCCGCTGGCCGAGATCGCCTTCGCCTCGCTGCGCCGGCTGCCGGCGGCGGACATGCGCAAGGCCGGCGAGCTGGTCGACGTGCTGATCGCCGCCGACGGCGCGGTCGCACTCTTCGAGTTCTGCCTGGGCCACCTGCTGCGTCAGCACATCCGCGAGGCGCTCGACCCGACCGCCGTCCGCCTGTCCGGCCGGCGCTCGCTGAAGGACGTCGAGGCCGAGGCCGGGCTGCTGCTGTCGCTGCTTGCCCGGGGCGGCGGCGCCGACGCCGCGCGCGCCTTCGCCGCCGGCGTCGCCGAGCTCGGCCAGGCGGTGACTCCGCGCTTCGCGGTGCCGTCCGACTGGCCGCAACGGCTGGATGCCGCGCTCGACGCCCTCGACCAGCTCAAGCCCGCCGCCAAGTCGATGCTGGTGGCGGCGATGACCCGTACGGTCATGCACGACGGCCGCGTCGACGTCGCCGAGGCCGAATTGCTGCGCACCGCCTGCGCGGCCCTGCACTGTCCGCTGCCGCCGCTGCTGCACCAGGCGCGGACCCGGCTGGCCGGCCCGCCCACCGTCGAATGAGCGCCGGCGTCCAGGGCCTGCCCGGCGAGGCGCTGCCGCGCCAGCCCTGGTGGTCGGTCTGGGTCGGCGCGCGGCCGGGCGAATGGACGGCGCTGGCCTGGTCGTTCGCCTACTTCTTCTGCCTGCTGTGCGCCTATTACCTGATCCGTCCGATGCGCGACGAGATGGTGGTGCGCTTCGGCGCCGACCGCATGCAGTGGATCTACACCGTGGTGTTCGTGATCATGCTGGCGATCACGCCCGTCTACGGCTGGCTGGTGTCGCGCTGGCCGCGACGGCGCTTCCTGCCCTTCGTCTACCTGTTCTTCATCGCCTGCCTGGCCGGCTTCTGGCTGCTGTTCCGCTACAACGGCGCGCTCGCCGGGCTGGCCGGCGCCGACGCCGCCGCCTTCGGCCGCGGCTCGGCGGCGGTGCTGGCGATCTGGATCACCGTGTTCAACCTGTTCGTGGTCTCGGTGTTCTGGAGCTTCATGTCGGACATCTACGCCCCGGAACAGTCGCGCCGGCTGTTCGCGACCATCGCCACCGGCGGTACCCTGGGTGCGATCGTCGGCCCGCTGCTGGCACGGACCCTGGCGCCGCTGCTCGGCGTCGAGCGCCTGCTGCTGCTGTCGGGTCTGCTGCTCAGCCTGTGCCTTGTCTGCATCGCCCGGCTGATCCCCTGGGCCCGCGCCCGCGAGCGGGCGCTGCAGGGACTCGACCGCGACACGCCGATCGGTGGCAGCCTGCTGGCCGGCGCGACCCTGGTGTTCCAGCAGCCGATCCTGCGGCGCATGGCGGCCCTGATGCTGCTCGGGGTGGTGGTCGGCACCATCCTCTACAACCGGCAATTGCACCTGCAGAGCGCCAACCCGGACTCGCTCGGCCGGTTCGTGTTCTTCGCCAACCTCGACCTGTGGATCAACCTCCTGGCGATCACCGTGCAACTGGGCGCGACCCGGTTCCTGCTGCCCCGGTTCGGTGCCGGCTGGTTGCTGATGGCGCCGGGCCTGGCACTCATCGTCTGCTTCGCCGTCATCTACGGCAATCCAGTGGTGATGACGGTGGCCATAGCGCAGCTGGTTTCGCGCGGGCTGCTGTTCGGGATGCTCTCGCCCGCGCGCGAGACCCTGTATACGCGGGTCGACCGCGAGGCCCGCTACAAGGCCAAGAACTTCATCGACACCGCGGTCTGGCGAGGCGGCGACCTGGCCACGCAGTGGGGCATCGTGGTGCTGGCGGCGGTCGGCCTGGCGACGCCGGGGTTCGCCCTGGTCGGCATCGGTGCCGCGATCTGCTGGGTCGCCGTGGCCTGGGCGATCCGGCGCTGGGAGCGTGGCCGGGAAGGGCTCGAGCGCGCCGCCGCGGCCAGCGGACCCGGCACCACGCCGGGCCGAACCGGGGAGCGATAGGCCACGGCTATCATGCCGGCATGAACGCCGCCCCGGACGTCGCAGACCCTCGCACCGCGACCGTGCTCGACGGCAGCCGGCGCTCCTTCTGGCTGCTGCACAGCCTGGGCTGGATCGGCTACGGCGCCCTGCATTACCTGTCGGCGCTGAGCTACGGCAAGCACTGGGCCTATTTCGTGGTCAGCTTCGCCTCTGCGGGCATGGGCTTCGTGCTGACCCTGGGACTGCGCCTCCTGCTCAAGCGCTTCTGGGGCATCGCGCCGCCGCGCTTCGCGGTGGTGGTCGCGATCGGCGTGCTGGCGGTGGCGACGGTCTGGGCGCTGCTCTACGTCGAGATGGCGGTGCCCTACTGCCTGTGGCTGCACCCGCCCAGCGAATGCACCATGAAGATGCCCTGGGGCTACATCGGTTACATCGGCTCCCTGCTGTACGTATGCCTGAGCTGGACCGGCCTGTACCTGGGCATCAAGTACTACCGGCAGATGCGCGCGCAGACCGAGAGCGCGCTCAAGGCCAACGCCATGGCCCACCAGGCGCAGCTCAAGATGCTGCGCTACCAGCTCAACCCGCACTTCCTGTTCAACACCCTGAACGCGATCTCCACCCTGGTGCTGGAGAAGGACACCGGCACCGCCAACCGCATGGTCACCAGCCTGAGCGCCTTCCTGCGCCACTCGCTGGACTCCGACCCCATGCAGCGGGTCACCCTCAAGCAGGAACTGGATGCGCTGAACCTGTACCTGGGCATCGAGAAGGTGCGCTTCGCCGAGCGCCTGGGCCTGCGCTCCAGCATCGACGAGCAGGCCTACCGCGCCCTGGTGCCCAGCCTGCTGCTGCAGCCGCTGGCCGAGAATTCCATCAAGCACGCCATCTCGCAGCGCATCGAGGGCGGCGTGATCGAGATCGAGGCCCGTGTCGTCGACGGCCGCCTGGAGATCGCCGTGTCCGATACCGGCCCCGGCTGCGACGGCCTGCCCAGCGGCGGCGGGCTGCCGCAGGGCAGCGGCGTCGGCCTGGTCAACATCAGCGAGCGCCTGCGGGTACTCTATGGCGAGCGCAGCCGGTTCACCCTGGGCAACCGTCCGGGCGGTGGCTGCGAAGCCAGGATCGTCCTGCCCTTCGAATCCGCACTGTCAAGCTGAGCCCATGGAGTCGCCGAAGCCGCCGTCCACCTTGCGCACCGTGATCGTCGACGATGAGCCGCTGGCCCGGCGCGGCCTGCGCCTGCGCCTGGCCGGCGAGACCGACATCGACATCGTCGGCGAGTGCAGCAACGGCGACGAGGCGGTCAAGGTGATCGCCGCGCAGCGGCCGGACCTGGTGTTCCTGGACGTGCAGATGCCCGGCACCGACGGCTTCGGCGTGCTGCGCCGGCTGCCGCTGTCGTCGCTGCCGATGGTGGTGTTCGTGACTGCCTACGACCACTACGCGATCAGCGCCTTCGAGACCAACGCCGTCGACTACCTGCTCAAGCCGGTCGAGGAGACCCGCCTGGTGCAGGCGCTGTTCCGGGTCCGCGAGGCCGCCCAGGCGCGCGCCGCCGCCCGCCAGCGCGACCATCTGCTGAATCTGCTCGGCACGGTGACCGGCCAGCCGGAACTGACCCTGGAGCAGGCGCTGGCCGATGGCGCGGCCCTGCCCGATCCGCGCCGGCCGGTGCGCCTGGCGATCCGCGACGGCGGCCGTACCGTGCTGGTCGAGGAATCCGACATCGACTGGATCGACGCCGCCGGCGACTACATGTGCATCCACGCCGGCGGTGCCACCCACATCCTGCGCGGCACCCTGCGCGAGCTGGAAGCCAAGCTCGACGAGGACCGCTTCGCCCGCATCCATCGCTCGACCATCGTCAACGTCGACCGCGTGCGCGAGCTGCGCCCGCACATCAACGGCGAGTATTTCCTGACCCTGGACGGCGGCCACGAGGTCAAGCTCAGCCGCAGCTACCGCGAGCAGCTCAAGCGCTTCCGCACCTGAGCAGCCGCTCGCGGCGGCACCCTGGGGGACTCCGCACCGTCGCGCGAACCACCGCGGCTTCAGCCGCCGAAAGTCGTCGCCATCAGGATGTCGGTGCCGACGGTGAACTCGTGGCGGGCGACCTGGTCGCCGTACTGCGCCTCGAAGATCCAGACGCCATGGGCGGTGCCGGCCGGCAGCGGCTGCCAGGACCACGACCACCAGGAGGCGTTCCAGGTCTGCGGGCTGGCGTGCTGCCACTGGCTGGCGACGTTGCCGCGGCGACGCAGGCGGTAGGTGGCGGCGACGCCCTGCACCTGGTCGCGGTAGTAGGGCACCACGAACAGGTTGTCGATGCCGGGCCGGAAGTGGTTGCTGAAGTTCGGGGTTTCCTGGCCGGGGTTGGGGCAGCCGGCGTTGTGGTTGGGCACGGCCGAATGGGTGGCGAGCTTGTTGATGCCGCTGTCGCGGTAGGGCCGCTGGGCGGCCCACAGGGTCGGGCCGGTCCGGCAGGCGCCGGCATGCGGCTCGATGATGGCCGGGTTGGCGCCGGCGTCGGCGCGCAGCTCCAGGTGCAGGTGCGGGCCGGAGGAGCGGCCGGAGCTGCCGACCAGGCCCAGGTATTCGCCGGCCACCACCGGCTGGCCGACCGCCTTGGTCGTGGTGCTGCCGTTCTTCATGTGGCCGTACCAGGCGACGGTGCCGTCGGCATGCTGGACGTAGACGGCATTCCAGTTGGCGGCGGCGTTGGCGTCGCAGCTGCGGTCGGGGTGGCCGTCGTGCTTGTGCAGGATGACGCCGGGCGCCACCGCGACGATCTCGATGACCGCCTGGTCCATCATCCGCCAGGGGAACGGCCACAGGAAATAGTCGATGCCGGCGTGGTTGTAGCCGTTGGCCATGTCGTAGGTGCGGGAACCGCAGTTCCAGTCCAGCAACTGGTTCGGGAAAGCCGGGTTGAGGTCCACGTAGTTGGAGATGCCGTGGTAGTCCGGATCGCGGTAGCCGGGCCGGGCGCGCAGCGGCCAGACCAGGGCATCCAGGGCGCTGGTCGACGAGGGCGCGGGCAGCCGCCCTAGCGCGCGCAGCAGCGCCTGGCTCTGCGCCAGCTCGCGCTCGATGTTGGCGCGCACGAACGGCGGCATCTCGTCATGCGGCAGGGCGTCGGCATCCAGGCCGCCGCCCGCGGCCAGGGTCGGCGGTGGCAGCGGATCGCCGGCCAGGGCGGCGCAGGGCAGGGCGAGGGCCAGCAGCAGGAACGGCGCGGTGCGGCGATGGACGGGCTTCATGGCAGGACTCCGCAGGGTTTCGCCGACTAGGCGCAGGAAGCGCCCGGATCGGCTCATACGCGTGGCTGGACTCGCCGGGGGCAACCACGGGTTGCCTCGATGGCAGGGAACCACGCGGCAGGCACCCGGCTCGCACACCGGCGAGCGGCAGGGCAAGGTTAGTGCTGTCCGCGGCCAGCGTGCGCGGCCGGACCGGACACCGCCCGGCGCGACCGCCCCGGCTGCCAGGTGGCCGTTACGGGTGGCGGTGGTAGTACAGCCAGCCGGCCGCCCCCAGCAGCAGCAGGGGCAGGGCGTTGACCAGCGGCAGGCTGTAGCCGTAGACGTCGGCCAGGTTGATCAGCGCCCGCTGCAGGAAATGGAAGCTGACCGCGATCACGATGCCCAGGAACAGGCGCTTGCCGAAGCCGCCCGAGCGCAGCGCGCCGAACGCGAACGGCGTCACCGCGAACACCAGGGCCAGGGTGGTCAGCGGCGAGAACAGGCGCATCCAGAACGCCGCCTCGATGTCCTGGGTATGCAGGCGGTTGGCCTTGCGGTACTGCCAGCTTTCCCACAGCGCGGCCAGGTCCAGATAGCGGGCGCGGATGGCGCCCTGGCCGAGCACGGCCGGGTCCAGGCTGGACTGCCAGCCGTCGCTTTCCGCGGCCAGCGACTCGACGCGGTCGCCGTGGAAGCGGAAGCGCTGCACTTCGTCCAGGCGCCACTGGCCCTGCTCGTGGACGGCACGGCCCGCGCGGGTCACCTCGGCGAGGCGGCCGCCGGGCTCGAAGGCGAACAGGCGGATCTCGCGCAATTCCAGGCGGCCCCGGTCGTTGAGCACGCGCTTGGCGTTGATCACGGTGTCGGCGTCGCGCGCCCACAGGCCCAGGCCGGACAGCGCGTAGTCGCGGTTCTTGGCCTGCAGCGCCAGGGCCTGGGCCCAGCGCTCGCCCTGCGGCGCCAGCGTCTCGCCGATCGCGGTCACCGCCAGGGTCATGGCGGCGACCACGGCGACCGCGGCCAGCGCGATCCGGCGCTTGGCGAGGCCGGCGGCGCGCAGCGCGGTCAGCTCGCCCTGGCTGGCCAGCACGCCCAGCCCGACCAGGGTGCCGATCAGCGCGCAGTAGGCGAAGTTCTCGTGGATGCGGCGCGGCACCGTGTAGGCGACGTAGACAAGCGCCTTGACCAGGGTGTAGTCGCCCTCGCCGAGGTCCTCGAACTCGCCGACCAGGGCCAGCAACAGGTCGAAGCCGATCAGCACCGCCATCACCACCAGGGTGCTGGCGGCCACCGTCGAGGCCAGCAGGCGGTCGACCTGGCGCACCGGCAGCAGCGCCATCAGCCGGCTCCGCCGCCGGGCAGGCGGCTGTCGCGACGGTACAGCCAGCCGGCCAGCAGCAGGCCGCCGGCGTAGATCCACCACAGGCCAAGATAGGGCGGCAGCACGCCCTGCTGCAGCCAGGCGCGGCCGAGGCCGAGCAGGTTGGTCATCACCAGATAGGCCAGCAGGGCCAGCAGGATCTTGCCGTAGCGGGTGCGTCGCGGCGGCGAGCGCGACATCGGCAGCGCCAGCCAGGCCAGCAGCAGCGGCGCCAGCACCGCCGAGAGGCGCCAGTGCAGCTCCGCCCGCGCCGCCGGCGACTCGTCCTCGAGCAGGCTCAGGGTGTCGATCTCGGCGGTCGGGTGTTTGAGCTGGGTTTCCGGCGCATCGGGGATGCGCAGGCTGTTGCGCTCGAAGCGCATGGTCCGGAACGCCGCGTTCTCCAGCGTGCCCTCGACGCGGAAGCCGTCCTCGAGCTGCAGGTAGCGCTCCTCGACGGCGTCGCGGAAGAACTCGCCCGACTCGGCGCTGATGATGTCGATGCCGTCCTCGCGCTCGTTGTAGACGAACAGCTGGCCGAAGCGGGTGCCGGCGGCGTTCATCTCGCCGATGTAGAGCACCGCGTCGCGCCCGGGGATCTCCACGAAGCGGCCGGGTTCCAGGCCGGCGACCAGCATCGACCGGCTTGCCTCCTGGATCATCCGGTTGCCGGCGCGCGCGGCGCCGGGGGCCAGCCAGAACGACAGCGCCGCCAGCACCGCGGCGACCGGCAGGGCGACGCAGGCGATCGGCACCAGCAATTGCCTCGGGCCGTAGCCGGAGGCCGCTAGCACCGCCATCTCGCCGTCGCGGTACAGGCGACCCAGGCCCAGCAGCACGCCCAGGAACAGCGCCAGCGGCAGGATCAGCACCAGCGCCTCCAGCGAGCGCAGGCCGATCTGCGAGACCAGCAGCGCCGCGGCAACCTTGCCGCGCGCGATCTTGCTCAGCGTGTCGGCCATGACGCCGCCCAGCACGACGATCAGCATCACCGCCATCACCGCCAGCAGGGCCTGCAGCAGCTCGGTGATCACGTAGCGGTCGAGGCGGCCCAGCATCAGGGTCTCCGGACCGGGCTGCTAAACTCACGTGCTGCCGGGGCGCCCGCGCGCGCGCCGCCCAGGATCATCCCGGACCACCTTCACGGACCGCGGCGCCGCTGGCGCCCCGGTTCCCTTGCTGCAGGAATGCCATGTCGATCGATTTCGCTCTGACCCAGGCCCGGCCCGCTTCGGCGGCAGTGGGCGCCCTTGTCGTCGGTCTCTTCGAGGACCGCGTGATGACCTCGGCGGCGGCAGCCGTCGATGAAGCCTGCGGTGGCCGCCTGAAAGCCCTGGTCGACGCCGAGGATATCAGCGGCAAGTCGGGCAAGGTAGGCGTGCTGCACCGCCTGGATGGCCTGGATTCACCGCGCGTGCTGGTGGTCGGCCTGGGCGATCGCCGCAAGTTCGATGCCGCCGCCTACCGCAAGGCGGTGGCGGTCGCCGTGCGCGCGCTGCGCGAGACGCCAGCCGCCGACGCCCTGCTGACGCTGCCGGAAATCGACGTGCCCGGTCGCGACCGCGCCTGGCGCATCCGCCACGCCGTCCAGGTCGCCGCGGCGGAGTCCTACCAGTACACGGCCACCCGCAAGCCCAGGCCGGTGGCCCTGCGCCGCCTCGACCTGCCCGGCGGCGACGCCGACGCGCCGGCGCTGGCGCGCGCCCGCGCCACCGCCGCCGGCGTTGCTGCGGCCCGCGAGCTGGGCAACCTGCCGCCCAACATCTGCACGCCCGAGTACATGGCCAAGCACGCCCAGGCGCTGGCCGCCAGCCTGGAGGGCGTGGATTGCACGGTGCTCGAGGAAGCCGAGATGGAATCCCTCGGCATGGGCTCGCTGCTGGCGGTTGCGCGCGGCAGCGCCAACCGGCCGCGCCTGATCGCGCTGTCCTGGCGCGGCGGCGCCGAGGGCGACAAGCCGCATGTGCTGGTCGGCAAGGGCATCACCTTCGACACCGGCGGCATCTCGCTCAAGCCCGGGCCGGGCATGGAGGAGATGAAGTTCGACATGTGCGGCGCGGCCACCGTGCTGGGCGCCTTCGAAGCAGCGGTGCGCGCGCGCCTGCCGGTCAACCTGAGCGTCGTGGTGGCGGCGGTCGAGAACATGCCCGACGGCGCCGCCTACCGGCCCGGCGACGTGCTGACCTCGATGTCGGGCAAGACCATCGAAGTGCTCAACACCGACGCCGAGGGCCGGCTGATCCTGTGCGACGCGCTGACCTGGGCCCAGAAGACCTTCGAGCCGAAGGTGCTGGTCGATTGCGCGACCCTCACCGGCGCCTGCGTGGTCGCCCTGGGCAAGCATCCGCACGGGCTGTTCAGCGCCGACGACGAGCTGGCCCGCGAGCTGCTCGAGGCCGGCGAAGCCGAGCACGACCGCGCCTGGCGCATGCCTCTGTGGAGCGACTACCAGGAGCAGATCGACTCGGTGGTCGCCGATGTCGCCAACCTGGGCGGCAAGTGGGGCGGCGCGATCACCGCCGCCTGCTTCCTGTGGCGGTTCACCGAAGGCCAGCGCTGGGCGCACCTCGACATCGCAGGCACCGCCTGGGACGAGGGCCGCAAGGGCCTGGCCACCGGCCGGCCGGTGCCGCTGCTGGTGGAATACCTGGCACGCCAGGCCGCCGGCTGAGCCGCACGCCATGCCGGACGCCGTCGAGTTCCATCGCGCCGCCGGCTTTCCCGACGCCGATCCCCTGGCGCCGGCGCTTACCCTGCTGGCGCGGCTGGCCACCGGCGGCGGGCGACCGCTGCTGGTGCTGGCCGGCAACGCCACGCAGGCGCGCGTGCTGGACGACCGCCTGTGGGCGGTCGATCCGGGCCTGTTCCTGCCCCACGCGCTGGCCGACGACGAGCACGCCGCGGCAGCCTGGATCCTCATCGCGGCGCCCGGCCAGCCGGCGCCCGAGGCCGACGTGCGGCTGAACCTCGGCCCGGCGCCGCTGACCGCCGCGCCGGGACGGATCATCGAGATCGTGCCCCAGGACGACCGCGGCCGCACCGCCGCCCGCCAGCGCTGGCGCGACTACCAGGCCGCCGGGCTGGCGCCGGTCATGTTCGAGCTGGGGCCCTGAGGGGGAGCGGGGAGCGGGGAGCGGGGACCGGGGAGCGGGGAGCGGGGACCGGGGAGCGGGGAGCGGGGACCGGGGACCGGGGACCAGGGACCAGGGACCAGGGACCAGGGAGCCAGGGACCAGGGACCAGGGACCAGGGACCAGGGACCAGGGACCAGGGACCAGGGACCAGGGGCCAGGGGCCAGGGGCCGGGGCCAGGGGCCAGGGGCCAGGGGCCAGGCACCAGGGACCAGGGGCCAGGGGCCAGGGGCCAGGGACAAAGGACCAAGGGCCAGGGACCAGGGAGCCAGGGAGCCAGGGAGCCAGGGAGCCAGGGAGCCAGGGAGCAGGGACGGAGCGTGAACTGTCCTTCCCCCCGCGGCGAGGCTTGTCCCTTTCGTATCGCCACCCCCACAGCCAGCGCCCCTGCCAAGCGCGTACCGCCAGTGCGACGGCACCGCACTTCTCCCCTCCCCCGCCTGCGGGGGAGGGGCGGGGGAGAGGGCCGCCCCGGCCAGCGCGCGCCCTAAAACGTGGCCACGCCCACGGGCACCCGCGCGCCCCGGAAACGGTCGTACCGGAACACCACCCCCAAGCACGCTCACCTGCCGCGGCATGAGGGACCGGATCCCGCTGCACTCCCGGGAACTCGAAGCCCGGAACCCCGTTGCCAGATCTCTGGCCACCCCCGCCCACGTCCCCAGTCCCGGTCCCAACCCCCGACGACGAAAGAATCGCGGCACCCAGGTGCTGGGAGAGCCCGCCTAGCCACCTGGAGGACCCCTGCCGGCTTTGCTCGATGAGATCGCTCTGATCTCCAGCTTTGCCGTTGCCCCTGACCCGGCCAGCCCAGGACGCCCCGCTCAGTTGCCCGGGGACGACTCAGCCGGACGGCAGCAGCGCCATCCTGGTGCCGGCGGCAAGATCGTGCGGCGCGCGGCGGTCGCGGTCGATCAGGGTCCACAGCAGGCCGGCGCCGGCCGGCAGCGCCACCAGGCAGCCGACCAGGTAGCGCAGCCAGGCCTGGCCCCAGCCGATCCGGCCGCCGTCGCGGCTGCGCACCACCAGCCGCCAGGGGCGCATGCCCAGGGTCTGCCCGCCGAACCGCCAGGACAGCGTGTAATACAGCCCGGTGGCCAGCCACAGGGCGACATACAGCGCGATCTGCGCCGGCCAGTCGCGCACCCGCACGGCGCCGTCCTCGATCGCCGAGCCGACCGGTCCGCCACTGACCGCCACCGCCACCAGGGCGATGAAGAACCACAGCCCGATCAGCGCCATCAGGTCGTAGACGAAGGCGATCAGGCGGCGCCAGGGGGCGGCGGGCGGCTCGGCGGACATGGCGGGACTTGGCAGGGCAGGGCGGGGAACGGACCATACCAGCATGCCGCGAACCCGCCCCGCCCCTGCGCTTGCCGGCCTGCCGCCGCTGCCGGCCGCGGCCGCGGCACTGGTCGATGCGTTCCTCGACCACCACTGGTCGGAATCCGGCGCCAGCCGCAACACCCTGGCCGCCTACCGGCAGGACCTGTCCGGCATCGGCCGCTGGCTGGCCGGCCGCGGCCTGGCCCTGGACCAGCTCGATCGCGCCCTGCTGTATGACCATCTCGCCGAGCGCCTGGTCGCGGGCTACCAGCCGCGCAGCAACGCGCGGCTGCTGTCCTGCCTGCGCCGGTTCAGCCAGTGGCTGCTCCGCCAGGGCCGTATCCAGGCCGACCCCACGGCGCTGATCGAGGCCCCGAAGCCGGGGCGCAGCCTGCCCCGGGCGCCCGGCGAGGCCGATGTCGAGGCGCTGCTGCGCGCCCCCGATGTCGACACCCCGCTGGGCCTGCGCGACCGCGCCATGCTGGAATTGATGTACGCCACCGGCCTGCGCGTCTCCGAACTGGTCGGCCTGCGCCTGGACCAGGTCAACTTGCGCCAGGGCGTGCTGCGCGTGGTCGGCAAGGGCGACAAGGAGCGCCTGCTGCCGGTCGGGGAAGAGGCCGGGCACTGGCTGCAGCGCTACCTGACCGGCGCCCGCCCGCTGCTGGCCCGGCACCCGGGCGAACCTGCGCTGTTCCTCAACGCCCGCGGCGGTGCGCTGACCCGCCAGGCGTTCTGGCAGTTCATCAAGCGCCATGCCCTGGTCGCCGGCATCGACACCGCGCTGTCGCCGCATGGCCTGCGCCATGCCTTCGCCACCCACCTGCTCAACCACGGCGCCGACCTGCGCGTGCTGCAGCTCCTGCTCGGCCATGCCAGCCTGTCGACCACGCAGATCTACACCCTGGTCGCCCGCGAGGGGCTGAAGCGCCTGCACGCGGCCCATCATCCGCGCGGCTGACCTGTGGCCCCTCCTGCGGCCCATGGTTTCATCCGCGCGGCGCCGGCGGTCTGAGCCGCCCACATCATCGCTGTCAGGCGATCGGAAGGCGCCGTCCACGCAACGAGGGGCAGGGCAGGGCGACGGCAAGGGGCCTGACGTCGCACACCGCCTCGGTGGCGGGTCGCGGTGTCGCTGCGACATCGGTCACGGGACACGGCGCGCTCCAGCACCGGCGCTTGCGCCCCGGAGGGCCCTGCCTCCGCCCCGTGCTACCCTGCGCCCCGCTCCGCGCCAGGCTGGCCGCGCCAGCGTCCCGCCGCCGGTGCGCGGTGGGGAACCTGACGCCCCCGGCGCGGTCGGAGCCCCACGCCCCGCCCCTGACGGATGACCCGATGAACAAGTTCCTTGCCGCCGTTGGCCTGCTGCTGGCCGCCTCCCTTCCTGCCAGCGCCGACGACAAGGTGGTCCGCGAGGCCATCCAGGGCCTGGTGCCTGGCGCCAGCATCGACGCCATCGCCGAGTCGACCCTGCCCGGCTTCTACGAGGTCACCCTCGGCGGCCAGGTGGTCTATGTCACCGCCGACGGCCGCTACCTGGTCCAGGGCGCGGTGTTCGACATCGTCAACCGGGTCGACCTGACCGAGCAGAAGCGCGCCGGCGCCCGCCGCGAGGCCCTGGCTGCCGTGCCCGCCGACAAGCGCATCGTGTTCGCGCCGTCCGAGGTCAAGCACCGGCTGACCGTGTTCACCGACATCGACTGCGGCTACTGCCGGCGTCTGCACCAGGAGATGGCCGAGTACAACGCTCGCGGCATCGCCATCGAGTACCTGTGGTTCCCGCGTGCCGGCGTCGGCAGCGAATCCTTCCAGAAGGCCGTCAACGTCTGGTGCGCGCCGGACCGCCGCGACGCCATGACCCGCGCCAAGGCGGGCCAGGAGGTCGAGCAGCGCACCTGCCCCAACCCGGTCGGCGAGGACTACACGCTGGGCCAGCAGATCGGCATCTCCGGCACGCCGGCCCTGATCACCGAGGACGGCACCCTGCTGCCCGGCTACATGCCCGCCGACCAGTTGCTGATGCGGCTGGACGGCCTCAAGCAGGCGGCGGCCGGCACCGACTGATCGGCACCGCCCTGCGGCAGTTCCAGCGGGCCCGCCACGCGCGGGCCCGCGGCTTTTCCGGGGGCGGGGAGGCGGGCGCGCCGACCCGTCCAGGTCGCTGGTTTGACCTGCCGGCGGGCGTGGCCTACCGTACAAAGCCACGCTTGCCACGATGACGCCATCTCGATGAATGCCTGCGTCCGCTCCCGGGCAGGTCGCTTCGCCGCTGCCCTGCTGTTCCTGCTGGCGCCCGCGATCGCCCTGGCGATACCGGTCAAGCCCGGCCATGCCGGCCACTGGTCGGCGCCGGAGCGCGACGGCGAGGGCTGGGTGCTGGAGATGCTGGCTGCCGACAGCGCGCTGCTGTACTGGTTCACCTACGACGAGGCCGGCAACCAGCGCTGGCTGACGGCGGTGGGCGAGCTGCGCAGCGACGCCGAAGGCGAGTACCTGGCGTTCCCGGAACTGGTCGCCACCCGCGGCGCCCGCTTTGGTGCGGCGTTCGATCCTGACGACGTGGTGCGCGAGGTGGTAGGCAACGGCCGGCTGCGCTTCGAGGACTGCGAGCGCGCGACGTTCGGGTTCCAGGCCTACGGGCAGACGCTGACGATCCCGCTGCGCCGGCTGGCGCACCTGATGGGCAGCGCCTGCGAGCGGCCGCACGGGACGACCGGCCGGCCGTCGGCGGCGCATGCCGGGCTGAGCGGATCCTGGTTCGATCCGTCGCGCAGCGGCGAGGGTTACGCGCTGCAGTGGATCAATCCCGAGCAGGCGATCGTGACCTGGTACACGTACGACACGGCGGGCCGGCAGTACTGGCTGATCGGCGAGGGCCGCTTCGATGCGCAGGGTCGGATCGTCGCGCAGGTGCACAGCACGCGTGGCGGCCGGTTCGGCGCGGCCTTCGATCCGGGCCAGGTGGAGCGGGTCGACTGGGGCGAGGTGGTGCTGTCGATCGGCTGCGACGGCGGCCCCGGCGACTATGCCTCGACGGTGCCAGGCTTCGGCCAGGGTCGCCAGCAATTGCAGCGGCTGACCGCCCTGCACCGGCTGGGCTGCCCCTGGCAGGCGCCGCGGCTGACCGACCTGTACGAGGTCGAGCTGGTGGAGCTGCCCCGCGACATCGCCGACGCGCAGTACCCAGGCCACTCCAACCAGACAGCCATCCTTACCGATTTGAGCAATCTTGGTTACCTGAACGACGCCGGCGCCCTCTGGTCGGAAGGTCAGATCGGGAGTCCGTTCGCAGCTCCGCTCAGGCCCGTGGTGAGCCTCTCGCCGGGTGACACGGCCTGGCGGGTGCTGGGGCCTCTGCCCGCCTACATGTACTGGTTCCGGGGTGCGGCTCAGGGGGGCGAGTTGGTTGGGTACAGGGGCTCCATCTCCGGCTCTAGCGTGGAGACGGTTCGCTGGTCGGGTGAGACCTGGCAGGGCATCGATCCGGTTCACGGGCCAGGTCACGCGCCGGAGGCCATGTCTGCCGATGGCCAGAACCTTGTGCTGAGGCGTTTCGCGGCCGGCCAATCCGTCGGGCAGTACCGCTGGACCCGGGGCTCGGCCCCAGTCGAGCTGCCGCGGGGCCCGTATGCGGCCACCCGCGCGTTCCTGGTGGGAGACGGCGACGGGCCCGCCGTCGGCATCGTCACTGATGCAAGCGCGGGCGGCGCCTCGTCCATGGCGATCATCTGGAACGAACCCGGCCAGCCGCCGCATCGGCCGTCCGGCCCGCCGATGCAGCCCGGCAACCCGGCTTCGCCGCGCTGGGTTCTGGTTCGCCCAGGCGCCTGCTCCAGCGATTGTCGCATCGTGTTCGGCGGGGAGGCGGCGGCCGGCGACGACGCATCGTGGCTCCGCGCGGAGCCCTGGTACCTGCTGGCCGATGGCCGCAGCGCCTTCCTGGGCGCCGTGCCCGTTCCGGCGAGCCAGCAGCCGCGGTCCCGTTACTTTCTCCGGGGCGCCGCGGCGGATGGCAGCCTGCTGTCCGGCTGGGAGTCCAGTGCGGCGGCCGGCCCGTTCGCAGACCGGTACGACGGCTTCATCTGGACGCAGCTCACCGGCATGGCATCGCTGAGTGCGGTGCTGGAAGAGGTTGGTGTGCCAGTGGCCGACTGGGGCAGCGCCCGGGTCCACTTGGTGTCACCCAGCGGACTTCGCATGATGGTCGTGGGTGGTGCGGGCCGATACCTGCTCACCCTGGTTCCCCGAACCAACGCACGCTGAAGGCGTCCCTTCGCGCTGACGCAGGGTTCGCTGGGCGGGGCGACCCAAGGGACTTGCTGGTCGGGTGCAGGACCGACGAGTGCCCTGCTCGTGTGGCAAGGCCGACCCAGGTCCCGGCCACCGCCGATGCGCCATCGGGAGCCCGGGCAGACCAGGTGCGCGTGCCGTGACGGGGACGCCCGCCGATTGACCCCGCGGCACCGCGCACCTACGGTGCGAAGGCGAAAATGCTGGAGCATCGCCATGTCGACGAAAGAACGCGCCACGATGCGCCGCAATGGCTTCGCCGCTGTCCTGCTGCTCCTGCTGGCGCCCGCGATCGCCCTGGCGATGCCGGTCAAGCCCGGCCATGCCGGCCACTGGTCGGCGCCGGCGCGCGACGGCGAAGGCTGGGTGCTGGAGCTGCTGGATGCCGACAGCGCGCTGCTGTACTGGTTCACCTACGACGAGGCCGGCAACCAGCGCTGGCTGACGGCGGTGGGCGAGCTGCGCAGCGACGGCGAAGGCGAGTACCTGGCCTTTCCCGAACTGGTCGCGACCCGCGGCGCCCGCTTCGGTGCGGCGTTCGATCCGGACGACGTGGTGCGCGAGGTGGTCGGCAGCGGCCGGCTGCGCTTCGAGGACTGCGAGCGCGCGACGTTCGGGTTCCAGGCCTACGGCCAGACGCTGACGATCCCGCTGCGCCGGCTGGCGCACCTGATGGGCAGCGCCTGCGAGCGGCCGCACGGGATGACCGGCCGGCCATCGGCGGCGCATGCCGGGCTGAGCGGATCCTGGTACGACCCGGCGCGCAGCGGCGAGGGTTACGCGCTGCAGTGGATCAATCCCGAGCAGGCGATCCTCACCTGGTACACCTACGACACGGCGGGCCGGCAGTACTGGCTGATCGGCGAGGGCCGCTTCGATGCGCAGGGTCGGATCGTTGCGCAGGTGCACAGCACGCGTGGCGGCCGGTTCGGCGCGGCGTTCGATCCTGACCAAGTGGAGCGGGTCGACTGGGGCGAGGTGGTGCTGTCGATCGGCTGCGCCGGCGGTCCTGGCGACTATGCCTCGACGGTGCCGGGCTTCAGCCAGGGCCGCCAGCAGTTGCAGCGGCTGACCGCCCTGCATCGGCTGGGCTGCCCCTGGCAGGCGCCGCGGCTGACCGACCTGTACGACGTCGAGTTCGTCGAGCTGCCGACCCGTCTGGCCGACCCGGATCGATCGATAGGCTTTTTCTTGAGTCGAACCGAGATCAGCAACGCCGGGGCAGTGTGGAGTCTCGGGAGCGCTGCCCCCCTGATGGGCTTGTGGGCGCTGAGCTATACGCCTGGCGACTCGGCATGGCACAGGATGGGGACCATCTCCGATGCCTACAGTCTGCTCGCGGGTGGGCATGACAGCGGCCGTTTGATGGCGAGCTACCGGGTAAGCCAGTTCGGAGGCTATCGCACGGCCGTATGGGATGGACAGGAATGGCGGGCAATCGTCGAACCCCAACTCGGTATAGGGGACGTTATTGATGTGATGTCGGCCGATGGTCGGGGACTGCTTTTTTCCCTATCGTCGCCCGTGCCGGGGGGCACTCGTCCCCGGGCTCGCTGGCAGGCGGATACAGGCATTCAGGAAATCAACCCCGGAGCCTATCTCGTGCATTCCGTGCACCTGCTGGGCGACGATTCCGGCCCCCTGGTAGGCCGGATCACTGTGCTTCCCGGCGGAGGGGTGGGCGACCAGGCGACCGTGGTCTGGACGGATCCCACCCAGCCTCCACTGCGTCCCCCTGGACCGCTGATGGACCCGGCGGCCCCGGGCGGTCTGCGTTGGGTCCTGGTCCGCCCCTCTGCCTGCTCGGCCGACTGCCGGATCATCTTCGGCGACGACGCCTTGGCTGGCGACGATGCGAGCCGGTTCCGGGCCGAGCCCTGGTATCTGCTGGCCGACGGACGCAGCGGATTTCTGGGCCAGATCAACCATGGCCAGCAGACCCGCTATGCGATCGCTCGAGGCGCGCACGACGGCAGCCTGGTGGCAGGGGTGATCACGCAGCCAGGTGGCGGCGCCTTCGCCGACGGCACGGAGGACGGATTTATCTGGACATCCCTGACCGGGCTGTCGGCTCTGGGTACGGTGCTTCAGGAAGGTGGCGTGCCAGTCGACGACTGGATCAGTGCCAGGGTCCAGGTCGTCTCCCCTAACGGTCTTCGCATGCTGGTCATCTTCCGGGCCAGCATGCTTGAGACCCGGCTGGGGATACTTACCCTGGTTCCGCGCGTGGACTGATCCCCGGTTCCCGTTCACCGCGCATCGCGCGCCATTGGGTGCGCGAGCGGGCGAGACGCGGATCCTGCGTTGTGTCTCCTCCGGGTTGACCCCGCGGCACCGCGCATCTACGGTGCAAAGGCGACAACGCTGGAGCATCGCCATGTCGAGGAACGAACTGCTTGGGATTCGCCGCAGCGGCTTCGCTGCTGTCGCCGTGCTCGTGCTGCTCCTGCTGGCGCCCGCGATCGCCCTTGCGACGCCGGTCAAGCCCGGCCATGCCGGCCACTGGTCGGCGCCCGAGCGCGACGGCGAGGGCTGGGTGCTGGAGCTGCTGGATGCCGACAGCGCGCTGCTGTACTGGTTCACCTACGACGAGGCCGGCAACCAGCGCTGGCTGACCGCGGTGGGTGAGCTGCGCAGCGACGCCGCAGGCGAGTACCTGGCCTTTCCCGAGCTGGTCGCGACCCGCGGTGCCCGCTTCGGTGCGGCGTTCGACCCGGGCGATGTGGTGCGCGAGGTGGTTGGCAGCAGCCGGCTGCGCTTCGAGGACTGCGAGCGCGCGGTGTTCGGGTTCCAGGCCTACGGCCAGGTGCTGACGATCCCGTTGCAGCGGCTGGCGCATCTGATGGGCAGCGCCTGCGAGCGGCCGCACGGGACGACCGGCCGACCGTCGGCGGCGCACGCCGGGCTGAGCGGGTCCTGGTACGACCCGTCGCGCAGCGGCGAGGGTTATGCGCTGCAGTGGATCAATCCCGAGCAGGCGATCCTCACCTGGTACACCTACGACACGGCGGGCCGGCAGTACTGGCTGATCGGCGAGGGCCGCTTCGACGGCGAGGGTCGGATCGTCGCGCAGGTGCACAGCACGCGTGGCGGCCGGTTCGGCGCGGCCTTCGACCCGGGCCAGGTGGAGCGCGTCGACTGGGGCGAGGTGGTGTTGTCGATCGGCTGCGCCGGCGGCCCCGGCGACTATGCCTCGACGGTGCCTGGCTTCGGCCAGGGCCGCCAGCAGTTGCAGCGGCTGACCGCCCTGCACCGGCTGGGCTGCCCCTGGCAGGCGCCGCGGCTGACCGATCTGTATGACGTCGAGTTCGTCGAGCTGCCGAGCGGCCTGGTCGAGCCGGACCTGAACGTGGGTTTGGCTGATCCCGTCTACCTGGATGATTCGGGCGCCCTTTGGGCGCGCGGAGGGTGGGCGCCTGTGTTCGGGGGAGCCTGGGCGGTCGGACTCGCCCCTGGCGATTCGGTGTGGAGGCGGTTGGGCACGATCGTGGACGTCCGTTCGCTCTTCGTGGCAGATGGGGGCGGTATCGTGCTGGCAACCCATGTTCCTGAACGATTCGCGCCGTACCAGAGGGGGCGCTGGGATGGGCAGGAATGGCAGACCCAGACAGAACCGGAGCTTGGTCCCTTCGACTTCATCAACGCGGTCTCCGCCGATGGGCGGGGATTCCTGCTGACGCCCTCGCGGCAGTCCCCGAACGACCCCTGGCGCCGCGTGCGTTGGCAGGCGACCACCGGGTTCGAGGACATTTCCTTCGGCCCCTACACCTCTCCCACCCCGACCTTGCTGGGCAATGCCTCTGGGCCGATGGTCGGCCGGGTCGCGGCATTGCCGGGTTCCGGTGCGGCCGACCAGATGGCCGTCATCTGGGTGGATCCCCGGCAACCGCCGCAGCGCCCGCCCGGCCCGCCGATGAACCTGGAGGACCCCGCCTCCCCTCGCTGGATCCTGGTGGCACCCTCCGTGTGCTCCGCTGACTGCGGGATCGTCTTCGGCGACGCCGCGGTGGCGGGCGACGACGCGAGCCGCTTCCGGGCTGAGCCTTGGTACCTGCTTGTCGAGGGTCGCAGCGCGTTCCTGGGACAGGTCAACGCGGGGGTGGAGACCCGGTACACCATCCGTGGCAGCGCACAGGACGGCAGCCTGGTCGCGGGCCGGATCGCGCAACCTTCGGCAAGTGCATTCTCGACCACCACGACCGACGGATTCGTCTGGACCCCGCTGACAGGCATATCGGCCCTGAGTACGGTCCTGCAGGATGCCGGCATGCCGGTGGACGAGTGGGCCTGGGCCGAGGTCCGGTCAGTGTCGCCCAATGGGCTTCGCATGTTGATGTACGTGCGGACCGACGGGTCTGGTTTCGCCCGGGGCATGCTGACTCTGGTGCCTCGCATGGAGTGAAGGGCAGTTCCTGGCGTGCGCCTCGTGGGTATTCGCCAAGGTCCGGGCAAGGACCGGAAGACTGCAACGAGACGGGTTGGATGCCGCGCACCTGATTGCCTGCGGTGTGTATTCCACGGTTTCGCGAGCGGCCTGGTCATGCGTATCTGGCCAGTGCCTCCTGCACGCAAGGGGATACTCGGGCCGTGCAAGGCGAGCAGCAGCGGTTGACCCCACGGCGCGATGCACCTACGGTGCAAAGGCGACAACGCTGGAGCATTGCCATGTCGACGAAAAAACGCGCGACGATGCGCCGCAACGGCTTCGCCGCACTCCTGCTGCTCCTGCTGGCACCCGCGATCGCCCTGGCGATGCCGGTCAAGCCCGGCCATGCCGGCCACTGGTCGGCGCCCGAGCGCGACGGCGAGGGCTGGGTGCTGGAGTTGCTGGATGCCGACAGCGCGCTGCTGTACTGGTTCACCTACGACGAGGCCGGCAACCAGCGCTGGCTGACGGCGGTGGGCGAGCTGCGCAGCGACGCCGACGGCGAGTACCTGGCGTTCCCGGAACTGGTCGCGACCCGCGGTGCCCGCTTCGGTGCGGCGTTCGATCCTGACGACGTGGTGCGCGAGGTGGTCGGCAACGGCCGGCTGCGCTTCGAGGACTGCGAGCGCGCGACGTTCGGGTTCCAGGCCTACGGGCAGACGTTGACGATCCCGCTGCGCCGGCTGGCGCATCTGATGGGCAGCGCCTGCGAGCGGCCGCACGGGACGACCGGCCGGCCGTCGGCGGCGCATGCCGGGCTGAGCGGTTCCTGGTTCGATCCGTCGCGCAGCGGCGAAGGTTACGCGCTGCAGTGGATCAATCCCGAGCAGGCGATCCTCACCTGGTACACCTACGACACGGCGGGCCGGCAGTACTGGCTGATCGGCGAGGGCCGCTTCGACGGCGAGGGGCGGATCGTCGCGCAGGTGCACGGCACGCGTGGCGGCCGGTTCGGCGCGGCGTTCGATCCTGACCAGGTGGAACGAATCGCCTGGGGTGCCGTTGCCCTGGAAATCGATTGTGAGAGCGGCTATGCGGTCTATGCCTCCGAGCTGCCCGGCTTCGGCGACGGTCTGCTGGAGCTGCAGCGGCTCACCGCCAACCACCGCGTCGGCTGCCCGTGGCAGGCCCCGACCCTTGGGGTGCTCTACACGCTCCAACTGGATGAACTGGACAGTGCCGTGGCTGCATTGCCCGGGGCGGTTGCGTCGGGCAGTCTCGCAAGCCTCGGCGATTCGGGCGCGATCTGGACGACGACCAGCGGGCCGGGCGAGACGGGGCAGCGGGCGGTCACGCTGCAGCCGGGAGCCTCCCAGTGGCAGACGCTGGGATCCATCCGGCATGCCGGGCGGCTCTGGGTGGCGGCGCAAGGCGCGGTGCTGGTGTCAACCTGGGCAGCGTCGGACGAGTCCACGGTACCGGTCCGCTGGTCCGGCGACGCCTGGGCGCCCATCGATCCGGGCCTGGGCGAGCAAGCGCGCGTCACAGGGATATCGAGCGATGGCGAAGTCGTGCTGCTCCAGTCCCGGCCCGAGTCGCCGGGTACGCAGCTGGCATGGCGCTGGCGTGCCGACACGGGGGCCCTGGAGCTGCCCATGCAGGAGCACAGCTCCCAACGGGTGACGGCGGTGTTCGCCGGCATCGACGACGGTCCGGTGATCGGCCTTGTCGACCCGGTACGACCGCCCGGCGCATCCACGACGCGGCGGGCGCTGTTGTGGACCGGTCCCATGCAGTCGCCCGAGACCCTGTGGGGTCCCCCGGTCTTCGCCGGCCAGCCCTGGCCCTGGATGCTGCTGGAACCGGCGGCCTGCGCCAGCGACTGTTCCGTGGTGTTCGGCAATGCGACGATGTGGACCCAGCCATCGCCACCGGCCCTGAACGCCGAGCCCTGGTACCGGCTGGACGACGGCCGCAGCGCCCTGCTCGGCCGGCTGCCGGACGAGGATCCCCGCGTCGCCTACGGGATCAGTGGCGCCTCCCTCGACGGCAGCATCGTGGCCGGCAGGGCCGGCGTGCCGTACGGCTTTTCCTTAGGGGCCGAGGGACTGGCCGGTCAGGACGACTGGCGCTGGAATGGCTTCGTGTGGACCCAGCACACCGGCATGGTGTCGCTGCGGGCGCTGCTCGCCGGGGCCGGGCTGACGCTCGACGGCTGGCGCGACGCCGAGGTCGCCGCGGTGTCGCCGGACGGCCTGCGCCTGCTGCTTTCCGGCAACCGCCAGGGTCCAGGTGCGCCCGGGGTGATGACCCAGGGCCTGGCCGTGCTGACGCTGGTGCCGCGCGACGGCGGGCAGCCGTTGCGCTGAGGCGGGCAGGGCGGGTCCGCGCCCTGCCGGTGCGGGCGCTTCCGGCATCGGTCACCGGGCCGACCCCGGGACGGCGGCGGGCACCGGCCGCAGGCCGCTCCGGTATCCTAGGCGCCCCCCGATGCCCCCCCGCCGCCGCATGATCGTCCTCCACGGCGCCGCCGCGCTGTCCCCGTTCCGGCTCGACCGTCTGAATCAGGCCCTGGCCGGGGCCGGCCTGGGCCAGCGCGTCCGGGCCGCGCACTGGCGCTACTACGTCGATCCCGAGGGCGGCGTCGATGTCGAGGCCCTGGTCGCGCGCCTGGCGCCGATCGTCGAGGGGCGCCCTGCCGACCCTGCCGACGCGGCGCAGGCGCACGTGGTGCCGCGCCTGGGCACGATCTCGCCCTGGTCCTCCAAGGCCACCGAGATCCTGCGCGGCTGCGCGCTGCCGGTGCGCCGCATCGAGCGCGGCCGCAGCCTGGTGCTGGACGGCCCGGCGCCGGACGACGCGCAGGCGGCGCGCCTGGCCGGACTGCTGCACGACGCCATGACCGAGACCTGGCTGCAGCGCGCGCCGACCGCGGTCGACCTGTTCGCTGCCGGCGCGCCACGGCCGCTGGTGCGGATCGACGCGGAAGCGCTGGCGCAGGCCAACCGGTCCCTGGGCCTGGCGCTCAGCGACGACGAGATCGCCTACCTGCGCGACAGCTACGCGGCGCTCGGCCGCGCCCCGACCGATGCCGAACTGATGATGTTCGCGCAAGCCAACTCCGAGCACTGCCGGCACAAGGTGTTCAACGCCACCTGGACCCTGGACGGCGTCGATCAGTCGCGCTCGCTGTTCGCGATGATCCGCAACACCCACGCGGTGACGCCGGACGGCACCTTGTCGGCCTACAGCGACAACGCCGCGGTGATCGAGGGTCATGCCGCTGCCCGTCTGCGTGCCGACCCCGCCACCGGCGTCTTCGTGCGCCAGGCCGAGGCGGCGCCCTATGCGATCAAGGTCGAGACCCACAACCACCCGACCGCGATCGCGCCATTCCCCGGCGCCGCCACCGGCGCCGGCGGCGAGATCCGCGACGAGGGCGCGGTCGGCCGCGGCGGCAAGCCGAAGGCCGGCCTGGTCGGCTTCTCGGTCTCGCACCTGCGCGTTCCCGGCCAGCCGGAACCCTGGGAGAGCGAGCGGCCGCTGCCGCCGGGCTATGCCACGGCCTTCGAGATCATGCGCGACGGCCCGATCGGCGCCGCCGCCTTCAACAACGAGTTCGGCCGGCCCTGCCTGGCCGGCTATTTCCGCAGCTTCGAGCAGGACGAGGGCAGCGGCCGCGTGCGCGGCTACGACAAGCCGATCATGATCGCTGGCGGCCTGGGCGCAGTGCGTCCCGACCACGTCGCCAAGCGCCGGGTCGCGCCGGGCGACCCGGTGATCGTGCTGGGCGGGCCGGCCATGCTGATCGGCCTGGGCGGCGGCGCCGCGTCCTCGAAGGCGGCCGGCGACAGCGCCGAGCTGGACTTCGCGTCGGTGCAGCGCGACAACCCGGAGATGCAGCGCCGTTGCCAGGAAGTGATCGACGCCTGCATGGCGCTCGGCGCCGCCAACCCGATCGTCGCCCTCCACGACGTCGGCGCCGGCGGCCTGAGCAACGCGGTGCCGGAGCTGCTGCACGACGCCGGCGTCGGCGGCGAGCTGTCCCTGGACGCCATCCCCTGTGCCGACCCGGCGCTGAGCCCGATGGAGCGCTGGTGCAACGAGTCGCAGGAGCGCTACGTGCTGGCGGTGCGGCCCGACGACCTGGCCGGCTTCGCGGCGCTGTGCGCGCGCGAGCGCGCGCCGTTCGCGGTGCTCGGCCAGGCCACCGCGCAGGAACACCTGCTGCTGCGCTCCGGCGACGGCGAGGCGGTCATCGACCTGCCGATGTCGGTGCTGTTCGGCAAGCCGCCGCGCATGCACCGGCAGGCCGACACGGCGCCCGCCGACGCCGCCGCGATCGACCTGACCGGCATCGACCTGGCGCAGGCGCTGCCGCGCGTGCTCTCCCATCCCAGCGTCGGCGACAAGGGCTTCCTGGTCACCATCGGCGACCGCAGCGTCGGCGGCCTGTGCGCGCGCGACCAGATGGTCGGTCCCTGGCAGGTGCCGCTGGCCGACTGCGCGGCGACCCTGGCCGACTTCGACGGCCACGCCGGCGAGGCGATGGCGATCGGCGAGCGCACGCCGCTGGCCCTGCTCGATGCCGCCGCCAGCGCCCGGATGGCGGTCGCGGAGGCCTTGACCAACCTGCTGGCCGCGCCGGTGGCCCGCCTCGAGGACGTCAAGCTGTCGGCGAACTGGATGGCCGCGGTCGGCCAGCCCGGCGAGGACGCCGCCCTGTACGCCGCGGTGCGCGCGGTCGGCATGGAACTGTGCCCGGCGCTGGGCGTGTCGATCCCGGTCGGCAAGGATTCGATGTCCATGCAGGTGCGCTGGCGCAACGGCGACGGCGGCGAGCGCGCCACGGTCGCGCCGGTGTCCCTGGTCGCCAGCGCCTTCGCGCGCATCGACGACGTCCGCCAGGTCTGGACGCCGGTGCTGGTGCGCGACGCCGCCAGCGAGGTCTGGCACGTCGACCTGGGCGCCGGGCGCGCCCGCCTGGGCGGTTCGATCCTGGGCCAGGTGTTCGGCCTGCGCGGCGGCACGGCCCCGGATCTCGACGAGCCGGCCCGGTTGCGTGCCCTCGCGGGCCTGCTGCGCGACGCCCGCAGCGCCGGCCTGGTGCTGGCCTACCACGACGTCTCCGACGGCGGCGTGCTGACCGCCCTGGCCGAGATGGCGCTGGCCAGCCGCTGCGGACTCGACATCATGCTGGATGCGCAGCCAGCGGAGGCGGCGCTGGCCGCGCTGTTCTCCGAGGAACCCGGTGTGCTGGTGCAGGTGGCGCAGGCCGACCGCGCCGCCTTCCAGGCGCTGCTCGGCGACGCCGGCCTGGACGCCTGCGCAAGCGTGCTGGCCACGGTCCGCGCCGAGCCGGTGCTGAAGGTCGCTGCCGGCGACATCGAGCTGGCGCAGTGGGACTGGCAGGACCTGATGGTGGCGTGGAGCCGCACCGGCCATGCCATGGCCCGGCTGCGCGACGACCCGGCCTGCGCCGACGAGGAGCAGGCGGCGCGCCTGGACGTCGCGGCGCCCGGCCTGGTGCCGCTGCTCACCTTCGATCCGGCCGTCGACGTCGCCGCGCCGATGATCGGCACCGGCGCCCGGCCGCGCGTGGCGATCCTGCGCGAGCAGGGCGTCAACGGCCAGGTCGAGATGGCCGCCGCCTTCGACCGCGCCGGCTTCGAGGCGGTCGACGTGCACATGAGCGACCTCGCCGCCGGCCGCCATGATCTTGCCGGGTTCGCCGGCCTGGCTGCCTGCGGCGGCTTCTCCTACGGCGACGTGCTCGGCGCCGGCCGCGGCTGGGCCACCTCGATCCTGGAGAACCCGGCGCTGCGCGACCGATTCGCCGCCTTCTTCGCCCGACCCGACAGCTTCGCCCTGGGCGTGTGCAACGGTTGCCAGATGCTGGCCCGGCTGCGCGACATCATCCCGGGCACCCGGCACTGGCCGGTGTTCGTGCGCAACCGCTCCGAGCAGTACGAGGCGCGCCTGAGCCTGGTCGAGGTGGTCGACTCGCCGTCGATCCTGCTGGCCGGCATGGCCGGCAGCCGCATCCCGGTGGTGGTCGCGCACGGCGAGGGCCGCGCCGATTTCGATGCCACCGGGGCCGACCCGGGCCAGGCGCGGGTGTGCCTGCGCTACGTCGATGGCGACGGCGCGGTGGCGTCGCGCTACCCGGCCAACCCGAACGGCTCGCCCGGCGGCATCACCGGCCTGACCAGCGAGGACGGCCGGGTGACCGTGGCCATGCCGCATCCGGAGCGCGTGTTCCGCACCGCGCAGATGAGCTGGGCGCCGGCCGGCTGGGGCGAGGCCTCGCCCTGGCTGCGGATGTTCCGCAACGCCCGCGCGGCGCTGGGGTGAGCGGATGAACGGTCCCGTCGCCCGCCCTGGTCGCCGCTGCCACCCTGCCGGGACCGCGTCATGAGCGCGGTGCCGATGCGGCGCTTCTTCCTGGCTGCGTTGCTGTGGCTGCCGGCGATGTTCTTCATCTGGGTGTACTGGTCCAGCGTGTTCATGCTGCCGTCCAGCCTGGCCGCGCAGTCGGTGCTGCGCGGCCAGCCGGCCCTGTTCGAGGATGTCTGGCGCGGATTTCCCCGGCACCTGATCGATCCGGGCGCGAGCCTGCCGACCGGGCCGGGCGCACCGACCGAAGGACGCACCGCGCGCGACGACCACCTGCTGGTGCTGCGTTTTTCGGAGCAGGCGATGCCGGCGCCGATGCGTGCCGAGAAGCAGGCCACCGGCGAGGAGCCGCTGCCGGTGGTCAACACCATGAAGTACGGTTACGGCCTGGCGTTGATCTGGGGCCTGGTGATGGCGACGCCGCTGGGCGCCCGGCGCCGGCTGGCGCAGATGCTGGCCGGCTGGCTGGCGGTCTGCGTGGTGCAGGCGTTCGGCGCGGTCACCGGCGCCTGGGTGGTCGCCCTGCAGTTCCTGGGCGCCGACGCCCTGCGCGGCGCCGGGCTGGAGCCCGAGCTGGTCGCGCTGGCCTACCAGCTCGGCTACCTGATCCTGCCGGCGGTGGTGCCGGTGGTACTGTGGATGCTGATGAACCGGCGCCTGGTCGAAGACCTGGCGCGGCCGGCCGCGGCGGAACCTGCGGCCCCGACGCCGGTCCCAGCGCCACCCGCCCCGGCCGCGTCCGGTCCGGAGGCAACCAGGAATGAACCCGATGGACGTGGCTGAACCGCAAGCGCCGGTGGCGACGCTGGACGAGAATGAGGTGCGCATCTGCGCTGCCCTTGTCGAACGCGGTCGCCTCAAGGAGGCCGACCTGGGCCGCGCGCGGCGCCTGCACGAGGAGTCCGGCGGCAGCCTGGTCGCCCTGCTGACCAAGCTGGGCCTGGCCTCCGAGCGCGACGTCGCCGAGGCGATCGCAGCGGTCATGGGCCTGGACGTGCTGGCCGCCAAGGACGCGCCGGAGTCGCCGCCCGAGAACATCCAGCTTCCGATGCGCTTCCTAAAGCAGTACCACGTGGTGCCGATCGCCGAGACCGAGGCCAGTGTGCGCCTGCTGGTCGCCGATCCGCAGGAGGACTACCCGGTGCAGGCCACCGCCCTGGCCACCGGCCGCCGGGTCGAGGTCGCGGTCGGCCTGCGCTCGGAGATCGACGACCTGATCGAGCGTTACTACGGCCAGGGCCGTTCGGCCCTGGGCACCATCGTCGAGAGCCTGTCCGAGGACGGCGGCCGCGGCGAGGACGACGTCGAGCACCTGCGCGACCTCGCTTCCGAGGCCCCCGTCATCCGGCTGGTCAACCTGGTCATCCAGCGTGCCGTCGAGGGTCGCGCCAGCGACATCCACATCGAGCCGTTCGAGAACCGCCTGAAAGTGCGCTACCGCGTCGACGGCGTGCTGCACGAGGTGGAATCGCCACCGGCCTCGAGCACCGCGGCGGTGATCTCGCGCATCAAGATCATGGCCAAGCTCAACATCGCCGAACGGCGCCTGCCGCAGGACGGCCGCATCATGCTGCGCGTGCAGGGCAAGGAGCTCGACCTGCGCGTCTCCACCGTGCCGACCGCGCACGGCGAGAGCGTGGTCATGCGCATCCTCGACCGCGAGAGCGTGGTCTTCGACTTCCACCGGCTGGGCTTCACCGACGAGTTCCTGCCGCGCTTCCTGAAGGTGCTGGAGCTGCCGCACGGCATCATGCTGGTGACCGGCCCGACCGGCTCGGGCAAGACCACCACGCTGTACACCGCGCTGTCCCAGCTCAACACGCCGGACGTGAAGATCATCACGGTCGAGGATCCGGTCGAGTACCAGATCGAGGGCATCAACCAGATCCAGGCCAAGCCGCAGATCGGCCTGGACTTCGCGCACGCGCTGCGCTCGATCGTCCGCCAGGACCCCGACATCATCATGATCGGCGAGATGCGCGACCTGGAGACGGCGAAGATCGCCATCCAGTCGGCGCTGACCGGCCACCTGGTGCTGTCGACCCTGCACACCAACTCGGCGGCCGGCGGCATCACCCGCCTGCTCGACATGGGCGTCGAGGACTACCTGCTGTGCTCGACCATCAACGGCATCCTGGCGCAGCGCCTGGTGCGGCGCATGGAGCCGACCCACGCCGAGCCCTACGTCGCCCTGCCAGAGGTGGTCGCCGAGTACCGCCTGGAGCGCTACACCAGCGAGCGGCCGGTGAAGCTGTTCCGGCCGATGCCCTCGACGATCACCCCGACCGGCTACTTCGGGCGCACCACGATCATGGAGTTCCTGACCATGAGCGAGCCGCTGCGCCGCCTGATCATGCAGCACGCCGACGAACTCAAGCTGCAGGCCCAGGCCCAGGAAGAGGGCATGCGCATCATGTTCGAGGATGGCCTGGCCAAGTCGGTCGCCGGCGTGACCACGGTGGAGGAGGTGTTGCGTGTCACGCAGGAGGGCTAGGGCGCAGCGCAGCTGTCCGGGACCGGGGACCGGGGACCGGGGACCGGAGGTCGGCCCGTCGTGGCGGGCTGAGCTTACCTGCCGGTCTTGGGTGCTGCGTGTCCCGCGCCTGCCGCTCAGCACGGTTCGCGAACGCTCCTGCCCTGCCCCGGTCCCCGGTCCCCGGTCCCCGGTCCCCAGCCCCCCCAACCCATGACCCTCTACCGCTACAAGGCCGTCACCCCCGCCGGCGACACGCTGGAGGGGCAGATGGACGCCGGCAGCGCCGACGAGGTGATCCTCAAGGTGCAGGAGGCGGGCAACATCCCGCTGTCGGCCGAGGAGGCCGACGCGGCGATGGCGGGCGGGCTGTTCGGCGGGCTGATGCGCAAGAGCGCGATGAACGCCAAGCAGGTCACCGCGTTCACCGACCAGCTGGCCACCCTGATGGGTGCCGGGCAGCCACTCGACCGGGCCTTGCAGATCCTGCTCGACATGCCCGAGAGCGAGAAGGCGCGCGCCATGATCGGCCGGGTGCGCGACCAGGTGCGCGAGGGCAGCACGCTGTCCGACGCCCTGGAGGCCCAGCACGGCTCGTTCAGCCGCCTGTACGTGAACATGGTCCGTGCCGGCGAGATCGGCGGCACTCTGGAGCGCACCCTGCGCCGCCTTGCCGAGTACATGGACCGCAGCCAGAAGCTGAAGGCCACCGTGATCAGCGCCCTGATCTACCCCGCCATCCTGGTGGTGGCGGTGCTGGCCACCATCGTGCTGCTGCTGATGTTCGTGGTGCCGCAGTTCGTGCCGATGTTCGAGGACCTTGGCACCGACCTGCCCCTGATCACCCGCATGGTGCTGGCCTTCGGCAACCTGCTGACCGGCTGGTGGTGGCTGCTGCTGGGCGGCTTCGTGGTGCTCGCCGCCTGGTTCCGCCGCCAGCTCGCGCAGGCCGATACCCGGCGCGCCTGGGACGAGCGCTTTCTGCGCATGGGCCTGTTCGGCACCCTGATGCTGCGCCTGGACACCGCGCGCCTGGCGCGCACCCTGGGAACTTTGCTGCAGAGCGGCGTTCCATTGCTTGCGGCCCTGTCGATCGCCCGCAACGTGCTCAGCAATTCGGTGCTGGCCGAGGCGGTCGACGAGGCCGCCGGCCTGGTCAAGACCGGCGACGGCCTGGCGTACGCCCTGGGACAGCAGAAGCGCTTTCCCAAGCTGGCGCTGCAGATGGTCGCGGTGGGCGAGGAGTCGGGCGAGCTGGACACCATGCTGCTCAAGGTCGCCGACGCCTTCGACAACGAGACCAAGGCCACCATCGACCGCCTGCTGGCGGCGCTGACCCCGGTGCTCACCCTGGTCATGGCGCTGGTGGTCGGGCTTATCATGATGGCGCTGCTGATGCCGATCATGACCA
This sequence comes from Lysobacterales bacterium, assembly GCA_019634735.1. Taxonomy (NCBI): domain Bacteria; kingdom Pseudomonadati; phylum Pseudomonadota; class Gammaproteobacteria; order Lysobacterales; species Lysobacterales bacterium. The sequence goes on along the minus strand of JAHCAT010000006.1, from coordinate 137,572 downwards.
TCATGTCCACCGTAGGAGGCTGAACCCCATGCTGCACGCCCTTCCCCGCAACCGCGCCGGCGGTTTCAGCCTGATCGAGATGGTCGCCGTGCTGGTGCTGATCGGCATCGTCGCCACCCTGGTCGTGCGCGGCGTCGCGCCACAGTTCGGTCGCGGCCAGGTCAACGCGGCCAAGTCGCAGGTGAAGATCGTCGCCGCCGCGGTCGAGAACTTCTACATGGACACCGGCAGCTATCCGAACGGGCTGCAGGAACTGGTCACCCGGCCGTCCGGTGTCGGCAACGACTGGGGCGGTCCGTACATCCGTGAGGCCCAGCTCAAGGACCCCTGGGGCACCGACCTGGTCTACCGCCTGCCCGGCCAGCACGGCGACTTCGACATCGTCTCCCTGGGCCGCGACAAGCAGCCCGGCGGTGACGGCAACAACGCCGACATCGGCAGCTGGCAGTAGGCCCGGGCGCCGGGCGGAGCCCGCCGGCGCCGGCGCCGCCCGGCAGGACGACAGCCATGACCAGCTCCTGCCGACCGCCCATTCCGGGTGACCGCCACCGGTCGCGGCGCGGTCGCCGCGGGCGCGCTTCCGGCTTCTCGCTGATCGAGCTGGTGGCGGTGCTGGCGCTCAGCGTGATCGTGGTCAGCGCCATGGCGTTCAGCCTGTCCCGGGGCCTGGCCTCGACCAAGGTCAAGTCGGCCAGCCGCGACCTGGCTGCGGCGCTGCGCTACACGCGCGGCCAGGCGATCCTGCAGCGCCAGGAGCGGGCCCTGGAGGTCGACGTCGAGGCGCGCACATACAGCGCGCCCGGCAGGGCGACCGTCAAGCTTCCGGACGACATGCGGATGGTGCTGCGAACCGCCCGCCAGGAGATCACCCAGGAGACCGCCGGCCGCATCCGGTTCTTCCCGGACGGCAGCTCGACCGGCGGCTTCGTCCGCCTGCTGGCCGGCCAGCGCGAGTGGCTGGTCAACGTCACCTGGCTGACCGGCGAGATCTCGCTCGAGGAGGTCAGGCGATGATGCGCCTGCCGCCAGCGCGCCGCGCCGCGCACGGCTTCACCCTGATCGAGGCGATCGCCGCCTTCGTGCTGCTCGCCATCTTCCTGGGCGTGCTGATGTCGGCGCTGAGCATCTCGATGCGGCAGACCGTGCGCGCCGAGCAGGAATCCCTGGCGGCGCAGTGGGCGCAGAGCAAGCTGGACCTGGTCGGCATCGGCGAGAAGCTCGAGGAGGGCAGCAGCCGCGACCGCTTCGACAAGGACTTCCGCTGGGAGATGCTGGTCGAGGAATACGTGCCCGAGCGCGACGAGCCGGTCGACACCGAGTCCATCGGCATGCGCCTGTACCGGGTCGACCTGGACGTCTTCTGGGGGCGGCCGCCGCGCGAGCGCAGCACGCGCTTCACCACGCTGCGCGCCTATGCGCCCGACCAGGCGGTGCTGTTCGACACCCCGCCTGGCGAGACCGCCGGCGAGGGCGGCGCGCTGCCCACCCAGCGGTCCTCCCGGGGCGGCAGGGGCGCCGGCAACCGCGATCCGGGCGGCAGCATGGCGGAGGAGAAGCGGTGATGCCGCGCATCGCCCGGCGCTCCCGCGGCTTCACGCTGATCGAGGTGGTGCTGGCCATGATCCTGGTCGCCATGATCATGGCGATCGCGGTGGGCGCGATCCGCATGAGCCGCAAGGCGGCCGAACGCGGCGAGCAACGCATCGAGGCGGTCAACTCGATCCGGGTCACCCAGGAGTTCGTGCGCCGCCAGCTGTCCCGGTCGGTGCCGCTGGCGTTCGCCGCGGATCGCCGCGAGGGGCGCAATCACGTGTTCGCGGGGAAGGAGCGCGAGATCACCTTCGTGGCGCCGATGCCGGGCTACCTGAGCAGCGGCGGACCCTATGTGCAGTCGCTGTCGATCGAGCGGGGTCGGCTGGTGTTCAACCACCGCCTGCTGCTCGGCGACGAGGACGACGCAGCCGAGCCGGTGTTCCTGCTCGACCGCATCCGCCGGGGGCGCTTCGAGTTCCGCGGCATCGACGAACGCGGCCGTCTGGGCGACTGGCGGGACGACTGGGAGGACCCCTCGCGCACGCCGATGATGGTCCGACTGAGCATCGATTTCGACCGTGACAGCGGCCTGACCTGGCCGGTGCTGGAAGTGCCCCTGCTGATCGACGTCGGCGGCGTCAACAACGCCTACCGGTTCTTCGGCGGCGACGACCAGGCGGGCATGGAGGCCTCCGGCATCATCCAGCCGATGACGCCGGAGGGTCAGCCGGTACCGCAACCGCCCGTAGGGAACAACCCCAATGCCGAACGCTGACCGCCATCACCCGCGCCGGGCGCGCGGCGCCGCCCTGCTGTTCACGGTCTGGGCGACCGCCATGCTGACCCTGATCATCGGCGGCTATGCCCTCATCGCCCATGTCGAACACCTGCAGGCGCGCAACCTGTTCGACACCACCCGCGCCCGCTACCTGGCCGAAGCAGGCCTGCACCGGGTGGTGCTGGAGATGCGCCTGCCCGATCCCGCGCTGCGCTGGATCCCGGACGGCCGGCCGTACGCCTTCGAGATCGACGGCGTGCGCATCGAGGTGGCGATCGTCGACGAGAGCGGCAAGCTGGACCTGAACATCTCCGATGAGGCGACCCTGGTGAACTTCCTGCGCGGCAAGGGGGTCGAGGAGCTCCATGCCCAGGAACTGGCACACGCGATCATGGATTGGCGGGACCCCGACGACTCGGCCATGCCGCTCGGTGCGGAATCGGCCGACTACCGCGCCGCCGGCTATCCGTACGGCGCGAAGAACGCCTATTTCGACACCGTCGCCGAGCTCCAGCAGGTGATGGGCATCACCTATGAGCTGTTCCGCGAACTCGAGCCGGCGGTGACGGTCTACGCCGGTCGCATGCAGCCGAACGCCGCCTACGCCTCCGCCGACGCCCTGCTGGCCCTGCCCGGCATGACCCCGGAAATGGCCGAGGAATTCGTCGCCCAGCGGCGCGAGCTGCCGCTCGGCGACCCGGCCATGGCCGGCCTGCTGACCCTCCCCGACGGCACCCCCGTCATGGCGGGCGGCGGCGGTTTCACTTACAGTGTGCGGTCCAAGGCCACGCTGGCCAACGGCGCGACCGGGCTGCTCGAGGCCACCATCCGCATCGGCGGTGCCGCGGCGAACGGCCGCCCGTTCGTCATCCTGCGCTGGCGCGACAACGAAAACGCCTGATGCCCCTGCTCGACGCCCTCAAACCGACGGTCGCCCCCTGGGTGGCGCGCTACCGGCGCTCCCCGGTGCCGGTCTTTCTTGCCTGGTGGCGGGCCGAGCTGGTCGGGCTGCTGCCGCCGCACTGGCAGGGCTGGTTCCAGGACCGGCGCGTGGCCTGGCTCGTGGAGCTGGATGGCCAGGAGCTGCGCCTGCGCCGTGGCGGCGAGGCCGAGCCGTTCGCGCGGCTGCCGCTCGAGGGCGATCGCGACATCCTGCGCGCCGACGCCCAGCGCCTGCTCGGGCGCGAGCCCGATCCCGACCGCCGCCTGCTGCTGGTCCTGCCGTCCGGCCAGGCCCTGCTCCGTTCCTTGCAGTTCCCGGCCGCCGTCGAGACCAACCTGCGCCAGGTCCTGGCCTTCGAGATGGACCGGCAGACGCCCTTCAAGGCCGATCAGGTCTACTACGACCAGCAGGTCGAGCCGGCCGCGGCCGGCCGCCAGATCAAGGTCCGGCTGGCGATCGTGCCCCGGCCGGTGCTCGACGGCCTGGTCGAGCGCGCGCGCGCCCTGGACCTGCCGCTGGACGGTGCCGACCTGCTGACCGGTCCGGCGCGCGAGCCGGCCGGCTTCAACCTGCTGCCCGAGACGCTGCGCGCCCGGCGCAGCGACCCCCAGCGGCGCATGAACTGGATCCTGGCCGCCGCCGCCGTGCTGCTGGCGGTGCTGGCCATGCAGCAGTCCCTGGCCAATCGCGCCCAGGCACTCGAGGGCCTGCGCGCCAACGTCGAGCAGGCGCGCACCGAGGCGCGCGCCGTGACAGCGCTGCGCAACCAGCTCGACAACGCCGTCGAGGGCGCCGGCTACCTGACCGAGCGCAAGCGGCAGACGCCATCCGCGCTGCGGGTGCTGGCCGACGTCAGCGCCCGCCTGCCCGACCACACCTGGCTCGAGCGGCTGAGCTTCCGCGAGGGCGCCCTGGAGATCGCCGGACAGAGCGACGAGGCGACCCGCCTGATCGCACTGCTGCAGGATTCCCGGACCCTGGCCAACCCCGCCTTCATCGGCCAGATCTCGCCGGACGCCCGCACCCGCAAGGAGCGCTTCACCCTGAATGCCCGCTACCGGCTGCAGCCCGGTGCGGACGACCCCGTCGTGCCGCCGACGCAGGCGCCCGACAAGCCCGACGACGCGCCGGAATCCCCCCCGGAGCGACAGGACGACGAGGAGGCCGCCGATGCGGGTGCTTCCGCCGCCGGGTAAGGGCCGGTTGCTGGCCGTGGTGCTGGCCCTGATCGTCGCGATCGGCGGCTACCTGCTGCTGGTCCACTGGTGGTTCGTGTCGCCGCACCTGGCCATGGCCGGCGAGATTTCCGACCTGCGCCAGCAGGAGGCGCGGTTCCGCGCCGCGATCGCCGCCCGTACCGACATCGAGGCGCGCCTGGCGCAGGTGCGCGCCTTCGAGTCCGGCAGTCCGTCCTTCCTGCCCGAGGCCGACTTCGATTCGGCGGCCGCGGCGCTGTTCCTGCGCCTCAAGGACGTCGTCACCCAGCATGCCGAGGTGCCCGAGCGTTGCGAGGTGGCGAGCCACAATCCCAAGCGCTCGATGGCCGAGGAGCGCTACGAACGGGTCACCATCTCGGTGCACCTGCGTTGCGACATCGACGATTTCGGCGAGATCCTGCACGCGCTGGAAGGCGGCAAGCCCCTGCTGTTCGCCGACGAACTGAACATCTACCGGCAGCAGGTCGCTGCCGGGCGTCCGACCGCGTTCGGCGGCGGCACCGGCGCGCCTGTCGGCAGCTACCGTCTGGATATCCGCTTCGATCTGTACGGTTACCTGCGGGCGCCCGGCCCCGGGGCGGGCGGCGCAAGGACCGGCCGATGAGCAGGCAGCAGCGACAGCGCCTGACACGCGTGCTGGCGGCGGTTGCCGCCGGCGCCGGCCTGCTCTATCTGCTCATGCTGGCAGGGTTCGGCCGTGGCGTGCCGGGCGTGCGCGAGCCGGTGCCGGAGCCGGTACCGGAACTGGCCCTGACCGAGGCCCAGGTCGACCTTCCGCCGCTGGACCGTTTCCCCGACCTGGCGCAGCGACCGCTGTTCGCCGAGGACCGCCGGCCCGAGCCCAAGGAAACGCCGGAAGCCCCCGAGCCGGTGGTCGAACAGCCCCCGACCGCGCCGCTGAACGCCGTGCTCACCGGCGTGATCCACACGCCCCGTACCCGCATCGCGCTGCTGCGCGACAACAGCAACGGCCAGAACCTGCGGCTGAGCGAAGGCATGCCGATGCCGGGTGACCAGGGTGGCTGGGTGGTCAAGACCGTGGAGCCGCGCCGGGTGGTGTTCGAGGACGCCGCCACCAGCACCGAGGAGACCCTGGAGCTGGCGATCGGCGGCGGTGCCGCCATTCCCGCCCCGCCACCGCTGCCGCAGCCGGTTGCGGCGCCTGCCATGGCGCGGCCGGGCCAGGCCGCGGCCGAGGCGGTCGGCAGCGAGGAGGACGAGGTCGCGCGCCGTGCCGCCGAGATCCGCCGCCGTATCGAGGAGCGCCGCGCCCAACTGCGCCGCGAAGCCGAGCAGAGCAAGCAATGACGAGTGAATTCATGATCCCCTCCCGCACTTCCTGCCGCGTCGCCGCGGCGTTCGCCCTGCTTGCGATGCTGGCCGGCTGCGCGACCACGCCCACCCAGGCGCCGGTGCAGCCGCCCGCGCGTGACTGGAACCAGCCGAGCCGGGCGCTTTCCTACGTGGGTGGCGAAGACCGCGTCGCCGCGGCCGACCCCGCGAACGACGCCGGCATCACTCTGGAGGAGGGCAGCGGGGACGACGACGACGCCATCCGCGAGGAGATCATCCAGATCGGCAGCCGCGACCTGGTCAACGTGCAGGCGGCGTCGCGGCCGTTGCCGGTGCCGCCGACCGACGGCGAGGTCAACTTCAATTTCCAGGACCAGCCGATCCAGGCCGTGGTCCAGGCGATCATCGGCGAGGTCTACGGCGAGAACTACCTGATCGCCCCGGGCGTCGGCGGCACCGTCACCTACGTCACCCAGAAGCCGATCCGCGCCGAGCAGGCGATGGCCGTGCTGGAGTACCTGCTGGCGCTCAACAACGCCAGCATCGTGTTCAAGGAAGGCCGCTACGAGATCCTGCCGGTGACCGGCGCGGTGCCCGGCAACCTCAGCCCGCGCATGGGCCCGATCCCGGCCGGACGCGGCTACCAGGTGCAGATCGTGCCGTTGACCTACATCTCGCCCAGCGAGATGCAGCGCCTGCTGGCGCCGTTCGCCCGGCCCAACGCGGTGATCAGCGCCGACAACTCGCGCGGCATCCTGGTGCTGGCCGGCACCCGCGAGGAACTGCAGGCCTATCTGCGCACCATCGAGATCTTCGACGTCGACTGGCTGAAGGGCATGTCGATCGCCTTCTACCCGCTGGAGAACGCTGAAGTTGCCGAGGTCATGCCGGAGCTGGAGAAGCTGTTCATGGACCCGAACGGCTCGCCCCTGGCCGGCATGTTCCGGTTCCTGCCGGTCGAGCGCCTGGGCGGCCTGTTCGTGATCACCCAAAATCCCGACTATCTCGACGAGGCGCGCCGCTGGCTGCGCCGCCTCGACCGCAACAACGCCTCGGTGGCCGGCACCCAGCTGTTCGTCTACGACGTCCGCAACATCAAGGCGGTCGACCTGGCCGACTACCTGGGCGCGATCTTCTCCGGTGGCGGCACGCCGGCCGGGCCCAGCCAGCGCCGGGCGCCGCGCGCCAATGTCGCGCCCGGGCTGGAGGCGACCGAGATCGGCAGCGGCGGCACCGTGCCCGCCCCCGCCCAGACCCGGCGCCGCCAGCAGGCGGGCGGCGAGGGCGGCATCGCGGTCAGTGGAAGCGACGAGATCAGCTTCACCGCGGTCGAGGAGAACAACCAGTTGCTGGTGCGCGCCACCAGCAGCCAGTACCAGGCGGTCCTGGCCGCGATCCGCAAGCTCGACATCGAGCCGCTGCAGGTACATGTCGAGATGCAGATCATCGAAGTCAGCCTGACTGGCGACCTGCAGTACGGCGTTCAATGGTTCCTGGAGGGGCTGTTGGGCGGGAACACCAACCTGCAACCTGGCAACAAGCAACAATGGGCGATCGGCTCTGGCGGCGCCAACTATGACGGTGAGCCTTTCTTTTACAGGTTCCTAAACAACGAGCTCAACGTCGCCATCCGAGCGCTGCAGTCGAGAAGCGAGGTACGGATTCTTTCCGCGCCCTCTCTGACGGTATTGAACAATCAGGAGGCAACCATCAACGTTGGCGACCAGATTCCAGTCGTCTCGCAGTTCCTCAATCCCGGAAGTGTTGGAGGGGTGGGTGCCTTCAACACCAATACGGTGCAGTTCAGGGACACTGGCGTGATTCTTTCGGTCAAGCCCCGCGTGAATCCCGGAGGGCTGGTTTACCTGGAGCTGTCGCAGGAGGTGAGCAAGCCTGGCGAAATCGAGGAGCTCACCCGGAATCGAGCGATCAATCGTCGCACGGTGGAAACGCAGGTCGCCGTCCAGGGCGGAGAGTCCGTGCTTATCGGTGGCTTGATTGACGAAGAGAATACCGGTGGGCGCCGCGGTGTCCCTGGCCTCTCGAACATCCCAGTGGTAGGCAAGCTGTTCGGCAGCACTTCGAGGCGCGAGGTGCGACGGGAGCTGATCGTGCTGATACGTCCTACGGTCCTGCGCGACGTGCGGGATGCTCGAGGCATCACGGAGGAGTATCAGCGCAACTTCCGCCAGTTGAAGCCTCTTGATCTGCGCACTGGGCAGCCATTGGGCGTGGGAACTCCCGCTCCGGAAGACAGTCAGGTCGAACCCCTGCCGGAACACTAACTATCCGCGCCCACATCCGGGCGCGGCACCCCGGTCCATTGCCCCCTTTCCCGGAGACCCACCATGACGGCCCGTTTCCCAATCCTGCCGCTGCTCACTCTGGCCATGATGGTCTGGGCCCTGCTGGCCGGCTGCGCAAGCAACCCGGCCGGCCGCGCCCCGGCCGACCCGCTGGTCGCGCTGGAGCAGCGCGCCACCGCCCGTTGGCAGCACCTGATCGCCGACCAGTTCGCAGAGGCCTACGCGTTCTTCAGCCCGGGCTACCGTTCGACCCGCTCACTGGAGGGCTATGCCTCCGGCGCCCGCTCCGCCGCGCTGCGCTGGGACGGGATCGAATGGCAGGAGGCGCGCTGCGCCAACGAGGACAGCTGCACCGCGATCCTGCTGCTCACCTATTCGGTGCGCATGCCGGGTGCCGGCGACGTTCCCGGCGTCCGCCAGGTGGAGGAGCAGTGGGTCCGACTGGACGGCACCTGGTACCACGTTCCCGAGCGCTGATCCGCGCTCTCCGCGGCGCCGATCACGGCCTGTCGCGTAGCCGGCTTGCTCGGCGAGGAGTGGGGCCGGACGCTGACCGTTCCGCACGCGTCGGGCCGGGTGCCCGGCGCTCCGCCCCCTCCCGGCTTGCCCTGGCAGAGTGGGCAGGGCAGGGGCACGGCGGCCACGAAGTTGCGGTTCCGGCGGTGCTGCATGCGTTGGCGCAGGCCAACTCGGGCCGTAGGCCGGCTCTGCACCGAATCTCCGTGGTCGGCCCGATCGATCGTCGGTCCCGGCCGATCCGGCCCCGCTGCCCCCGGGGCCCAGGGTCCAGCCGAAACCCCTCCGGGGTCGGACACGGCGCAGGAGCCACGCGCCCACCCCCACGGCAAGACCCGATTAGCGTCGTGTCTCAGCCCAGGATCGGGGACCAAGGACCAGGACTCGGTGTTCGGTGAGCGGCTCGCGCTGTGCTCCCCTCTCCCTGTGGGAGGGGGCCGGGGGAGAGGGTCGGGGCTGGCCATGATCTGCATCGTTGCCGGCCCAGCGGCGTGCGCTGGCCGGGGTGGCCCTCTCCCCCGCCCCTCCCCCGCAGGCGGGGGAGGGGAGAAGTGCGGTGTCGTCGCACTCACGTAAAGCCGCCTGGCAACGGGCTGAGACACGACGCTAGTCAGGACGGCAGGTTGCCGGCCAACTGCGCGTCCTGGGCCAGGGTGGCCCGGGCCCCGCGACTGCCCGCCGCAGGTCCTGCGTCCGGCGGCCAGGCGGCGTCGCCGCCGGTCCCGGGCCGCTTCGAGGGCGTCGGATCGCCGCCTGCCGGCCCCTCGAGGAGGGGCCGGAACCGCCGAAAAGCCGCCCCGGTGGGGCTATTGCGCTGCCCGAACCCTTTGTCCTATAGTTGCGGCGCTGTTGCCTTCACCGCCCGTTGAACCGGGGCGTATGCCTGCGGCACACGGCGGTGGGGGGTCGAGCACAAAAAGCCCTGTGGTCCATTAGGAGTGTCTGTAATGAGAAAGAATGCTTTGACGAGCGCCGTCGTCGCCGGTTTCGCCGGCCTGGCGGGCGTCGGCAGCATCGCCGATGCCGTTAACCTGAACCCGGATGGCCTGGGTCAGGTCCTGATCTACCCGTACTACACCTCCCAGGGTGGCAACGACACCCTGATCTCGGTGGTCAACACCGCCGCCGTCGCCAAGGCCGTCAAGGTCCGCTTCCTGGAAGGCCGGAACAGCCGCGAAGTCCTCGACTTCAACCTGTACCTGTCGCCGTTCGACGTGTGGACCGCGGGCATCTTCCAGATCCCGCAGGGCGCCACCGGCTTCCCGGCCGCCGGCATGTTCACCCGCGATCGTTCGTGCACCGCGCCGAACATCGTCACCAACCCGGACCTGCCGGAGATCGGCGGCACCCGCTACGTGCCGTTCGTGAACTTCGCCTACTCCGGCGTCGCTGCCGACCATCCGGCCGCCGCCGCTGGCGTGCTGAGCTCGCTCGAGCGTACCCGTGAGGGCTACATCGAGATGATCGAGATGGCCGACATCATCGGCACCCAGGCCGCTTGGGTCACCCACAACGCCTCGGGCAACCCGGCCAACTGCGCCGCGGTCAGCAACCAGTGGCTGACGGGCACCTGGCCGGATGCCGGCCACCGCGCCCCGACCGGTCAGGGCCAGCTGTTCGGCAACGCCATGGTCGTCAATCCGTCGCGTGGCACCATCGCCGGCTATGCCGCCGACGCCATCGAGGGCTTCAACTACTCCATCCTGCACTTCGCGCCGGGTGATGCCGAGCCGTCGCTGGCCGACGTCAACAACCCGGGTGGCGATTTCAGCCAGGCCACCGCCAACGTGTTCGAGTTCGGCCAGCTGATCCAGGCCACCTACTCGGCCGCCGCGCCCGGCAACTTCGGTCGCGTCGACGCGCTGTCGGCCCTGTACGCCTCCCCGCGTGTGGTCAACGAGTACTACCTGGACGGCAACGCCTCGGTCCAGGGCAACTCGGAGTGGGTGATCAACTTCCCGACCAAGCGCTTCTACGTCGACCGTTCGCCGTTCATCCAGGATCAGTTCGGCACCGTCAACCCGGCGTTCAACCCGGCGGCCCCGGTCGCTCCGTTCGCCAACGCGTTCGGCGCCAACGGTTCCTGCCAGGGCATCCGCGTCCGTCTGTACGACCGCGAGGAGCGTACGCCGGCCGGTGGTGGCCTGGGCTTCTCGCCGCCGCGTCCGGGCACCCCGCAGAACGCTCTGTGCTGGGAGGCCCAGGTGGTCACCTTCGGCCAGGGCGCTCGCCTGACCGCCAATGAGCCCTCCAACATCCTGGGTTCGACCTACTACACCAACATCACGCCTCCGACCGGTTTCGACGCCGGCTGGACGTCGATCGAGTTCGGTCAGCAGGCGGGTGGCGGCTTCACCGTTCCGGCCATGCGTCCGTCGACCACCCAGCAGGTGTTCCGCGGTCTGCCGGTCACCGGCTTCTTCGTGGCCAACTACGACAACGGCGTGAACGCCAGCGGCGTGCTGGCCAACTACACCTCGCTGTTCCGTCACCGTACGGAGCGCGACTGTGTGGTCGGCTCGGTGGCCTGCTCCTAAGCAGCGCCTGCAACAAGGGTTGAATGGTGCTGCCCATGCGGACACCAGACAACCTTGAGTGATCCGGTCGGCCCTGTCGCAAGCCAGGGCCGACCTTTTTTGTGATGCCGGCCGTCCGACGTCGCGCGACGGTCGCCTTCCCGTCCAACCGGAAGCCCTTTATGAAGTCCCTGCTTGGCAAGATTCTCGCCGCCACCGTCCTGACGGCTGCGGCCTCCCCCCTGCTGGCCACCGTGCCGGTGTCCTGCGCCCCCGGCCTGCCGCCGGTGCAGAGCGAAGGTATCCGCATCAATGCCGGCACCATCGAACTGCTGGACGATGCCTGTCGCCCGGCCACCGGCGGTACCCTGCCGCCTGCGCTGCAGTTCAGCAATACGGCCGCAACGCCGAACATCATCAATGCCGGCGAAACCACCACCTACAGCGCCAGCGTCAGCAACTTCATCGCGATGCCGGAGCCGAACGTCACCTACGACACCTGCTCGCTGGACGTCGTGCGTCCGAACGGCAACGTCAGCGCCACGGTGCCGGTGCCAGCGCTGAGCGCCAGTCTGGCGCTGCCGGTCACCATTCCCGCCGGCTCGCCGGCCGGCAATTGGCAGCTCAACATGCGCTGCCGCCGTTTCGTGTCCGGGCAGGAAATCGTCCTCCCGGCGGTCGCCAGCGTCGCCGTGCAGGTGAACTCCAACGTCGCCCCGGGCGGCTGCGAGAGCCTGCCGGCACCGTTCGTGGCGGGTACGGTGGGTACGTACGAGTCGCACTACCAGGTGCCGTTCGGCACCAACCACTCCTGGATGTGGGATTTCACGGGCAACAACTACAACCTGAACAATGAGCTGATCGGCGTTCGCGTGCGAGCCTACTCGTTCGTCGCGCCCCAGGCCGGCCTACAGGCCAAGCTCAGCCTGCCCTCGTCGGTAGCCGGCGTCACCGCAAGCATCAGCAGTCAGTGCGGCAACTTCGACGTGCCGTCTTCGTGCATCGCCGGCGCTTCCGGTGCACTGCAGTGGTCGACAGCCAGTGCGCCGCCCACCTTCCGCTGCGCCTTGGTGCCCGGCCAGACCTATTACGTCAATTTCGCCTGGATGGACCTGGCAACCTGGATCAACAGCGGTACCGTGAACTCGACCTGCGTCTGTCCGGGACCGACCTGCCAGACCTCGGGCAACGTGCAGAGCAGTTCCTGCCAGTTCGGCAACAACGCCACCCCGTGACCACGGCAGCCACTCCTGATGCCGCAACACGTACGCCGGTGCCGACCCTCTGGGTCGATGCCTGGCTACGGCAATGGCGTGGAGTGTGCCCTGACGACCAGGCAGGAGAACCATGAACAAGCAATCGATTCAATGGCTGGCGCCTCTGGCGTTGGCCCTCGTCGTTGGCGCCACAGGCGCCAGCCAGGCCCAGACCGCAGGTCTGCGTCTCTCCGTGGATGCCCTGAACGACGTCCTGTTGACCGACATCGCCTCCGGTGATGCCGTCCGCTTCACCCGTCCCCAGCCCCAAGCAGGCTCGACGCTGGTGGTCCGTTCCGTGGAGCCCGTGCTGTGCGCCTCCAGCGGCGTGGTGCCCGGCACGCTCCAGGGTTTTGCTCTCGATCCAAACGGCTACCTTCCATCGTTCGTGATAGGCGCCCGCGGAGATGAGCCGGAACTGCAGCTCGCCACGTATCCGGACGGTGCCCTGTTCCGCACTGCCGATCGGGTGACTTTCGGCGACATGATCTATCCCGTGCCGCCCAACTACGTCGTGGTTGGCAACCTGGAATCCAATTGCGTGGTTGGACTGACACAGCCCACGGCGCCATCGGTTCCGGCCTGCACGGTACAGGCGGACAGCTACACTGCGGACCGTATCGCCAACCTCAGCTTCGAGACGGGCGGTCAGCTCCAACTGCAGACACGGATCATCGACCGGACCCCATCCGGCATCTACTACGAGCACGTACTTACCGCGAGCGGTGGACGGGTGGCCGGGGTGCAGCTGCGAGAGATGTTTCCCTACAGGGACAACCTGCCCGGCCAGTCGCGTTTCAAGCAGTCCATGCTGATCGATTCAGCCTGGGTGTGCCGGGCCTCCGAAGGTGCGCAGTGCTCGAGTTCGGCGGTAACGGATGCTGGCAGGGGCTACGCCCAGCTCGACAGCGCCTCCCTGGATGCCGGCGCCTGCTTGCGGGTGGTGGCCATCCGCCCCACAGACAGCACCGGCCAGATCGACAACGATTTCTCCGGAAGCCTGCATGGCGCGGTGTTCTACCCGGGTCACAACGCGAACGGCGGTTACCAGCTGGGGACCGACCGCAGCCGTGTGAACTTCGATTGAGCCTTTCGGTCCCATGACTGAACCCACCCCGGCCGCTGGCCGGGGTGTTTACTTGGGCCCTCGCAAAACGGAAAGAACATGACCGCACCGATTTCCCTCCGACTCGCCTTTCTGCCCCTCATGGTCGCAGTCCTGCTGCCCCGCGTTGCCCAGGCCGAGCAGCCCGATGCCGTGCTGGTCAGCCGGGGGGAGCACGTCCTGACCCTGGGCGACATGGATGCCCGGATGTCGCGCTTTCCGGCCCACGAGAGGGCGCAGTTCGCGCACAACCCGGAGAACATCGGGCGTCTGATGGATCGCCTGCTGATCGACAGCCAACTCGCCGAACAGGCGCGCGAGCTCGGTATCGATCAGCGCCCCGAGGTGCGGCGGGACCTCGAGCTTGCCGTGCGCGAGGTGCTTGCCATCCATCGGATGAACCGGTTGTTCGAGCCGGACCAGATGCCCGACTTCCGGTTGCTGGCGCGAGAGCGCTACCTGGCCGACCCGGCCAGCCAGGTCCAGCCCGAACGCCTGGTGGTCGAGCATGTGCTGGTCAAGACGGAGACCCGTGACGAGGCGCAGGCACAGGCCCTGGCAGAGCGAATCCGGGACCAGGCGCGTCGCGATCCCGCCGCCTTCGCGACCCTGGTGCGCGAGCACTCCGAGGACCCGTCGAGCGCCGACAACAATGGCCGCTTCGTCATCGAGGATACGGCCCAGTTCGTGCCCGAGTTCGTCGCGGCGGCCCAGACACTTGCGAATGCCGATCAAATCAGCGAGCCGGTTCGGACCCAATTCGGCTACCACGTCCTGCGGTTGGTCGAGCGGGTTCCGGCCCGGGCCCTCGCCTTCGAGGAGGTCGAGGCGGCTCTGATCCGCGGCGCGGAGCTCAACTACCTGGAGACGGCACGCACGGACTTCCTGGCCGAGCTGCGCGGTCGCCACCCTGAAACCGGCGACGAGGCGCTGCTGCGTTCCCTGCCTGCCCGTTACGGTGGCCGTCCGGAACAGCCCGGCGGCGCGAACTGACCCTTCGCAGCGCCGATGGGTGCGTCCTGACAGGCCGCACCCGCACGCCCCTCCACCGCCATACCCATGCCCGGCCCAGCGCAGACATCGGCATTGCCGCCCGGATCGGCCATCCGCCATCTGAACCTGCTTCGTGAGCTGGTCCGTCGCGACCTGCGCCAGCGCTACCTGGGCACCTTTTCGGGTGCCGCCTGGGCGCTGCTGCAACCGCTGATGCTGCTGGCGATTTACGGCTACGTGTTCGGCACCATCTTCCGGGCCCGCCTGCCCGAGGCCGAGTTCGGCGAACTGGGCTTCGTCACCTTCCTGGCGATCGGGCTGTGGCCCTGGACCGCCTTCGCCGAGTCGCTGGCACGGGCCAGCACCGCGATCCCCGACAATGCCGGCCTGCTGGGCAAGGTCGCCTTGCCGCGCTCTTTGCTGGTCCTGGTCCCGGTGGCGTCGGGCTTCCTGCTGCACCTGGCCGGATTCGCGATGGTGGTGATGGTGCTGCTCGGCCTGGGCTGGCTGGAGCCGCGCTGGTCGATGCTCTGGCTGCCGCCCCTGTTCCTGCTGCTGTCCCTGTTCACGCTGGGCCTGGCCTGGCTGTTCGCGGCGCTGAGCGTGTTCGTGCGCGACTTCAGCCACATGCTGGGCCAGGCGCTGGTCCTGCTGTTCTTCCTGACACCGGTGTTGTATCCGCGCAGCCTGGTGCCGCCGGCCCTGCAGCCGGTCGCCGACGGCAACCCGATGGCACTGTTCGTCGCGCTGTTCCGCCAGGCTGCGCTCGGCGTCGGCGAGATCGGCCTCGTCCATGCCGCGATTGCGGTGCTGGCGACGGCCGCCAGCCTGCTCCTGGGTCTGGTCGTGTTCCGCAGGCTGGCACCGCACTTCGAGGATTTCCTGTGACCGCCCTGCTGGTCGAGGCGCGTGGCATCAGCAAGCGCTACCCGCTGGTCAGCCAGCGCGACGCCCGGCTGCGCGCGCTCGCAAGCCTGCTGTTGCGGCGACCCGGCGGCCCGGTGCACGAAGTGCTCAAGCCGATGGATCTGCAGATCCACCGCGGCGAATCGACCGGCATCATCGGCGCCAACGGCGCCGGCAAGTCGACCCTGCTCAAGCTGCTCACCGGCGTGCTGACCCCTTCGACAGGCAGCGTCCGGGTCGATGGCAGCATCGGCGCCCTCCTCGAGCTGGGCGCCGGCTTCCATCCCGAGTACAGCGGTCGCGACAACCTGCGCATGGCCGCCGCCCTGGCCGGCCTCTCGCCGGACGCCATCCGCGAACTCCTACCGGGCATCGTCGAGTTCGCGGACATCGGCGACTACGTCGACGAGCCGGTCAAGCACTACTCCAGTGGCATGGTGGTTCGCCTGGGCTTCGCGATCGTCGCCGCACTGAAGCCCGACCTGCTGATCACCGACGAGGTACTGGCGGTCGGCGACGAGTCCTTCCAGAAGAAGTGCATCGCCTGGATGGAGCGCTACCTGGGCGATGGCGGAACCCTGCTGCTGGTTTCGCACGGCATGTACCACGTCCAGAAGCTGTGCAGCCGCGCGCTGTGGCTGCACCAGGGCAGGGTGGAGGCCGCCGGAGATGCGTTCACGGTGACCCAGGCCTACCTGGCCTGGCATGAGCGCCAGGGCCGCAAGGGCGCCCAGGTCGCCCTTGCCGATGGCGCGCTCGCCGAGTACCGGATCACCGCCTGGCGCATCGACGGCGAGGCCGACGTCGAACATCTGCTGATCGACGGCGAGCAGCGCGAAGTCGGCGTCGAAGTCGAGCTGGCCAGCGTGGACGACCGTCCGCCGGTGCTGCTGGTCGGGGTCGCCCAGGCGGCCGGCCTGCCGGTCTACGGCATCAGTTCCGAAATGGCAGGTGCCGCAGCCGAGCGACTCGGTCCGGGCCGCTACCGGCATTCGCTGGTGCTGGACCTGAAGGCTTTGCTGCCGGGCGAGTACCTGCTGCGCCTGCACCCCATGGACCCCGAAGGCCTGCGTCTGTTCGGCACCCGGGAGATCCAGGTCCTGGTTCGCGGCGCGACCCGCGAGATGGGCACGGTGCGGCTGCCGCACCGCTGGTCGTCGTGAGCGCTGTGCAGGAAGCGGCGCGCCCCCCCGAGGTGGTGGTGCCGATCCACAACGCTGCGGATCTGCTCGAGGACTGTTTGGATGCCTTGGCACGCACATTGCCGGACGGGGCAACCGTGCAGCTCGTCGACGATGCCAGCACCGAGGCCGGCGTGGCCGGACTGCTGGCGGCACATCCGCTGGTGCGTCGACTGGGGGTGCAGGTGCTGCGGCAGGACCGCAATCTCGGCTTCGTCGCCACCGTGAACGCCGCCGTGGCGCGGGCGCCCGGCGACGTCATCCTGCTCAATTCCGATACCAGGGTGACCCCGGGGTGGTTGGAGCGGCTGCTCGCATGTGCCGACAGCGACCCGACCATCGCCTCGGTCACGCCCTGGTCCAACAACGCGGAGATCTGCTCCCTGCCGGACTGGTGTCGGAACAACCAGGTGCCTGCCGACCCCGATGCCGTGGCACTGGCACTGGCCGGCGCCGGACGGCCCGAGTACCCGTCGCTGCCCACCGCGGTCGGATTCTGCATGTTCCTGCGCCGCGCCGCCTGGGATCAGGTCGGCGACTTCGATGTCGCCACCTTTGGCCGCGGCTACGGCGAGGAGAACGACTGGTGCCTGCGCGCCACTGCGTTCGGCTGGCGCCACGCGCTGTGCGACGACGCCTACGTCGTGCATGTCGGCGGCGCCTCCTTCGCCGCCACCGGACACCGGCCGGGCGGCGGACAGCTGCAGCGCCTGTGCGCCCGCTATCCGCACTACAATGCCCTGATCGCGGACTTCATCCGGTCCGATCCCTACGCCGCCCGCCGAAAGGCCCTCCTGGCCGATCCCGCGCTGGCGGCCGCACTGCGTCCATGACCGACACCGACAACCCCGGCATCCTCGACTTCACAGGTGAGCGCTTCACGCCCGAATGCGTGCGCGAGATGTGGTACGAGCACTGGCACCGCTACGCGCTGGCGCAGCCGCTGGCCGCCGGCCGCCGGGTGCTCGATGCGGCCTGCGGCGAAGGCTACGGCAGCGCGTTCCTGGCAGAAGGCGCCACCGAGGTGACCGGCGTCGACGTCGATGCGCAGACCATCGAGCATGCGCGCCGCCGCTATGGCGACAGGGCAGGCCTGCAATTCCGGCAGGGCAGTGTGGCGGAGCTGCCGCTCGCCGATGCCAGCGTCGATCTGGTGGTCTCGTTCGAGACTATCGAACACCTCGACGAACAGGCGCGGATGGTCTCGGAATTCGCACGCGTGCTCGCGCCGGGCGGCTGCCTGCTGATTTCCTCGCCGGACCGCCACGCCTACAACGCACAGGGCGACGGCACGCCCAACCCCTTCCACGTGCGCGAGCTGGACCGCGACGAATTCACCGGCCTGTTGCGGCCGCACTTTCCGGCGATACGCCTGTACGGTCAGCGCCTGGCCTTCCAATCGACCGTGTGGGCGGTGGAACCGAAGACTGAGGACCGTTGCGAGCAGCTCCGCATGGACGCCGCCGATGGCGTCCTGCGGCGGGGAGGCGACCCGTCGCCGGTTTACTGGCTGGCAATGTGCGCGCGCAGCGAAGCCGACCTGCCATCACTGCCATCGGTATCGGTGTTCGCCGATGCCGCGCACTCCATCTACGCGCACTACAACCAGGAGATCCGGCGGGTCATCCAGGCCGACCGGCGCATCATCGAACTCGAGCGTGAGCTGGCCGTGCTGCGGGCCCGGCCTGCATCCGCCCGCGAGCCCGGACAGGCCTGACATGGAATTCGACCCCACCCCCGCCGCACCCAACGCCACCCAGCCGGCTGCGCAGGTACCGCAAGGGCCCTTGCTCGCGGCGGTGGACGGCCGCGCCGCTTCCCTGTCGAACAGCGAGTGCATATTCCAGGCGCGCGACGGTGGCGAACTGCACGTCATGACCCACCAGGTTCTGCAGGCGCTCGACCAGTGCCGGGAGTTCCGGACCCTGGACGAACATGTCGCCCGTGTGACCTCGGTGCTGCCCGGGCTGGGCGGCCAGGCCGATGCCGTCCGCCACGTGCTGGCGGGACTTGCCGAGCGCGGCGTGTTGCGCACCGACAGCCAGTTCCTGGCAGCCCTGACGCAGACCAGCGAGGCTGCACCGGTCGCGCTGGCGGCAATCGCCATCCGGGCCTGCGACCGGCCGGCGCAACTCGCCCGCCTGCTCGCCAGCCTTGCCGAGCACGGCCGTCGCCACGGGCGTACGGACGCGGTATGGATCATCGACGACTCGCGCGACCAGGCGGCCCGCGATCGCCATCTCTCGCTCGCCCGCGAGCATGCCCAGGGCGCAGGCGTCCCGGTCCGGCATATCGGGCCGGAACAGGCCGCCGCCGTGGCCGAGCGCCTGGCACGGGAGCTGCCACAGGCCCGCGAGGTCCTGCGTGCCCTGCTGCTGCGCGATCGCACGAGTGATGCGTTCGGCGGCGGTCGTGGCTACAACCTGGCGCTGCTGCTGTCGGCGGGCTCGCGACTGTCCATGCTGGACGACGACTACGTCCTGCCGTTCCACCAGGCCAGTGTCGCCCGCCCCGGCCTGGAGCCCACCCCGGCGACGTCCTTCGAGGCCCGCTTCCAGGACGGACTGGACGCGTCGCTGGCGACCGGCCCGGCGCTTGCCGAGGACGGCTTCGCCCTGCAGCAGGACCTGGTCGGTTCCACCCTGGGCAATGCCATCGCCCGGCATCCGGCGCTGCTCGGGCTCGATCGCCAGCGCCTTCGTGGCCAGACCCTGGCCCGCCTGGCGCACCTGGGCGGCAAGGCCCGGGTGCTGGCCACCTTCACCGGTACGCGCGGTGCGTCCTTCACCGGCGACAGCCTGTGGCTGTACCGTCTGGCCGGACCCTCGCGCGAGGCGTTCTGGGCCAGTCGCGAGGGCTACCTGGCCAACATCCACGCCGAGGCCCTGGAGTTCGCGCCGGCGCGGGCGATCGCCCGGCCACATGGTCTGTTCACGCCCTTCATGCTCGACAACAGCGCCCTGCTGCCCTGCACCTCGGTGCTCGGTCGCGGCGAGGACGGGTTGTTCGGCGTCGCCGCCAGCTACCTGTATCCCGATGCCCTGACCCTGCACCTGCCGATCACCATCGGGCACGTCCAGGAGGGCCGCCGCGACCGCCACGCGCGGGCCATGGCGCCGCTGACCCCTGGCATCAACCGGTTCCTGCGCGAGTGGATCGTCAACCAGGCGCAGCCGGCACGCAGCGCCGATCCAGGCGAACGCCTGGCCCTGCTCGCCGCCCAGCTCGAGGACCTGGCCGGCGCGCCGCTGGCTGTCCGCATCGAGATGCTCGAGGAATACCTGCGCTACGTCCGTGCCGACCTGATCGAGCACCTGCAGCAGCAGATCCTCGACAACCCCAAGGCGCCGGTGTACTGGCTGGCCGACGTCCGGCAGATCGTCGAGGCCAACGGCCGGGCACTGCTTGCCGGCGAGCCGCCCCGGCTCGACGAGTGGCCGGCCGGGCTGACCGCGGAAGAATGCGGCGAGCGCCTGGCGGCGGCCTGCCGCGATCTGGCGGCAAGCTGGCGCCTCTGGCCGGCAGTGTGGCGCCGCGCCGCGGACCTGGGCGGCCGCCTGCTCGCGGACTGAGCGACCTTGGCCACGTCGTCCGCCAAGTGCGCGGCGCCGGCCGTCTCCAAACCTGTCGCCGGCCTCACCTCGGTGGTGGTGGTGAGCCACCGCTCGGCGACGACCCTGGGGCGCTGCCTGGATGCAGCGCTGTCGCAGTCGGCGGCGGTCGAGGTGATCGTGGTCGACAATGGTTCGGATGACGGCACGGTGGAGCTGGTACAGGCGCGGCTGGCGCGTGAGCCCTGCCTGCACCTGCTCGCCAATGAAGCCAATCGCGGGTTCGCCGCGGCCTGCAACCAGGGCGCGGCCCAGGCGCGGGGCGACGCCTTGCTGCTGCTCAATCCCGATGCCTTCCTGGGCGCCGATGCGGTCGCGCGGCTGCGCCGCCACCTCGATGCCGATCCCGCCCTCGGCCTGCTGGGCTGCGCGGTTCTGGACGAGTCCGGTCGTCCGCACGGCCCGCAGCGTCGTCGCGAACCGACACCCGCGCGTAGCCTCGCCAGCCTGCTGCGCCTGGACCGCTGGGCAGGTCGGGAGGGCATCGAGGCGACGACCGACGCGAAGGCGGCCGGCCATCCGGAGCCGGTCGACGCGGTCAACGGCTCGGTGATGCTGGTCGACCTCGGCCTGTACCTCCGGCTGGGCGGCATGGACGAACGATTCCTCCTGCATGCCGAAGACCTCGACCTGTGCCGTCGCGTGCGCGAGGCGGGCAGGGCGGTCGCGCGCGCTGGCGACGTCGCCGTGGTGCACCTGGGCGGCGTCTCCGGCCGGCGCCGGCCGCTATGGGTGGAGTGGCAGAAGACCCGTTCGCTCTGGCGCTACTACCGCAAGCACTACCCCGCCGCTGGCGCGGCCCAGTGCATCTCGGTCGCCGCCGGCCTGTCGGTTCGTCTGCTCGCCCGCCTACCGTTCCTACTACTGCGGCGCCGCCACTAGATTTCGGTGAGGCTGGCGATATGCATGTTGATGGCATCTCGGGCGAATTAGTTTTGTGACGCTTTTCGCGGTATACAAAACACTAAAGCCGTACTGTTCATGTGCAGATGATGGGGGTGCTTCTCCAGGACATCTGTCACAACGCAAAGGGAGTTAGGCGCATGAGAGCCTGTAAGGTGGGAAGGTGGGTATTTGGTCTTGTCTCGACGCTCGGTGCTGTCGGTGGAGTTGCATCAGAGGATAGTTTCGCATCGACAGAGTTGTTTAGGCCAATTTCCGGGGGCAGCGTGTCATCCGACGCGCTCGATGTGCGAACTAGGCCGGAGCTTGCGCTCATACCTGCAGAATGGGAGATCTTGGCTGATCCGCTAACAGGGTTTGAGCACAGCCTTGATTCGATGGCCGATGCAACAAATGCTCCAAAAGCGACCACTCCGCTTACTTGTACGACTCCCGGAAACGCATTGCCGCCTAACGGATGGACTATAACTTACACGGCCAACTCATCCGTATGCACGCCTCCATTCACTCCCACCTACCATCAGGTTTGTTGGCCCATCGGCTATTGTTACAACCAGTATAGATTCACCTCATATTATGACATTCCTGTGGGCGGAACTCTAAGGTATTGCTCCGCAGTAGGTGTGCCGACTGGTTGGGTCGTTATCCAGACTGGGCTTCCCCCATCGTGCGGAACGTCCGGTCCAGACTTTGTAATGCAGCATGTCTCTTGTATTTCCGGACGCGACACGAACTGTTACCCGCAAAGCGCTTCAATCAATGCGTGGCCGCAGACTGTCACTGTGCCCTATGGTTCCACTTTTGGGGAAGTCACGGTTGGTTGGAATACCACTAATGCCAACAATGCTTGCGTTTGGGTGCAAAATTCTGGTGGGCCAGTCGGGCTGTGGTCATGCATGGGTGGCGGGGCGCATTCTCAAGTATGGCCTTATGTTCCTGCAGGGGGCACTTCAACCTTTTGGGTTAGTGGGGGTGGCAATACATCAGCATCCCCAAATCTCGCCCAAGTGGTGGTCACAGGAGTTGCTGGAACGGCGCCTACGATCTCCGCATCCCCAACAGTGGTGAACGTTCCGGCAGGCCAATCCCACGGTAGCACCGCGATCAGCTACAGCATCCAAGGCTCTGGATATAATGGCATTTGCATTTGGATCTCTCAGAATGCCGGGCCACCATCACTCTGGGCGTGCGAAGGAGCCCAGAGTGGAACATTGGTATGGCCGTATGTGCCCAAGGGGGGGTCGACGGAATTTGGTCTAAGTAGAAGCTCGACATCCTATGTGCATCTAACCAATACCGTGGTCGTCTTTGGCCAGTGACTTAGGAAAGATTGGGCCCGGTTCAGATTTCTTTCTTGATCGGGCCCTTCTTCTGGGTCGAGCATCTAGGAAAAGGCCGGTCGGATTAAAGACGGAGAGGCTGTCAGAAATTTTGTGTGAGAGGCATACCATGAGGCTGCCAATGAGCATGTATGCCCCGCAAGAAGAAGACGCCGGTGGTCACGCCGGCCCTTGATTTGCCAAAGGAGTTTCTGGAGAAGCTGATCCCGGGCCCGATGGACGCCGCGGGGGTCGAGGCTGTGTTTCAGCAGCTCAAGAAGGCCGTGATCGAGCGGGCGCTGGGAGCCGAGCTGGGCCTTCACCTGGCCAACGCCGAGGGCGGGAGCGGCAACCACCGCAATGGTCGCAGCTGCAAGACGGTGCTGACCGAAGAGGGCCCGTTGCGCATCGATGTGCCACGGGACCGGACCGGGACTTTCGAGCCGCAGCTGATCCCCAAGCATGAGCGGCGTTTTGCCGGGTTCGACGAGCGCATCGTCTCGATGTACGCCCGCGGCATGACAGTGCGGGAGATCCAGGGCCATCTGGCCGAGATGTACAGCGTCGAGGTGTCGCCGGAGTTCATCAGCAAGGTCACCGACGAGGTGATGGCCGAAGTGACCGCATGGCAGGCGCGGCCGCTGGAAGCGATGTATCCGGTGGTGTTCTTCGACGCGCTGCGGGTGAAGATCCGCGGGGACGGTGTGGTGCGCAACAAGGCTGTGTACCTGGCGCTGGGCGGTCTGGCCGACGGCACCCGCGACATCCTTGGACTTTGGATCGAGAACACCGAGGGTGCGAAGTTCTGGATGCGGGTGTTCAACGACCTCTAGACCCGAGGGGTGGGTGACATCCTGATCGGCGTGGCCGACGGCCTCAAGGGCTTCCCCGAGGCGCTGGAGGCGGTATTCCCGGCGAGCACGCTGCAGACCTGCATCGTGCACCTGATCCGCAACAGCCTGGAGTACGCGAGCTGGAAGGACCGCAAGGCGCTGGCCGCGGCGATCAAGCCGATCTACACCGCGCCGACAGCCGAGGTCGCTGAGGCCGCGCTGGACGCGTTCGAGGCCGGCGACTGGGGTCAGCGCTTCCCGACGGTGGTCGCCGCCTGGCGCCGCGCCTGGACGCGCGTAGTGCCGTTTTTCGCCTTCCCGCCGGACGTGCGGCGTGTGATCTACACGACAAACGCGATCGAGAGCGTGCATGAGCGCCTGCGCAAGATCATCAAGACCCGCGGCCACTTCCCAAGCGACGAGGCCGCCACCAAGCTGATCTGGCTGGCCTTGCGCAACATCACCGCCGACTGGAGCCGCGCAAGCCGCGACTGGAGGGCGGCAATGAACCAGTTCGCGATAATCTACGACGACCGATTCACGCTGGCCCGTTGACGGAAGCACCGAGACTACACCGCCTCACACACGAAAAATCGGACACGCCCGCGGCCAGCGACCACCGAACGCCGAAAGGCAAAAGCCGAAAGGCAAAAGCCGAACAGCGGGAGCCGAACATCGAAATGCGACGCCAGTCCATGGCGCGCGCCCCGCATCATCCGTGCCGGGGCGCCGCACTTCTCCCCTCCCCCGCCTGCGGGGGAGGGGCGGGGGAGAGGGCTGCCTGGGCAGCGCGCACTGCTGCGCCGGCAACGATGCAGATCATGGCCAGCCCCGGCCCTCTCCCCCAGCCCCTCTCCCTGAGGGAGAGGGGAGTACTGCGCGCTCCGAGTCCCGAGTCCCGGGTACCGGGTACCGGCTCCCCAGTCCCGGCTCCCGATCAGGCCAGCTTCTTGAAGCGCAGCCGGTGCGGGCGGTCGGCCTCGGCGCCCAGGCGGCGCTTTTTGTCGGCCTCGTATTCCTGGTAGTTGCCCTGGAAGAACTCGACGTGCGAGTCGCCCTCGAAGGCCAGGATGTGGGTGGCGATGCGGTCCAGGAACCAGCGGTCGTGGCTGATCACCAGCGCGCAGCCGGGGAACTCCAGGATGGCGTCCTCGAGCGCGCGCAGGGTCTCGATGTCGAGGTCGTTGGACGGCTCGTCGAGCAGCAGCACGTTGCCGCCCTGCAGCAGGGTCTTGGCCAGGTGCAGGCGGCCGCGCTCACCACCGGACAGGGTGCCGACCAGCTTCTGCTGGTCCTGGCCCTTGAAGTTGAAGCGGCCGATGTAGGCGCGCGACTGGATCTCCACGCCGTTGATGTTGAGGATGTCCGAGCCGCCGGAAACTTCCTGCCAGACGTTGTTGTTGCCGGCCAGCGCGCCGCGGCTCTGGTCGACGTAGGCCAGCTTGACGGTCTGGCCGATCTTCACCTCGCCCGAGTCCGGCTTCTCGGCGCCGGTGATCATCCGGAACAGGGTCGACTTGCCGGCGCCGTTCGGGCCGATGATGCCGACGATCGCTCCGGGCGGGATCTTGAAGCTGAGCTTGTCGATCAGCAGGCGGTCGCCATAGGCCTTGCTGACGTCGACGAACTCGATGACGTTGTCGCCCAGGCGCTCGCCCGGCGGGATGAAGATCTCGTTGGTCTCGTTGCGGCGCTGGTACTCCTGCGAGTTCAGCTCCTCGAAGCGGGCCAGGCGCGCCTTGCCCTTGGACTGCCGGCCCTTGGCCGCCGAGCGCACCCATTCCAGTTCGCGGGCGATCGCCTTCTGGCGCGCCTTCTCCTGGTTCTCTTCCTGCTTCAGGCGGGCGTCCTTCTGGGACAGCCATTCCGAGTAGTTGCCCTTCCAGGGGATGCCGCGGCCGCGGTCCAGCTCGAGGATCCACTCGGCGGCGTTGTCGAGGAAGTAGCGGTCATGGGTGACCGCCACCACGGTGCCCGGGTAGCGCTGCAGGAACTGCTCCAGCCACTCCACCGACTCGGCGTCCAGGTGGTTGGTGGGCTCGTCGAGCAGCAGCATGTCGGGCTTCTGCAGCAGCAGGCGGCACAGCGCGACGCGGCGCTTCTCGCCGCCGGACAGCGGGCCGACCTTGGCCTCCCAGGGCGGCAGGCGCAGGGCGTCGGCGGCGACCTCGAGCTGCTGTTCCAGGGTGTGCGCGTCGTTGGTGGCCAGGATCGCCTCCAGGCGCGCCTGCTCGGCGGCCAGCTTGTCGAAATCGGCGTCCGGCTCGGCGTAGGCCTCGTAGACCTTGTCCAGCGCGGCCTGGGCGTTCAGCACCTCGGAGACGCCTTCCTCGACCGCCTCGCGCACGGTCTTGTCAGGGTCCAGGCTCGGCTCCTGCTCCAGGTAGCCGACCTTGATGCCGGGCTGCGGCCGCGCCTCGCCCTGGAAGTCCTTGTCGACGCCGGCCATGATCCGCAGCACGGTCGACTTGCCGGCGCCGTTCAGGCCGAGCAGTCCGATCTTGGCGCCCGGGAAGAAGCTCAGCGAGATGTCCTTGATGATCTCGCGCTTTGGGGGCACGGTCTTGCTGACCCCCTGCATGGTGTAGATGTACTGCATGGCGTGTCCTGGCTGCGGCGCGGCCTGATCCGGGCGCCGGTGCGGAAAGAAGGAAACAGCCGGGCATTATCGGGCAGCCGCCGGGCCGGCGCCATGGTGCGAGGCGCGTCCGTTCAGGCCGGGCCGCAGGTGGCCAGGAACTCGGCCAGGGCAGCCGCGCTCGCGGCGCGGTCGTCGAGAGCGGCCGGGGCCGCCTGCCGCAGTTGCCCGGACAGGTCCTGGCGGCGCCCGGGGTCGCCGGCCAGCGCGATCGCCTTGGCGCACCAGTCGGCCTCGTCCCTGGCGATCAGCTCGGCGACGCCCATCCGTTCCAGCAGCACGGCGGTCTGCCGGCTGCGCAGCGTCCGTCCCGGCAGGGTGACCGTGGGCAGGCCGCGGCGCAGAAGGTCCATGCCGCTCATGCCGCCCGACCAGCCGATGCTGTCCAGGTTGACGGCGCAGCCGTCGGCCAGCGCCAGGAATCCGTCCAGCGGCTGGTAACCATGCATGACCACCCGGCGGTCGGCATCGATACCGTGTCCGGCCAGGCAAGACCGCAGCCGGTCGAGCAGGCCGGCGCGTACCCCGGCGTCGAAATGCGGGATCAGATGCAGCCGCGCCGCCGGCAGGGCGGCCAGGACACGAGCGAACAGCGCGTCCTGGGCCGGCATCAGCTTGAACACGCTCTGCGCGCACAGCAGGTTGGTCCCTGGCGCCGGCGGCGCGGCCGCGGCGGCGGGAGGCTCCAGGCCGTTGCCCAGGCCCGGAAGGCGCAGCAGGCGCTCGCTGTAGTGGTCCTGCGCGTCGGCCGGCTCCAGCGCGTCGGCGCTGATGAACCAGTCGATGGTGGGCAGGCCGGTGGTCACCGGGTGCCCCCAGAGCACGCACTGCACGGGCGCCAGGCGCAGCGCCGCCAGCACCTGCGGCAGGGGATGCATGCCGATGTCCAGGTAGACGATCACGTCCGGTGCCAGCTCGGCGAACAACTGTCGCCACTGCGGTCCGGCCCGGGGTCCGGCATGGAAGGTGCCGGCGGCGCGCGCGCGCGCGGTCATCGCGTCCGACTCCGCGCCCAGGTGCGCCAGGTGGACATCGAAACGCGCGGCGTCGAGGTCCTCGATCAGGGGCAGGAACAGGCGGGCGACGGTGTGCTGGAACAGGTTCGGGGAAACGAACAGGATCCGTCGGCGGCCGCTGCGCATCGCCCGCGCCGGCTCGCCAGGATCGAGCGCCGCCATCATCCGGTGCACCAGTCGGCCGTAGCGTTTCGCAGCGGCTACAGCGTCGTCCACGTAGTGGCGGTAGAAGGCGGGTGCCGAGCCGATGCAGCCGAACACCTGGGCACGCAAGGCCGGTTGCCGGAAATCCATCGCCTCGAAGGCGGCGACGCCGGCTTCCCAGCGCTGGCGGAAACGCTCGGCGTCGTCCTCGTCCGCGGGCGACGGCGCCTCGGGAAACTGGAAATGCAGCCACCGGGCGGCCAGCAGCCCGGGGTCGCGGCGCAGGGACTCGGCCAGCGCGGCATGGCCGTGGCCGAACCGCCAGCCCGCGAAGTGCTCGAAGGCGAGATTGAGCCAGGCCACGGCGTCGCCGCCGGCCATCGCCACCGCTTCCGCGGCCTGCATGCGCACCGGATCGCCCGCCGGCCGCTGCCCGCATGCACGGACATAGGCCTGTTGCAGGGCCGCCATTGCGGGGGAGTTCGGGTCGCTGGGCACCTGGTCCACCGGGCCATCGAGGGGGGCGCCAAGGTATCATGCGTCTTCGCATCGCAAGGTCCCCAGCCCATGTTCCCCGCAGACGCCGACATCGCAGGATTCGACCCCGAACTGGCCGCGGCGATCGCCGCCGAGCGCAGCCGCCAGGAGGACCACGTCGAACTGATCGCCTCGGAGAACTACGCCAGCCCGCGCGTGCTGGAGGCACAGGGCAGCGTGCTGACCAACAAGTACGCCGAGGGCTACCCGGGCAAGCGCTACTACGGCGGCTGCGAGCATGTCGACGTCGCCGAACGGCTGGCCATCGAGCGCTGCAAGGCGCTGTTCGGCGCCGACTACGCCAACGTCCAGCCGCATTCGGGCTCGCAGGCCAACCAGGCCGTCTACCTGGCGCTGCTGCAGCCCGGCGACACCATCCTGGGGATGTCGCTGGCGCATGGCGGACACCTCACCCATGGCGCCAAGGTGAACATCTCCGGCAAGCTGTTCAACGCCGTCCAGTACGGCGTCAACGACCAGGGCCTGATCGATTGCGACGAGGTCGCCCGGCTGGCCCGCGAGCACCGGCCGAAGATGGTGGTGGCCGGGTTCTCCGCGTACTCGCGGGTGGTCGACTGGGCGCGCTTCCGGGCCATCGCCGACGAGGTCGGCGCGTTGCTGTTCGTGGACATGGCGCACGTTGCCGGCCTGGTCGCCGCCGGCGTCTACCCGAACCCGGTGCCGCACGCCCACGTGGTCACCTCGACCACCCACAAGACCCTGCGCGGGCCGCGCGGCGGCATCATCGTCGCCAGCCACGCCGCCAATGGCGACGGCGCCGCCGACCTCGAGAAGAAGCTGCAGTCCATCGTCTTCCCCGGCATCCAGGGCGGCCCGCTGATGCACGTGATCGCCGCCAAGGCGGTGGCCTTCAAGGAAGCGCTGGAGCCCTCCTTCCGGGCCTACCAGCAGCAGGTCGTCGCCAACGCCCGGGCGATGGCGAAGGTGCTGGTCGAGCGGGGCTACCGGATCGTCTCCGGTGGCACCGACAACCACCTGATGCTGGTCGACATGATCGGCAAGGGCGTCACCGGCAAGGCCGCGGAAGAAGCGCTGGGCCGCGCCCACATCACGGTCAACAAGAACGCCGTGCCGAACGATCCCCAGAAGCCCTTCGTCACTTCCGGCCTGCGCATCGGCACGCCGGCGGTGACCACCCGTGGCTACGGCGAGGCCGAGTGCATCGACCTGGCCGGCTGGATCGCCGACGTCCTGGACGCGCCCGGCGACGACGCCGTGATCGCCGCGGTGCGCGACAAGGTCACCGCGCAGTGCCAGGCGTTCCCGGTCTACCGGTGACCGCAGCCGGCGACGGGCGTTTCGCCAGGACGACATTCGCCGTCGCCGCGCTGGCGCTGGGCGCGCCGACCGTGGTGTTCGGGGGCTGGCTGGCGTCGGTGGGTCTGTTCTACGGCCTGGCCGGGGCGATGTCCGGCGATGCGGGCAGCCTGCTGCTCATGCTGTGGGGACTGGCCGGGCTGGTCGGCGTGATTGCTGCACTGACCCTGTCGGTGTCCTACGTGCACGGCGGGCGCGCGTCGCTGCGCAGGCGCGCCTGGCCGTGGTGGCCGGCACTGCTGGCCGGCATGGCGGCGGCCTCGGTCTGGCTCCCGGCGAGCCTGCCTTTGCGCGACGGCGAGTGGATCGCGCTCGCCGCCGGCCCGCTGCTGTTGCCGGTGGCGCTCGCACTGCTGGTGCTGCGCGGGTCCGCTCGCGGCGCCTTCACGGCCCCGCCTTCGCCACCGGTCCCCGGTCCCCGGTCCCCGGTCCCCCCCTGATGCACTGCCCCTTCTGCCAGCACGACGACACCCGGGTCATCGACTCGCGACTCAGCGAGGACGGCGCAACGGTGCGCCGCCGCCGCGAGTGCCCCTCCTGCGGCGCCCGCTTCAACACCCATGAGACGGCCGAGCTGAAGCTGCCGGCGATCGTCAAGCACGACGGCCGCCGCGAGGCTTTCGACGAGGCCAAGCTGCGCGCCGGGCTGGAGCTCGCCCTGCACAAGCGGCCGGTGGCCGCCGACGCCGTGGACCGGGTGCTGGCCGGCATCATCGATGCCCTGCGTCGCAGTGCCGAGCGCGAGGTGCCGGCGCGTCGGATCGGCGAATGGGTGATGGAGGCCCTGCGGCCGCTCGACCAGGTCGCCTACGTCCGGTTCGCTTCGGTGTACCGGCGCTTCGAGGACGTCCAGGCGTTCCGCGAGGAGATCGAGCGCCTGGAGCGCGACATCCCGGTGCTGGAGGGCAAGCAGTTGCCGTTGCTCGATTCCGGCGCCAGCCCCGGCGGACCGCGCCGCAAGCCGTGAACGCGCACCCTGGGGCCACCGCCTTCTCCGCCATCGACCACGCCCACATGGCCCACGCCCTGCGCCTGGCGGCGCGCGGCAGCCACACGACCCGGCCGAACCCGATGGTCGGCTGTGTGCTGGCGCACGGCGGCGACATCGTCGGCCGCGGCTGGCACCAGCGCGCCGGCGAGGCCCATGCCGAAGTCCATGCCCTCGCCGACGCCGGTGCCCGGGCGCACGGCGCCACCGCCTACGTCACCCTGGAACCCTGCGGCCGCCACGGCCGTACGCCGCCCTGCGCCGACGCCCTGGTCGCGGCCGGCGTCGCGCGCGTGGTGTTCGCCAGCGAGGACGGCTTCCAGGACGAGGGCGATGGCCTGGCGCGCCTGCGCGCGGCCGGCGTGGTCGTCGAACAGGGCCTGATGCGCGCACAGGCGCGCGAGCTCAACCGCGGCTTCTTCAGCCGCATCGAACGCGGCCGGCCCTGGCTGCGCATCAAGCTCGGCGCCAGCCTGGACGGGCGCACCGCGCTCGCCGACGGTCGCAGCCAATGGATCACCGGGAGCGCGGCCCGCGCCGACGTGATGTGCTGGCGCGCCCGCAGTTGCGCGCTGCTGACCGGCGCCGGTACCGCGCGACTGGACGACCCCCGGCTGACCCTGCGCTGGCCGGCGGGCGGCGCGCCCGAGCCGACGCCGGCACCGGTGCTGCGCGTGCTCCTCGACGCCGGCCTGACCGTTCCGGATGGCCACCACCTGCTGGATGGCAGCGCCCCGACCCTGGTCATGCACGCCGCCGCGACGACGGTGCCGCCACGATTCGCCGCCGTCGAGCGCCTGGCGCTGGCTGCGACAGGCGGCCGGCTGGACCTGGGTCAGGTGCTCGCGGCGCTGGCCGGGCGCGGCTGCAACGAAGTCCAGGTCGAGGCTGGCGCCACCCTGGCGGGCGCCTTCGTGGCCGCCGGTCTGTGCGACGAGCTGCTGCTATACCTTGCGCCCCGTCTGCTGGGCGATGCCGGCCGGGCGTTGCTAGCCCTGCCGCCCCTGGCCGGCCTGGAGCAGGCCCGAGCCTGGCGCTGGCACGATGTCCGCCAGGTCGGCGACGACCTGCGTGTCTTGCTGCGGCCGCCCCTGCCGCCTTCCTGAGCGAGTCCTGCGCCCCATGTTCACCGGCATCGTCACCGCCATCGGCCGCATCGCCAGCACCGCCCCGCACGACGGTGGCCTGCGCCTGGCCATCGATGCCGAAAACCTGCCCGGCGAAGCCCTGGTCCTGGGCGAGAGCATCGCCGTCGCCGGCGTCTGCCTGACCGTCGCCGGCATGGCCGGTCGGCGCTTCGACTGCGACGTCTCCGGCGAAACCCTGCGCCTGACCACGCTGGGACGGCGCAATGCCGGCGATGCCGTCAACCTGGAGCGCGCGCTGCGTGCCGGGGACCGCCTGGGCGGCCACCTGGTCAGCGGCCACGTCGACGGCATCGGCCACCTGCGTTCGATCGGCGACGACGGTCTGTCCCGGGTGTTCCGCTTCGAGGTGCCGCAGGCGCTGCGCCGCTACCTGGCCCCGAAGGGCTCGATCACCGTCGACGGCACCAGCCTGACCGTCAACGCGGTCGACACCGACGGCTTCACCGTCAACCTGATCCCGCATACCCTGGCCCACACCACCCTGGGCACCCTGGCGCCGGGCGACGCCGTCAACCTCGAAGTCGACCAGGTCGCCCGCTACGTCGAGCGGCTGCTGGCCTGGCGCGACGAGGCCTCCGGCCAGTAGACGCGCGGCCGCCGGGCCGCACCAACGACAGCACACCGACACCAACCGCCATGACCTTCGCCCCCGTCCCCGAACTGCTGGAAGAGCTGCGCGCCGGCCGCATGATCGTGGTGCTCGACGACGAGGACCGCGAGAACGAGGGCGACCTGCTGATGGCGGCCCAGCACGTGCGGCCGGAGGACATCAACTTCATGGCCCGCGAGGGCCGCGGCCTGATCTGCCTGACCCTGACCCGCGGGCACTGCGAGCGCCTGCGCCTGCCGCTGATGGTGCGCGACAACCGCAGCCGGCACAGCACCAAGTTCACGGTGTCGATCGAGGCCGCGCGCGGCGTCAGCACCGGCATCTCCGCGCACGACCGCGCGCTGACCGTGCGCACCGCGGTCGACCCGGCCAGCGGCCCCGACGATGTCGTGCAGCCCGGCCACATCTTCCCGCTGATGGCCGAGGACGGCGGCGTGCTGGTGCGCGCCGGCCACACCGAGGCCGGCGTCGACTACATGCGCCTGGCCGGGCTCGACCCGTCGGCGGTGATCGTCGAGATCATGGCCGAGGACGGCACCATGGCCAGGCGGCCCGAGCTGGAGCGCTTCGCCGCCCGGCACGGCCTGAAGATGGGCAGCATCGCCGACCTGATCCGGCACCGCCTGCAGCACGAGTCCAGCATCGACCGCGTGCTCGAGCGCGACGTCGACACCCTGTACGGGCCGTTCCGCCTGGTCGTCTACCGCGACCGCATCGAGGGCGGCACCCACTACGCCCTGCTGCATGGCGACCCGGCGCCGGACGACGTGGTGCTGACCCGGGTGCACGTGCAGACGCCGCTCAGCGACCTGCTGCACCTGCGCGACGACGGCGTCAGCCTGCCGCTGCACCAGGCGTTCGCGCGGATCGCCCAGGCCCGGCACGGCTGCCTGCTGATCCTGGCCGCACCGGGCGGCGGCGACGCGCTGGCGGCGCTGACCGGCGTCGATCCGGGGGATTCCGACCTGCTGCGCCAGTGGCGGCGCACCGGGCTGGGCGCGCAGATCCTGGCCGACCTGCGCCTGCGCCGGCTGCACCTGCTGGGCACGCCGCGCGCCTATCCCGCCTTGGCTGGCTTCGGCATCGAAGTGGTAGACTTCGCAGCCCCCTGACCGCCCCCGGCCGGCGCCCGGCGGCCACGCGCCCCGGCGCGTGCCGACTGCCCGAGCAGCCATGTCCAGCGTCCTTCCCGACGGCCAATTCGTGATCGTGCACTCCCGCTGGAACGACGCGGTGGTGCGTCCGATGCTGGCCGCCGCACGCGCCACCCTGGCGGCGGCCGGCGTCGCAGCCGATGCCATCGAGGTGGTCGAGGTTCCGGGTGCCTGGGAGCTGCCGCTGGCCGCGGCCCACCACGCCGACCGCGAGGAGGTGCTGGCCCTGGTCGCCCTGGGCTGCGTGGTGCGCGGCGAGACCCGCCACTTCGAGCATGTCGCCGACGAGTGCGCGCGCGGCCTGATGACCGTGCAGCTCACCTCCGGTGTGCCGGTCGCCAACGGCGTGCTGGCGGTCGAACGCTACGCGGATGCCGAGGCCCGCGCCGGCGGGGCGCTGGGCAACAAGGGCGAGGAGGCGGCCCTGGCCGCCCTCGAGATGGCCCGCCTGCTGGCGGGGATGGCGCGATGACCGGCGCCCTCGACCGCAACGAGCGGCTGCTGCGCACCCGGGCGCGCCGGCGCGCCCTGCAGGCGGTCTACGCCTGGCAGCTCAGCGGCTATCCGATGCGCCAGGTCGAGCAGCAGTTCGCCCATGAGCAGGACGACGAGACCGCCGACCTCGAGTATTTCAAGGCGTTGATCGCCGGCGTCGAGACGCAGGTCGAGCAGCTGGACGCCCAGCTCGGCCAGGTGCTCGACCGGCCGCTGGCGCAGGTCGATCCGATCGAGCGCGCGGTGTTGCGGCTGGCCGCCTGGGAACTGATCAACCGCATCGACGTGCCCTACAAGGTGGTGCTCAACGAGGCGCTGGAACTGGCCAAGCGCTTCGGCAACGAGCAGGGCCACGCCTACGTCAACGGCGTGCTCGACCAGTTGGCCGCACGCCTGCGTCGGGCCGAGTACCGGGCCTGAGCGTTGCCGGCCGATGACCCTGCGTCGCGCCTCCCGTTCCGGCCGGCCTTCGCTGCCGCAGCAACCTGGGCCATGTCCGAGTTCGAACTGATCGCCCGGCTGCGCCGGCGTCTCGGCGCGACCGGTGCCGATCGCCTCGAGGTCGGCAACGGCGACGATGCCGCGGTCTGGCGCCCTGGCCACGGAATGCATGTGGTCGCGTGCTGCGACACCCTGGTCGAGGGACGCCATTTCCCCGTCGGGACGTCGCCATTCGACCTGGGCTGGAAGGCGCTCGCGGTGAACCTGAGCGACCTGGCCGCGATGGCCGCACGCCCGGCGGTGGCGCTGCTGGCGTTGACGTTGCCGGCCGATCCGGGTGCCGACTGGATCGAGGACTTCTGCGCCGGCTGGGAGGTGCTGGCGCAGCCGCACCGCCTGGCCCTGGCCGGTGGCGACCTGACCCGCGGGCCGGTGCTGACGGTGACCGTCACCTGCCTGGGCGAATTGCCGCCCGGCGCCGCTCTGCGCCGGGCCGGCGCCGCGGCCGGCGACGCCATCTTCGTCAGCGGCACGCTGGGCGATGCCGCCGCCGCACTGGCCCTGTGGGACCGGCGCGGTGAGCCGGAACTGACACCGTTGATGGCCCGGCTCACCCGGCCGACGCCGCGCCTGGCGCTGGGTCGCGCCCTGCGCGGCGTGGCCAGCGCGGCCATCGACGTCTCCGATGGCCTGGTCGCGGACCTGGGTCACCTGCTCGACGCCAGCGGCGTCGGCGCGCGCATCGACGCCGATGCCGTGCCCTGCGGCGAACTGGCGACCGCGCTGCTGGGCGCGACGCAGGCGCGCACGCTGGCCCTGGCGGGCGGCGACGATTACGAGCTGTGCTTCACCGTGCCGGCCGACCGGATCGACGCGGCCGCCGCCGCGGCGGCGGCGGCCGGGACCCCGGTCGCGCGGATCGGAACGGTCGAATCCGGGGCCGGTCTTGCGGTGGTCGACCGCAACGGCCGGCCGGTGCCGCTGGCACGGGCCGGATGGGATCATTTCCGGTCATGAGCGTCCCGCCCGTCGCGCTGTTGCGGCATCCGCTGGGCTGGCTGGCCACCGGCTTCGGCAGCGGCCTGCTGCCGAAGGCGCCCGGCACCGCCGGCTCGCTGGTCGCGCTGGCGCTCTGGCTGGCCTTCCTGCAGGCCTCGCCCTCGATCACCTTGCAGGCGGTCGCGGTGGTCCTGGCGATCGGCCCGTGCGTGCTGGCCGCCGACTGGGCGGCGCGCCGGCTGGGTCGCAAGGATCCCGGCTGCGTGGTCAGCGACGAACTGGCCGGCCAATGGCTGGCCCTGCTGGCGGCGCCGCCGGCCTGGCCCTGGTGGCTGGCGGCGTTCGTGCTGTTCCGGATCTTCGATATCGCCAAGCCCTGGCCGATGCCGGCCCTGGAGCGCCTGCCGGGCGGCCTCGGCATCGTGCTGGACGACCTCGCCGCTGGCGCCTACGCTGCCGTCCTGCTGTTGCTCGCGGCGCGGTTCTTGTAGCGGCGCGCCCGGAACGGTCGCACCCGTCGGCCTGCCGGCTGTGCGACGGCGTCCGCGGCCGCCATCGGGCAGGTGCCGCCACCCGGTGGGGTCAAAGCTGCCAGCGGATCGCCCTGGATCCGGCGCGAAGGATGCGGGTCGAGCTTGCAGCAGGCGGGCCCGGTCAGCCTGGGCAAGCCCCGGGCGCGCTACGGCAGCAGCTTGCCGGGATTGAGGATGCCGTCGGGATCGAATGCCTGGCGGATGCCCGCCATCAGCGAGAGCGCGACCGGATCCAGCGCCTGCGGCATGAACGGCCGTTTGTCCAGGCCGATGCCGTGTTCGCCGGACAGGCTGCCGCCCAGTTCCAGCACCCGCCCGAACAGGCGCTGCAGCGCGAGCGGCGCGGCGGCCGCCTGGGCCGGATCGGCGGGGTCGTACATCAGGTTGACGTGCAGGTTGCCGTTGCCGGCATGGCCGAAGCAGACGATGGCGATGCCGCTCTCGGCTTCCAGGACATCCAGGAAGGCGGTCAGCTCGGGCAGGCGCGGCACCGGCACCACGATGTCCTCGTTGATCTTCTTCGGCGCGACCGCACGCAGCGCCGGCGACAGCGCCGTGCGCGCCGCCCACAGGGATTCGCGCCCGCCGTCCTCGCCGGCCTCCCGGAAGTCGAGCAGTCCCTCGACGTCCGCCGCGGCACGCAGGGCCGCCACCTGGCCGTCCAGCGAGGCGGCGGGACCATCGACCTCCATCAGCAGCAGGGCGCCCGCCTGCGGCACAGCATCGCCGGCGCGCGCGCGCGCCAGCGCCAGCGACTTGCCGTCCAGGAACTCCAGCGCCGATGGGGTGGCCGCCTGCGCCATGATCCGGGTCACCGCCTGCGCGGCTGCCGCGACGTCGCGGAATGCGGCCGCCAGGGCCCGGCTGGCCTCGGGCCGTGGCAACAGGCGCACGGTGGCCTCGACGATCAGCGCCAGGGTGCCCTCGCTGCCGACCAGCAGGCGGGCCAGGTCGTAACCCATGGCCTGCTTGGCCAGCGGCCGGGCGCTGTCGAACAGGCGGCCCTGGCCGTCGACCGCGGTGACCGCCAGCACGTTGTCGCGACTGGCGCCGTACTTGACCGTGCGCGGCCCGCCGGCATTGCAGGCGAGGTTGCCGCCGACCGTCGACCAGGGTGCGCTGGTCGGATCCGGCGGCCAGAAGAAGCCGTGCGCCGCGGCGGCCGCCTGCAGGTCGCCGTTGAGCACGCCCGGCTCGACCACGGCCAGGCGCTGTTCGGGATCGATGGCGACGATCCGGTCCATGCGCTCGAAGGAGACCACCAGCGCGCCGTCGGGGGGCACCGCAGCGCCGGTCGTGCCGGTGCCGCGGCCGCGCGCGGTCAAGGCCACGCCATGGGCGCGGCAGGCCTGGACGATTGCCACGACCTGGTCGCGGTGGGTCGGCAGGGCGACCGCGCACGGCATGCCCTGGCGCCGGGAATTGTCGTAGCCGTAGGCCAGGCAGTCGGCCGGGTCGGTGCGCAGGGCCGTCGGCGCCAGCACCGCGCGCAGGCGCGCGAGCAGGTCCGGTGGCGCGCTCACAGGCCGGCCTCGAAGGCGGCGCGTCGCCAGTCCAGTCGCGGTGCCTCGCGCGGACCGCCCAGGGCGACCACGTCGAAGCGGCAGGGCAGGGTGGCCAGGCGTGGGTTGGCCTGCAGGAACTGCGCGGCGGCGGTCGACAGGCGGCCGCGCTTGGCGGCGGTGATGCTGTCGGCGCCGCCGCCGTGCCCGGATCCGGCGCGATAGCGGACCTCGACGAACACCAGGGTGTCGCCGTCGCGCATCACCAGGTCGATCTCGCCGTGCCGGGTGGCGAAGTTGCGCGCGAGCAGCCGTAGGCCGGCGGCCTGCAGGTGGTCGCAGGCCAGCGCTTCGAACGGCTCGCCTGCGCGGTTCACCCGGGCGTCGTGCGGGTCACGGCTGCAGCGGGTCGCCGAAGCTGAGCGCGCCCTCGACCGGTTCCGGCACGCCGCCCCGGAACCGGGCCCAGGCAAGCTGCCGGCGCACCTGGCGCGATTCGTCGACGCTCAGCTCGCCGGTCGCGCCGTTGACGAAGGAATAGGGGCGCCCGGACAGCCAGTCGACGTAGCCGAGCAGGCGGTAGGCGTCCATGCCGAAGGCGAACAGCCGCAGCGCCGGCCCCTGCAAGCCGCGCAGTGCCGGTGCCAGTTCGACGCGGCTGGGCACGCCGCTGGCGGTGCCCACCACCCAGGGGGCATCTGAGAACTCCAGGCCATCCAGGTCGCGGTCCAGCGCCGGCATCGGCGAGCCGCCATAGACGCGCGACATGGCGAGCCAGGTGCCGCCGACGCCGTTGGCGCGAAGCTGCGGAACCAGCAGTCGCGCGGGCTGGGCGCCGATCGCCAGGAACACGGCATCGGCGCCGGCATCGGCCACTGCTGCGGCCGGCCTTCCAAGGTCGAAGTCGCGGGCGTTGATCGGCACCTCGCGCAGGACCTCGCCGCCGGCCGCCTCGTACTGGCTGCGGAAGGCGAGCGCGGCGCGGCTGCTCCAGTCCTCGTCGGTGCGCACCACCACCGCGCGCACCAGGCCCAGTCTCAGCATGCGGTCGGCGGCGGCGAGCGCCTCCTCGTCGGGCAGCAGGCCGAACTGCACGCTGCCCTCGGGCGGGACCGCGCCATCGGCGTGGTTGAGCGCGAGCAGCGGGACCGGCAGCATCGGCTCACGGAACAGCGCGCTGACCGCCTCGCGCGACAGCGGGCCGACCACGCGCTCGGCGCCGCCTTCCAGTGCCCGGCGATAGGCGGCCACGGCGGTTTCCGGCGTGCTGCCCGAATCGATCACTTCGACTTCCGGTCGGGGCGCGGCCCCCGCGAAGTAGGCGCTCATGAAGCCGTCGCGGACCGCCTGTCCGGCGGCCGCGATCTGGCCGGTCAGCGGCACCAGCAGGGCGACCTTGCCGTAGAGCGCGCGGCCATCGGCGTCGGTGGGCGGCGGCTCACGCGGCGCCATCGGATCGCGGCCGCCAGCGAGCATCCGGGGCGGCGTCACGCCGCGCGCGCGCAACGAGGCGTCGGCGGCGCCGCGCAGCGGGTCGTCGGCCGCCATCGCCACGCGTTCCCGGTACAGCTCGCGCACTTCGACGCTGTCGAGCAGGCGTCGTACCTGGGCCTGCAGGGCCTCCTGGTCCTCGGCATCGGCGAAGCGCATCTGCTCGCCCCGTTCGCGCGCGGCGGCCAGCGGCTGACCCAGCTCGACCAGCGAGCGCGCGCGCAGGTCGTGGAATCGTGGGCGCAGGCGATCGGGCACCCGGTCGGCAGGGACGGTCAGCAGGTCGAGGGCTCGCTCGTGCTCGCCCTCGACCACCGCCAACTCGGCCAGCAGAAGGTCCAGGCGCAACTGTTCGCCGGGGCGCAGGTTGCCGTGCAGGATGCCGTTGCTGACCTGGCGGACCGCGGCGTAGTCGGCGAGTTGCCGGTAGCTCTCCGTGGCGCGCAGGTTGAACGCGTCGGCTTCGGCGCCGCGACTGCGGCTGGCGGCCTCGAGGTATTCGCGGGCCGCCTGCGCGAAGTCGCCGGCGGCGAACGCGGCCTCGGCACGGTCGGCGGCACGGCTGCCGGTGCCGACGCCGGCGCAGGCGCCGAGGAAAACGGCGAGAATGAGCAGGCCGCAGCGGGCGGCGAGCGCGGGGTGGAACTTCATGGGCGGGCCATCTCTTCCTGACCCGGGCATGATAGCCGAGCGTCGCGACGCCCCGGGCGCCCTGTTCGTGGTGGCCACGCCGATCGGCAACCTCGAGGACATCTCGGCGCGGGCGCTCGATACGCTGCGTCAGGCCGACCTGATCGCCGCCGAGGACACCCGCGGCAGCCGCGTCCTGCTCGACCGGTACGGCATCGGAACGCCGATGCAGTCCCTGCACGAGCACAACGAGGCCGCCCAGTGCGAGCGCCTGGTGGAGCGTCTGCGCGCCGGCCAGCGCATCGCGCTGATCTCCGATGCCGGCACCCCCCTGGTCAGCGATCCGGGCTTCCGGCTGGTCGCGGCGGTGCGCGCCGCCGGCCTGCCCGTGCATCCGCTGCCAGGTGCGTGCGCCGCCATCGCGGCGCTGAGCGTGGCCGGCCTGGCCAGCGACCGCTTCGTGTTCGAGGGTTTCCTGCCGGCCCGCGCCGCGGCCCGCCGGTCCCGGCTGGCGGCCCTGGCCGCCGAGCCGCGCACGCTCATCCTCTACGAGTCGTCGCACCGGATCGTCGACAGCGTGGCCGACATGGTCGCCGTGTTCGGCGGCAACCGTCCGGCGACCCTGGCGCGCGAGCTGACCAAGCGCTTCGAGACCCTGATCGGTCCGGATCTCGCGACCATCGCCGCGGCGCTCGCCGCCGATGCCGACCAGCGCCGGGGCGAGTTCGTCCTGGTGGTGTCGGGCAATGCCGAGGAGGGCGCCGCCGCATTGGCCGAGGGCAGGCGCCTGTACGCGGCGCTCGCGCGCGAACTGCCGCCCAGCCGCGCCGCCCGCATCGCCGCCGAACTGAGCGGCGCGCCGCGGCGGGCGCTTTACGAGGGTGCCGGCGAAGGCTGACCGGCTCCGAACCTGTCGGCCAGCGCACCGAGGCGACGTTCCCGATCGGCTCTCGCGTGCCTGGCCGACTCCAACTCCTGCCGCGCCTCCGGCCGGGCCCGGGAAGCGTGCCGGGGTCAGCGCCGCATTCGGGCCCCTGCGCGGACGCCGTCTAGTCGACGGCCGGGGCGCCGCCCGGACCCGGCCGCAATGTGCCCGAAGATCGCCAGGTGGGCGATCTACCATCGTGGCCCGCCCTCGACCCGAGCCGTTCCCGATGCCCATGCGTACACCCTCGATCACCCGCCGTCAGGCCCTGCACCTTCTCACCGCTGCCGGCGCCTCCGCGCTCGTCGCCTGCGCCGCGCGCGACCGCAACGCGGCAGGCGGGCACGACACCGAAGCCGGCCTGCGCGATCTGGAAAGGACCCATGGCGGGCGCCTGGGCGTGTTCGCGCTGGATACCGGCAGCGGCAAGGCCCTGGCCTGGCGCGCCGACCAGCGCTTCGCCCTGTGCTCGACCTTCAAGCTCCTGCTCGCCGGCATGGTCCTGCACATGCACCAGCAAGGCAGCCTGGACGGCGATTCGCCGATCGGCTTCTCCGCCGGGGATCTGGTGCCGCATGCGCCGGTGATACAGGCACGCCTCGACGCCGGCATCCAGGCCATGAGCGCACTGGAGCTCGCGCGCGCCACCCAGGTCACCAGCGACAATGTCGCCGCCAACCTGCTGGTCCGCCGACTCGGTGGACCCCGGGCGGTCACCGCCTACTGGCGGGACGTGTTCGGAGATTCCGTGTCGCGGCTGGATCGCTGGGAACCGGAGATGAACCGGGTCGGCCCCGGCGAGGAACGCGACACCACCACCCCGCGCGCGATCGCCGGGACGACGGCCCGGCTGCTCGGCGGCGACCTGCTCGCCCCGCGCGGGCGCCGGCAGCTCGAGGACTGGCTGGTGGAAACCGGCACCGGGCTGAAGCGACTGCGTGCCGGCCTGCCACCGGACTGGCGGGCCGGCGACAAGACCGGCACCGCGATCGTCGACGGCCTTCCCAGCAAGTACAACGACGTGGCCGTCGCCTGGCCGCCGCAGCGGGCACCGCTCGTGATCGCCTGCTACTACGAGGCCGACGGCCACCATCCGCGCATCCGCCCCGAGGACGAGGCCGTGCATGCGAAGGTCGCGCGCCTGGTCGCGGAGCATCTGCTGGCGAGCACCTGATCGCCGGCGCCTGGCCTTGCGACGCCGGTCGCAACGCGCCTGCGCCGCCCTGTCGGACCGCGCGGGCGCCCATGCCGCCGGCTCGCTTCGGGACGCCGGGGCCGAGCCGCCGCGCGCCTCGCGGCGGTACCGCCCCGGCTCAGGTCCTGACCACCAGCAGGCGGGGTTCGCTCATGTCCTCGATGGCGTGGCGCACGCCCTCCCTGCCGAGCCCGGACTGCTTGACCCCGCCGTAGGGCATGTTGTCCACGCGGAAGCTGGGCACGTCGCCCACCACCACGCCGCCCACGCGCAGCCGGTCCCAGGCGAGCATCGTGTGCGCCAGGCTGCCGGTGAACACGCCCGCCTGCAGTCCGAAATCGCTGTCGTTGACGCGCTCGATGGCCTGCTCGAAGTCCTCGAAGGGCTCCATCATCGCCACCGGGCCGAACACTTCCTTGCGATAGAGATCGCTGTCGCGCGGCACCTTTTCCAGCAAGGTGGCGGGCAGCAGGTTGCCCTTGCGCTTGCCGCCCGCGAGACGCCTGGCGCCCTTGCGCTCCGCGGCTGCGACCCAGGACTCGATGCGCCTGGCGGCGTCCTCGTCGATGACCGGGCCGATGAAGGTCCTCTCGTCGCGCGGATCGCCCATGCGCAGACCAGCGACCTTGTCCCTGAACCGCTTGCGCAGGGCAGGGTAGAGACTGGCGTGGACCAGGATGCGCTGCACGCTGATGCAGCTCTGGCCGGACTGGTAGTAGGCACCGAACGCCAGGCGATCGACCACGTGGTCGAGATCGGCGCCCGGGTCGGCATCGACGATGCAGGCGGCGTTGCCGCCCAGTTCCAGGGTGACCTTCTTGCGACCGGCACGCGCCTTCAGATCCCAGCCGAGCAGGCTGCCGGTGAAGCTGAGCAACGCGATGCGTTCGTCCTCGACCAGGATGGCCGCGTCCTCGTTCGAGCAGTTGAGCACCGAGAACGCGCCCTTGGGCAGGTCGGTCTCGGCGAGCACCTCGCCGATGATGAGCGCGCCCACCGGCGTCTTCATGGCCGGCTTGAGCACGAACGGGCAGCCCGCGGCGATCGCCGGCGCCACCTTGTGCGCAACGAGGTTGAGCGGGAAGTTGAACGGCGTGATGAAGCTGCATACGCCGACCGGCACGCGCTTGACCATGCCGCGGTAGCCGCGGGTGCGCGGCGACAGTTCGAGGTTGATCACCTCGCCCGGCGGGCGTGTCGCTTCGCCGGCGGCGATCCGGAAGGTGTCGATCAGGCGGTCGACTTCGCCCCGCGCATCCTTGATCGGCTTTCCCGCTTCGATGCAGAGCGACAGCGCGAGTTCGTCGTGGCGCTCGACGAAACGGCGCACGCAGTGTTCCAGAACGTCCCTTCGGGCGTCGGGCGGGAACGCCGCCATCGCCTCGCGCGCCCTGTAGGCGGCGCCGACTGCCTTGCGTACCTCGGCGGCACCGACCAGCGGCACCCGCGTGGCGACCTCGCCGGTGAACTTGTCGAGGACGTCGAGGTCGGCCTTCGCCGCGACCGGCCTGTTGGCGAGGTACCAGGGATAGCTGGCGGGCAGCCTGGCCTCGCCCGGCTTGCCGTCCCTGGAAGTATTGCTGCGCTTGCGCTTGGTCATGGAGGTCTCCGTCATGTGCAGGTCATTCGACCGCGGCGGCCAGCCTGGGGATGTCCTCGTTGAGCAGCCGGTCGTCGTCGACATAGGTGATCGGCACTTCGACGACATGCACGCCGGGCATGTCCAGGATCTCGCGCAGGCGGGGCGCGAAGGCGTCCAGCGAGCCGATCCGGTGCCCGTGCGCGCCGTAGCTTTCGGCGTATCGCACGAAGTCGGGGTTGCCGGTGTCCATGCCGTAGACCGGGTAGTTCTCGTGCTGCTGCTTCCACTTGATCATCCCGAAGGCGTCGTCGCGCAGCACCAGCACCACCAGGTCCTGCCGCAGACGCACCGCGGTCTCCAGTTCCTGCGAGTTCATCATGAAGCCG
Source organism: Lysobacterales bacterium (assembly GCA_019634735.1). Lineage (NCBI taxonomy): Bacteria > Pseudomonadati > Pseudomonadota > Gammaproteobacteria > Lysobacterales > Lysobacterales bacterium. Next base: position 94,611 of record JAHCAT010000006.1, on the reverse strand, counting down.
CCATCCCCGCAGATGGCGACGACCTTGTGTTCGCGGTCGTGGATGCGCGCGGCGATGGCCGATGGCAGCCCGGCGCCCATCGTCGCCAGGGCGTTGTCCAGCAGCATCGTGTTCGGATGCCTGCAGCGGTAGTTGCGCGCGAACCACAGCTTGTACAGGCCGTTGTCCAGGCACAGGCGGTCGCGTGGCGAGAGGATCTGCTGCAGTTCGGCGACCATCCGCGGCACGGTCATCGGGAAGCGGTCGTCCTGGCCGCAGCGCTCGATCTGCCGCAGCAGGGCCTCCCGGGTCCGCCGGAAGAACCCGAAATCCCAGTGCGGTTGCGCTTCGAGCGCCCCGGCCAGCTGCCAGACGGCATCGGCGATGTCGCCGACCACCTCGATCTGCGGGAAGTACACCGCATCGACCTCGGCGCTGCTGTAGTTGACGTGGATCACCGTGCGCCGGCCCTTGCGCATGAAGAACGGCGGCTTCTCGATCACGTCGTGGCCGATGTTGATGATGCAGTCGGCGGCGTCGATGGCGCGGTGCACGAAATCATGATCGGACAGCGCCGCATTGCCCAGCCACAGGGGATCCTCCTCGTCCATCACGCCCTTGCCCATCTGCGTGGTGAAGAACGGGATGCCCAGCTTGCCGAACAGGTTGCGCAGGCTGTTGGCCACGGTCTTGCGATTGGCGCCGGCGCCGATCATGACCAGCGGATGGCGCGCGCTGCGGATCGCATCCGCCGCGGCGGCGACGGCCTTGCGCTCGGCGATGGGCCGACGCGAATACGACGCGGGAATCACGGTCGCCTCGCTGTCGTCGCCGGCGATGTCCTGGGGCAGTTCCAGGTGGGTCGCGCCCGGGCGTTCCTCCATGGCGCGGCGGAACGCTTCGCGCACCCGGGCGGGTATGCTGTCGGCGGCGACGATCTGCCGGGTGTACTTGGTCAACGGCGACATCATCCCGACCACGTCGACGATCTGGAAATGCCCCTGCTTGCTGCTCCGGATGGGTTTCTGGCCGGTGATCATGATCATCGGCATCGCGCCCAGCTGCGCGTAGGCCGCGGCGGTGACCAGGTTGGTCGCGCCCGGCCCCAGCGTGGCGAGACACACGCCTGCCTTGCCCGTGAGCCGGCCGAGGGTGGCCGCCATGAAGCCGGCACCCTGCTCATGGCGGGTCAGCACCAGCTCGATGGAGGACTTGCGCAGGGATTCGAGCAGGTCGAGGTTCTCCTCGCCGGGAATGCCGAAGACGTGTGTGACGCCCTCGGCTTCGAGTGCGGCGACGAACAGATCGGATGCCTTGGTCATGCGGCCGTGTCCTCCGAGGGAGCGGGGCGGGCGCCCGCGGCGACGCCTTGTCGTCGACGCAAGGGCATGCGCCAGTGTGCGCGACGACAGGTTATCGGGAGGCGAAGACGTGGCGCGACCCGGTCGGGATCGCGGGCGTGCCAGGACTGGCCCGAGCGGGGATCGGGAACATGCGAGCGGGATGGCGCCTGTGCACAACCGCGCAAGCGCATGATCCGTGGCGTTCGCCGCGCGTTCCCGGCGCCCGGCGGGGCGGCATCCGGTACACTGCGACCTGGAGTCGGCCGGACGGTCGCTGCCGCCGCAAGGCGGTGGAGGAAAGTCCGGGCTCCGCAGGGCAGGATGCCAGGTAACGCCTGGGCGGCGCGAGCCGACGGAAAGTGCAACAGAGAGCAGACCGCCGAACGGCGCCGCAAGGCGCGCGTGGCAAGGGTGAAACGGTGCGGTAAGAGCGCACCGCGAGTCCGGCAACGGACCGGCACGGCAAACCCCATCCGGAGCAAGGCCAAATAGGGACCCCATGACGTTGCCCGCGTCGGGTCCGGGTAGGCCGCACGAGGCGCACGGTGACGTGCGTCCCAGAGGAATGACCGTCCTCGACAGAACCCGGCTTACAGGCCGGCTCCAACCTTTCCAGCGCGCCCGGTGCGGACCCGGCCGGTGCGTCGCGCCGGGTGCGGCTGGCCCGCATGGCCGACGCCCCGGCCTGCCGGGGCCACCGATCCTGGCGCTGTGGCGCGGCCTGTGCGGGGTTCTCGAAACGACCTCGCGCCGGCCGCGATCCGCCGCCCCCCCGCTCAGACCCCGGCACCCCGGCGCGATCCTGGCATCCCTGCGTGGGCCGGGAAACGCCCGATCACTCGAACCTTCCCGTGTCCCGTGGAACTTCCCCGGCGACTTGAGGAACGACCGTCCCGGTCGTTCCTCAAGTCGCCCGTCCGGCGCAGTTCCGGAGGCGCCCGGGTCCACGCAACTGCCTGCGCGGCCGCTTCGTCGAGCGGCCATCCATGGCCGCAGCCGGCAGCCTGTGCTTCAGCTGCCCGCTAGTTCGGCGCGTGCACGGTGCCGCCGCCGTCGTCGTGGCTGCGCTGGGCCACCCGGGGATCGATCGAGGCGCCGCCGATCAGCTGCGAATAGCGCAGCGCCCGGGCCGACAGGTGCTGTGGCAGCGCGCCCGGAAACGGCAGCGTGCCCGCGTTGCGTCCGAACGGATCGGTGAACCAGCGGGTCGGGCCGCCGGCGTTGTCGATGTCGGCCGGCTGGAAATAGGCGCCCCGTTCCAGGCCGCGGAAGCCGGCCGTCGGATGGTCCCATTCGACATGGACGGTGCCGAACTGCGTCGACCAGTCGCAGGCTCCGCCGCGCGCGCGGCGACCCTGGCCGGACAGGCTGTCGTCGTGGCACAGGTCCTGGCTGTAGCCCAGGTGGCTTCCGGCCAGCTCCGGCCGCACGAGGTGGTACCCGCGCTGCAGCTTGAGCGGCTCCGGGTAGTGGTAGCGGACCGCGTCCATCACGTCGAACAGCAGATTCACGCCGGACACCAGGGCGCTACCGTCGGGCCGGCGCAGCGAGAGCGACGCTGGCCAGGCCTCGTACATGATCTGCGACCACTGACCCGGGGGCACCAGGAAGCCGATCTCCACGCAGGCGCGATCGACGATCTCACGATCGCCCTCGCCATCGGGATACCAGGGGGACCAGGGGCTGGGCGGCATCGCGACGAAGTCCTGGGGATCGTTGCGCCGGGGCACGTTGCACATCGGCATGAAGCGGGTGAAACCACCGCTGCGTCCGAATGGCTGCAGTACGGAAACGCTCATCGCGTGGTTTTGCGGGTGGCGATCGGGGCACGAATGCAGGTCGTCCGGATCGATGCAGTCGGCCAGGTCGTCGCGGTGTCTGCAGTCGGCCAGGTAGAGCACCTCGTGCAGGTTGTGGGTGAAGGCGTCGGCGGTGGACACGCCCTGATGGGTCTTGGCCAGGAAGAAACAGCGCATGCCGGTGTCCTGCGCCATCACGCCATTGCCGAGCCGTCCGATCCAGACCCCTCCGTTGGCGGCGCTGCTCATGCCGTGGGTCGCGATGTCGGGTTCGCCGTTCGCCCACTCGATCTTGTGGCCGACATGGTCCTCGTGGCGCATTGCCGGGATGCCTTGCGACTGGAACCACGCGTCGGCGGTCTCCGCGACCCAGCCGAACGGCACGCCGGCAAGCGCCGCCTCGAAATCGTCCATTTCGCCGTTGCCGTTGGCGTCCCAGAAATAGCTGCGCTGGATCTGGCCGGTCTTCCAGAGTTGCGAAAGACGCGGGTCGCGACCGTGTTCATGGCCGAACGTGCAGGGCTGGCCGGTGGCGGGATCCGTCGCGGTGGGCGGATGCCAGGTCGGATAGCGACGGCCGTCGGGCGCCACCACGAAGAAGCTGTCGTGGAACGCCTGCGAGCAGGTGTCGTGGACAGGGTGCGGATTCCAGCGCGCCATCGCATGGCTGTCGGCCGCCAGATCCAGCCACTCGAAACCGGACCGATGGACGCGGTCGTCCGGGGCGCTGGTGACGGATCCGTCGCACAGGGCGGGGTCGGTCCCGGGGAAGGGCGCTCCCACGCCGGCCAGGGCGGCGCCGAGCAGTCCGGCACTGAACGTGCAGGCGGGCAGGGCGAGAGCGAGCAGGCGGCTGGCCATGGCGCACACCGGTTCCGACGGACCGGCCCAGTGTAGGCCAGGTCCGACCAGCCAACCCGGACCTTGCTCTCGGAATGGCCCGGCGGCGTGGTCCTGGGGGCATCCCGCGCCTGTCAGGTGCCGGACCGGCGAGCGACGGCTGCGGAGCGTGTCCCCGGGGGCTGTGGACAAGTCCTTGGACAGTTTTCGGTCGCGCTCGCTATTTCAACCACTTAGGGCGCCTAGCTCATGTAGCCTCTCGGTGACCTAAGTGATTGCCACGGCTTGCATTTTTCCTTGACAGGCCTCTGGGCCGGGCGTAACGTGCGTCCGGTGGAGATTCGTGGGGATCTGTGGGGATAAGTGGCGAACATGATTCAGGGCGAGACCACCATCACGATCGACGACAAGGGTCGGATGGCCGTTCCAACGGCCTACCGGGACACCCTGGCGGGTCTGTGTGGCGGGCGCCTGGTGTTCGCCTACAACCCATTCGACGCGTTCTGCCTGTGGCTGTTTCCCGCGCCCGAGTGGGAGCGGGTGCGCGACCTGGTCGCGCCGCTGTCCAGCTTCAACCCGGCGCACCGGGAACTCAAGCGCAAGCTGGTCGGATCGGCCTGCCCGGTCGAGCCCGACGGCCAGCACCGCGTCCTGGTGCCGCCCAGCATGCGGCTCGCCGCCGGCCTCGAGAAGCGCGCGGTGCTGCTGGGCCTGGGCGACAAGTTCGAGCTGTGGAGCGAGGAGGCGCACCTCAAGCGCATCGCCACGACCATCTCTGCCGAGGACATCACCGCCGAAATGCAGTCCCTCCGTTTCTGACCCGGGAAGCCAAGCCGACCATGTGTGCCGTTCCGGCCGCGCTGCGCGATCCAAGCCACCTGCCCGTGCTGCTCTACGAGGCGGTGGCGGCGCTCGCCATCCGCCCGGAGGGCCGCTATCTGGACGGCACCTTCGGGCGCGGTGGCCATGCGGCCCGGATCCTGGCAGCCCTGGGCGAGGGCGGCCGGCTGCTGCTGATGGATCGCGATCCCGAGGCCATCGCCGCGGCGAAGGCGCGTTTCGCGGACGATCCCCGGGTGGCGATACGACAGGCGCCGTTCTCGACGCTCGGCGAATGGCACGAGGCGCGCGCCGGACTCGACGGCGTGCTGCTCGACCTCGGCGTGTCTTCGCCGCAGCTCGACCAGGCGGCCCGTGGCTTCAGCTTCGCCGCCGATGGTCCGCTCGACATGCGCATGGATCCCGGGGCCGGCCAGCCGGTCAGCGCCTTTCTCGCCCAGGCCGACGAACGAACGATCGCCGACGTGCTGTGGCGGCTGGGCGAGGAAAAGCGTTCCCGTGCGATCGCCCGCGCGGTGGTCGCGGCCCGGAGCCAGGCGCCGCTGCTGCGCACCGGCCAGCTTGCCGAGCTGGTCGCCTCGGTGCCGGGCACCCGCGATGGCCACAAGCATCCCGCCACGCGCTCCTTCCAGGCGCTGCGCATGCACGTCAATGACGAGCTGGGCGAGGTCGAGCGCGGCCTGGCCGCCGCGCTGGACTGCCTGCGCCCCGGCGGACGGCTGGCGGTGATCAGCTTCCACTCCCTGGAGGACCGCCTGGTCAAGCGCTTCATCGCCGCTCATGCCGGGCGCAGCGAGGGCAGCCGCCGGCTGCCGGCCGCCCCCGCCGCCCCGGCCCGGCTGCGCCCGGTGGCCCGTGTGATGCCGGGCGACGCCGAACTCGCCGCGAATCCGCGCGCCCGCAGCGCCGTGCTGCGGGTCGCCGAGGTGCCGTCGTGAGCGCCCGCCTGTTTTTCATGACGATCGCCCTGGTCGCAGCCATCGCCAGCGCGATCGCCGTGGTGCACGTCCGCCACGAGGGCCGGCAGCGCTACATCGAACTGCGCGCCCTGAACGCCGAGCGCGACGCCCTGGATATCGAGTACGGAAGACTGCAGCTGGAGCAGGCGACCTGGGCGGAGATGAGCCGGGTCGAGCGGGTCGCCCGCGAGGAGCTCGGCCTGGTGCGGCCCGAGCCGGCGCAGATCGTCGTGGTGCGCCGATGAGGCGGCGGCCGCGCAACAGCCTGCGCCTGCGCCTGGGTGTCGTGGCCGGGCTCTTCACGCTGGCCACCTTCGCCCTGGTCGTTCGCGCGGTCGACCTGCAGGTGGTGCGCAAGGATTTCTACCAGCGCCAGGGCGACGCCCGCTTCCTTCGCGAGATCGCGATCCCGACCTCGCGCGGACAGGTACTCGACCGGAACGGCGAGCCGCTGGCGGTGTCGACCCCGGTGGAATCGCTGTGGGCCAATCCGCCGGTGCTGATGGAGAACGCCGAGCGGATACCGGAACTGGCGCAGGCGCTCGGACTGGATCCGGTCGCGCTGCGCGAGCGCCTGGCCGAGCGCGCCGCCAACCGCCGCGAATTCGACTACCTGCGCCGCCATCTCAATCCCGAGCAGGCATCGCGCGTGCTGGCCCTGGACATTCCCGGCGTCAACAGCCTGCGCGAGTTCCGGCGCTACTACCCGGCCGGCGAGGTGATGGCGCACGTGCTGGGCTACACCAACATCGACGACCAGGGCCAGGAGGGGCTGGAGCTGGCCTTCGACCACTGGCTGGCCGGCAAGCCGGGCAGCCAGCGGGTGATCCGCGACCGGCGCGGCCGGGTGGTCGAGAACGTCGAGCTGGTGCGGCCCCCGGAACCGGGCCGCGACCTGGTGCTGAGCATCGACCGCCGCATCCAGTACCTGGCCTATCGCGAGCTGACCGCGACCCTCCTGGAGAAGAACGCCAGCTCCGGCTCGATGGTGATCCTGGACGCGCCGACCGGCGAGATCCTGGCGATGGTCAACCAGCCTTCCTACAACAACAACGCCCGGGGCGCGGCAGAACCGGCGCAGCGCCGCAACCGTGCGGTCACCGACCTGTTCGAGCCCGGCTCGGTGATCAAGGCCTTCACCGTGGCCGCGGCGCTGGAGAGCGGCCGGTTCACCCCGGAATCGGTGATCGACACCCATGGCGGCAGCCTGCGGGTCGCCAACCACACGGTGCGCGACATCCGCAACTTCGGGCCGACCGACCTGACCCGGATGCTGACCAAGTCGAGCAACGTGGCCGCCGCCAAGATCGCGCTCGAGCTGGAGAACCAGCAACTGTGGAGCGTGTTCGACCGCATCGGCATCGGCCAGGTGACCGGCTCGGGCTTCCCCGGCGAGGCCAGCGGCGTGCTGCCGCCGCCGCAGCGCTGGGGCACCTTGCACAAGGTCACCATGTCCTACGGCTACGCGATCTCGACCTCCGCCCTGCAGGTGGCGCAGGGCTATGCCGCGCTGGCCAACCGCGGCGTCCTGCAGCCGCCGACCTTCGTCAGGGGCACCCGGCGCGAGGCGCGCCGGGTATTCGACGCGGCGATGTCCGAACGGATCGTCGCGATGCTGCAGACGGTGACCGAGCCGGAAGGCTCGGGCACGCGGGCGGCGGTGCCCAACTACACCGTGGCGGGCAAGACCGGCACCTCGCGGCGGGCGACCGCCGGCGGCTACGAGAGCCGCTACGTCAGCGTGTTCGCCGGCATGGTTCCGGCCAGCAACCCGCGCCTGGTCGGCGTCGTCGTGGTCAACGATCCGCGCGGCCGCGACTACTACGGCGGCCTGGTGGCGGCGCCGGTGTTCGGGCGCGTCATGACTGGCGCACTGCGCCTGCTGGACGTGCCGCCGGACCGCGTGCTGGCGGCGATCGACGTCGCGCCCCTGGAGCACGGCGACGCCGCCGAGGCGATCCAGGACATTCCCGGCGAGCTCGCCGAACTCGCCGCGCCGAACCCGCCATGAGCCACCGGATGCCGCCGCTCGCGCAACTGCTGGCCGGCCTGATCGAGCCGCCGCCGGCGCTGGCCGGCCTGGTGCCGGCGGACCTGCGCCTGGACAGCCGCCAGGTCGGTCCCGGCGATGCCTTCTTCGCCGTCGCTGGCGCCCGGGGGCACGGCCTGGCCCACCTGGAACAGGCACGTGCGCGCGGCGCAAGTTGCGTGCTCTACGAGCCGCCGGTGCCGGCCGACCTGGAGTCCTCACTGGCCGGCCTGCCGGCGCTGCCGGTGCCGATGCTGCGCGACCACCTCGGCCTGATCGCCGAGCGTGCCTATGGCGCACCGTCCGGCGAGCTCGGCGTGGTCGGCGTCACCGGCACCAACGGCAAGACCTCGAGCGTGCACATGATCGCCCAGGCGCTGGCCGGCGCCGGCATCGACGTGGCGACGATCGGTACCCTGGGGGCCGGGCGCCCCGGGCAGCTGGACGCGGGCGAACGCACCACCCCGGACGTGCTGGCCGTGCACGCCCTGCTGCGCAGATTCCTGGACGAGGGCATCAGCCACGTCGCGATGGAGGTGTCCAGCCACGCGCTCGACCAGGGCCGGGTCGACCGGGTGCGCTTCGCGGTCGCGGTGTTCACCAACCTCAGCCGCGACCACCTGGACTACCACGGCAGCATGGCGGCCTATGGCGCCGCCAAGGCGCGACTGTTCGACTGGCCGGGGTTGTCGGCGGCGGTGATCAACGTCGACGACGCGTTCGGGCGCGAGCTCGCCGGACGTCTGCCGGCCGGCGTCCGCCTGCTGCGTTGCGGCCGCGGCGATCGCGCCGGCGGCACGCCACCCGAATGCCGGGCCTCGGCCGTGCAGGCCGACATGTCCGGCCTGTCCTTCCGCCTGCACCTGCCCGATGGCGAGGCCGATGTCCACGCCGCCCTGCTCGGCCGGTTCAACGTCGCCAACCTGCTGGGCGTCGCCGGCACCTTGCATGCGTTCGGGTGGCCGGTCGACCAGGTCGCCCAGGCAGTGTCCGGCCTGGTCAGCGTGCCGGGCCGGATGAACCACTACGGCGGCGGCGAGCGGCCGCTGGTGGTGGTCGATTACGCGCACAGCCCCGATGCCCTCGAACAGGCCCTGCGCTCGCTGCGCGGGCACGTCGAGGGCCGCCTGCATTGCGTGTTCGGCTGCGGCGGCGAACGCGACGCCGGCAAGCGCCCGCAGATGGCCGCGATCGCCCAGTCGCTCGCCGACCGGGTGGTGGTCACCGACGACAATCCCCGCCGGGAGTCCGGCGACGCCATCGTCGCCCAGATCCTCGCCGGCTTCGGCCGCCCCGGCGACGTGCGCGTCGAGCGCGACCGCGCCCGGGCGATCGCCACCGCAGTCGCCGACGCCCGTCCGGGCGACATCGTCCTGGTCGCCGGCAAGGGTCACGAGGCCTGGCAGGAGGTCAACGGCGAGCGCCGCCCGTTCGACGACGCCGCCCACGCGCGGTCGGCCCTGGAGGCCTGGCCATGCTGAGCGCGCGCCTGTCCGAGCTGGCGCTCTGGCTGGGCGGTCGCCTTGCCGGCGCCGATGCCGTGGTGAACGGCGTCGGCCACGACACCCGCACGCTCCGGCCGGGCATGCTCTACGTCGCCTTGCGCGGCGAGCGCGTCGACGGCCACGCCTTGCTGCCGCAGGCTGCAGCCGCAGGTGCGGCCGGCGCCCTGGTGGCCACCGCCGATGCCGGTATGCCTTTGCCGCAGCTGGTGGTCGCCGATCCGCTGCTCGCCCTGGGCGAGCTGGCGCGCCGGCATCGCGAGCGGATGCCGGCGCGGGTGGTCGGCATCACCGGCAGCAACGGCAAGACCACGGTCAAGACCCTGGTCGCCGCGATCCTGTCCCGGGTCGGGCGCTGCCACGCCAATCCCGGCAACCGCAACAACGAGGTCGGCCTGCCGCTGGCGGTGCTCGAACTCGATGCCGGCCACGACTACGCGGTGTTCGAGATGGGCGCCGGCAAGCCCGGCGACATCGCCTACCTGGCCGCCATCGCCCAGCCGGCGATCGGCCTGGTCAACAACGTCGGCCCCGCCCATCTCGAGCGCCTGGGCTCGCTGGACGGCGTCGCCGAGACCAAGGGTGCGCTGTACGCGGCGCTGCCCGCCGAGGGCGTGGCGGTGATCAACGCCGACGACGCCTACGCCAGCCGCTTCGAGCGCCAGGTGGCGTCGCGCCGGCTGCTGCGCTTCGGCCTGCAGAACGATGCCGACGTGGGGGCCGACGCCATCGAGCTGGGCGAGCGCTGCCGGTTCCGGTTGCGCTGTCCGGCCGGCGAGGGCGAGGTCGAACTGCCCCTGCCGGGCCGCCACAACCTGATGAACGCCCTGGCCGCCGCCGCCATCGCCTGCGCGCTGGAGGTGCCGTTCGCGGCGATCCGCGATGGCCTGGCCGCGGCCAGCGGCGTAGCCGGCCGCCTGCGCCTGCTCCGCCAGCCGGGCGGTCACGCCCTGGTCGACGACACCTACAACGCCAACCCGGCCTCGGTGGCTGCCGCCATCGACACCCTGGCCGGCCTGCCCGGCGAGCACTGGCTGGTGCTGGGCGACATGGGCGAGCTTGGCGCCGACGCGCCGTCGCTGCACGCGCAGATCGGCCGGCACGCCCGCCAGGCCGGCCTGGCCCGGCTGGACACGGTCGGCGAACTCAGCCGCGAGGCGAGCGCCGCGTTCGGCGCCGGTGGCCGCCATCACGAGACGCTGGAGGCGCTGGTCGCCTCGCTGCAGGCGGCACTGCACGCGGGCGTGGTCTGCCTGGTCAAGGGCTCGCGCTCTGCGGGCATGGAGCGGGTCGTCGCGGCCCTGCGGGGAGATTCCGATGCTGCTTGAACTCGCGCGCCTGCTGCAGGACCAGTTCGGCGCCCTCAACGTGTTCGGCTACCTGACCTTCCGGGCGATCATGAGCGCCCTGACCGCGCTTGCGCTGTCGCTGTGGCTGGGGCCGCGGGTGATCCGCGCGCTGCAGTCGCGCCAGGGCGGCGGCCAGCCGATCCGCAGCGACGGCCCGCAGACCCACCTCGCCAAGGCCGGCACGCCGACCATGGGCGGTGCCCTGATCCTGCTGGCCCTGGTCGCCTCGACCCTGCTCTGGTCGAACCTGACCAACCGTTACGTTTGGATCGTGCTGGCGGTGACCGTGGCGTTCGGCTTCATCGGCTGGCTGGACGACTACCGGAAGCTTGTCCTCAAGAACAGCAAGGGCCTGCCGGCGCGCTGGAAGTACCTGCTGCAGACCGTGTTCGGCCTGGCTGCGGCGCTGGCCCTGTACCTCAGCGCCGACGTGCCGGCCAACACGCAGCTCTACGTGCCGCTGTTCAAGACCGTGGCGCTGCCGCTGGGCGTCCTGTTCGTGGTCATCGCCTACTTCATGATCGTCGGGTTCTCGAACGCGGTGAACCTGACCGATGGACTGGACGGCCTGGCGATCATGCCCTCGGTGCTGGTCGCCTGCGCGCTCGGCGTGTTCGCCTACGCGGCCGGCCATGCGGTGTTCTCGAGCTACCTGCAGATCCCGCACATCCCCGGCGCCGGCGAGCTGACCGTGTTCCTGGCGGCGCTGGCCGGCGCAGGCCTGGGCTTTCTCTGGTTCAACACCTACCCGGCAATGGTGTTCATGGGCGACATCGGCGCGCTGGCGGTGGGCGCCGCGCTGGCCACCATCGCCGTGATCGTCCGCCAGGAAATCGTGTTCATCGTCATGGGCGGCCTGTTCGTCCTTGAGACGGTCTCGGTGATGCTGCAGGTGGCCAGCTACAAGCTGACCGGCCGGCGCATCTTCCGGATGGCGCCGATCCACCACCACTTCGAACTCAAGGGCTGGCCGGAGCCGCGCGTGATCGTGCGCTTCTGGATCATCTCGGTGATGCTGGTGCTGGTCGGCCTGGCGACGCTGAAGGTCCGCTGATGGCCCACGCCCGCCGCCACGACGAACTGCAGGGCCGGATCGACTGGCTGCTGCTGCTGCCGGTCCTGCTGCTGGTCGCGCTGGGCGTGGTGATGGTCGCCTCCAGCTCGGTCGCAGTGGCCGAAGCGCAGGCCGGCAACCCGTGGTACTACCTCAACCGCCACCTGATGTTCCTCGCCCTCGGCCTGCCCGTGCTGCTGGTGCTCTCGCACTGGCCGCTGGAGCGCCTGGAGCGGATCGGCCAGGGCTGGCTGTGGCTCAGCCTGGCCCTGCTGGTGCTGGTCCTGGTGCCGGGTGTAGGTCACACCGTCAATGGTGCGACCCGCTGGATCCGCCTGGGGATCACCAATTTCCAGGCGGTCGAGGCAGTCAAGCTGTTCCTGATCCTGTACCTGGCCGGCTACCTGGTGCGACAGTCGCACAGCGTCAGCCTGACCGTGCTCGGCGCGATCCGGCCGATCCTCGCGGTCGGCTGCCTGCTGGCGCTGCTGATGGTCCAGCCCGATTTCGGCAGCGCCGTGCTGATCGTGGTGGTGACCGTCGGCATGGTCTGGCTGGGCGGCGCGCGCTTCTCCAGCCTGGCCCTGCTTGCGGCCGGCCTGCTGCCGGCGCTGGTCTGGGCGGCGTTCTCGGAGTCGTACCGGCTCAAGCGCCTGTACAGCTTCCTGGATCCCTGGCAGGACCCGTTCGCCGATGGCTTCCAGCTGACCCAGGCGCTGATCGCGATCGGCCGCGGCGAGTGGTTCGGGGTCGGCCTGGGCGGCAGCGTGCAGAAGCTGTTCTACCTGCCCGAGGCGCACACCGATTTCATCCTGGCGGTGCTGGCCGAGGAGCTGGGCCTGGCCGGCGTTCTGCTGGTACTGGCGCTGTTCGCATGGCTGACCGCGCGCCTGCTGCTGATCGGCTTCCGCTGTCAGCAGCATGGCCTGCGCTTCGCCGGCCACTGCGCATTCGGCGTCGCCCTCTGGCTGGGCGCCCAGGCGCTGGTCTCGGTCGGCGTGAACATGGGCGTGCTGCCGACCAAGGGCCTGACCCTGCCGTTGATCTCCTCGGGCGGGTCCAGCCTGCTGATGACCTGCGCCGCCCTCGGCCTGGCCCTGCGCTGCGCCCGGGAACTGGACCAGGCCGAGCGGCGGGGCGCCGCGGCCGCCGCGGACCGGCCCGAAGACGAGGACGACCAGGCCGTCGCGCCGTCGTTGCCGCCGGTTGCCGGCATCGGCGGCATCCCGGCGGTTCCCGGACGCCGGCGGCTGGAACCCTCGCTGGGGCTGCCGGCATGAGCCGCCCGGTCCTGATCATGGCCGGCGGCACGGGCGGTCACATCTTCCCGGGGCTGGCCGTGGCGCAGGCGCTGGTCCGGCGCGGCGTGCCAGTGGCCTGGCTGGGCGCCGAGGGCGGCATGGAGACGCGCCTGGTGCCGGCGGCCGGCATCGAGCTGCACACGGTGCCGATCGGCGGGTTGCGCGGCAAGTCCAGGGCGACCCTGCTGCTGGCGCCGCTGCGCCTGCTGCGGGCGCTGGCGCGCACCCTGCGCCTGTTCGGCCGGCTGCGCCCGCGCGCGGCGATCAGCTTCGGCGGTTATGCGGCGGGCCCCGGCGGCCTGGCCGCGCACCTGCGCCGCGTGCCGCTGCTGGTCCACGAGCAGAACGCCGTGCCAGGTTGGACCAACCGCAAGCTGGCCCAGTGGTCGGCGCGGGTCCTGACCGGCTTCCCGGAGGCCATCGGCGGCGGCCAGTGGGTCGGCAATCCGGTGCGGCCGGAGATCGCCGCCCTGCCGGCGCCGCAGGCCCGCCTGGCCGGGCGCGGCGGTCCCCTGCGCGTGCTGGTGCTTGGCGGCTCGCTCGGTGCTGGCGCACTCAATGCCGCGGTGCCGTCGGCACTGGCCCGGCTGGCGCCGGCCGCGCGACCGCTGGTTCGCCACCAGTGCGGCCGCGGCCATGAGGACGGCACCCGGTCGGCCTACGCGGCAGCGGGTGTCGAGGCGACGGTCGAGCCGTTCATCGCCGACATGGCCGCTGCCTACGGCTGGGCCGACCTGGTCCTGTGCCGTGCTGGCGCCCTGACCCTGGCCGAGCTGTGCGCCGCCGGTGTCGGCGCGCTCCTGGTGCCTTACCCGCACGCGGTCGACGACCACCAGACCCGCAATGCCGCCGCCCTGGTCGAGGCCGGTGCCGCCGAGTTGCTGCCGCAGGCGCGCCTCGATCCGCCCGCGCTGGCCGCGCGGGTCGCGGCGCTGGCCGGCGACCGCGTCCGGTTGCTGGCGATGGCGGTTGCGGCGCGTGGCCTGGCCCGGCCGGATGCCGCCGAGGCGGTCGCCGACGCCTGCCTGGAGGTGGCCCGATGACCGTGCAGCGCTTCGCGGATCGCGGCGGCACCATCCGCGCCTTCAGCCACGTGCACTTCGTCGGCATCGGCGGTGTCGGCATGAGCGGCATCGCCGAGGTCCTGCACACCCTGGGCTACACGGTCAGCGGCTCCGACCTGCATGGAGGCGGCGCCTGTGCGCGCCTGGCGGGCCTGGGCATCACCGTGCACACCGGTCATCGCGCCGAGCACGCCCAGGGCGCCGACGTCGTCGTCGTCTCCAGCGCGATCGCCGCCGACAACCCGGAGCTGGCCTGGGCGCGCGCGCAGCGCGTGCCGGTGGTGCCGCGCGCCGAGATGCTCGGCGAGCTGATGCGCTTCCGGCGCGGCATCGCCGTGGCCGGCACCCACGGCAAGACCACCACCACCAGCCTGGTCGCCAGCGTGCTGGCCGAGGGCGGCCTGGACCCGACCTTCGTGATCGGCGGCCAGTTGCTCAGCGCCGGCGCCAACGCACGCCTGGGCAGCGGCAGCTTCCTGGTCGCCGAGGCCGACGAGAGCGACGGCTCCTTCCTGCTGCTGACGCCGATGATCGCGGTGGTCACCAACATCGACGCCGACCACCTCGAACACTACGGCGGCGATTTCGACCATCTTCGCCAGGCGTTCTCCGATTTCCTGCACCGGCTGCCGTTCTACGGCCTGGCGGTGCTCTGCGTGGACGATCCGGAAGTCGCCCGGCTGGCCGAGCAGGCGCCCCGGACGGTGATGTCCTACGGCCTGTCGGAGTCCGCCGACGTGCGCGCCACCGGCCTCGTCCAGCGCGGCATGCAGATGCACTTCGACCTGCAGTTGCCGCAGGCACCGCCGCTGCCGGTGCAGCTCAACCTGCCCGGCCGCCACAACGTGCTGAACGCCCTGGCGGCCGCCGCGGTCGGCTGGCAACTGGGCGTCGACGCCGACCACATCGCCACGGCGCTGTCGCGCTTCGCCGGCATCGGCCGACGCTTCAACCTGCACGGCGAGGTCGCCGTCGGCGGTCGCCGGGTGCTGCTGGTCGACGACTATGGCCATCATCCCAGCGAGCTGGCCGCGGTGTTCCACGCCGCGCGCGGCGGCTGGCCGGAGCGCCGCCTGGTGGTGGTCTTCCAGCCGCACCGCTACAGCCGCACCCGCGACCTGCTGGACGACTTCGCGCGCGTGCTCGCCGATGTCGACGCGCTGGTGCTGACCGAGGTCTATGCCGCCGGCGAGGCGCCGATCCCCGGCGCCGACGCGCGCGCGCTGGCGCGCGCCATCCGCGCCCGCGGCAAGGTCGACCCGGTGCTGGTGGACTCGCCGCGCGAGCTGGCGGCGGCGCTGCCGCCGCTGCTGCAGGACGGCGACCTGGTCCTGCTGATGGGCGCTGGCGACATCGGCCAGGCGTCCGCCCGACTGCTTGCCGCCAAGGACGCGCCATGAGCCGCATCACTGACCCGCGCGCCTTCGGACGCGTCGCCGTGCTGCTCGGCGGCACCAGCAGCGAGCGCGAGGTGTCGCTGGATTCCGGCGCCAACGTGCTGGCGTCCCTGCAGCGCAGCGGCATCGAGGCGTTCGCGGTCGACGGCATCCCGGCCCTGGTCGAGGCGATCGCCGCCGGCCGCGTCGATCGCGTCTTCAATATCCTGCACGGTACCCGCGGTGGCGGCGAGGATGGCGTGCTGCAGGGATTGCTGGAGGCGCTGGGCGTGCCGTGCACCGGCGCCAGCGTGCTCGGCTCGGCGCTGAGCATGGACAAGGTGCGCAGCAAGCAGGTCTGGCAGGCGATCGGGCTTCCGACGCCGGCCTATCGTGCGGTGCGTCCCGGCGACGACGTGCTGGCGGCAGTGCGCGCGCTCGGCCTGCCGGTGATCGTCAAGCCCGCCCATGAGGGATCGAGCGTCGGCGTCACCCGCGTCCATGCCGAAGCCGACCTCGACCGGGCGGTGGCGCTGGCCGCCCGCTACGACGGCGAACTGCTGGTCGAGCGCCTGATCGAGGGCGACGAGCTGACCGTCGCCATCCTCGACGACGTCGCCCTGCCCAGCATCCGTATCGTGCCGGCCGGCGCCTTCTACGACTACCACGCCAAGTACGTGGCCGAGGACACCACCTACGTGTGCCCCGGCCTTGAGGGCGCCGCCGAGGCCGACCTGCGGGCGCTGGCCCTGGCGGCGTTCCGGGCCCTGGCGGTGACCGGCTGGGGCCGGGTCGACGTGATGCGCGACCGCGGCGGCGGCAACTGGCTGCTGGAGGTCAACACCGCGCCGGGCATGACCAGCCATTCGCTGGTGCCGAAGGCGGCCGGGGTCGCCGGCATGGACTTCGACGCACTGTGCTGGCGCGTGCTGGAAACCAGCCTGCCGGGAGAGCGCCGATGAACGCCAGCGCCTGGATCCGGCTGCTGGCCTGGTGCGTCGCGCTGGGCCTGCTGGCGTTGCCGGTGGTCGGTCTGCTGAACGGCTCGTTCGCCTCCGACCGCTGGCCGCTGCGCAACCTGGACCTGGTCGCCGAGCACCGCCACGTCGAGCCCGAGGCGGTGCGGGACGCGGTCGCCCGCCATGCCGGACGGGGTTTCTTCGCGCTCTCGCTGGTCGAGCTGCGTCGCGACCTGGCGGCGCTGCCCTGGGTGGAGGCGGTCGAGGTGCGCAAGCGCTGGCCGGACACGGTGGTGGTCCGCCTGCTCGAGTACCAGCCCTATGCGGTCTGGAACGACGACGCCCTGGTGTCGCGCGGCGGGCAGATGTTCGAGGTCCCCGGCATCGAGGACATCGCCGGACTGCCGCGCCTGCACGGCCCGCAGGAGCGGGTCGCCGAGGTTGCCAACTTCAACGCCAGGGCCCAGGCGATCCTGTCCGGCACCGGGCTGGCGTTGTCGCACACCCGGTTGAGCGAACGCGGCAGCTGGAGCATCGAGCTGGCCGGCGGCACCGTGCTGCTGCTGGGCCGCGACCAGGCCGAACAGCGGCTGGCGCGCTTCGCGGCCACCGCCCCTGGCCTGCTGCGCGCGCAGCCCGAACGGCCGCTGGTGCGCGCCGACCTGCGCTATCCGAACGGCTACGCCCTGGCCTGGGGCGAGCCGCGACCGGCCGCCGGCGACGGCGCTGCCATTCCCCCGGCGGGCGCCGCGGCGCCCGCCCGCGAACAGGGCGACAACGCATGAACATGAAGGGCAAGTCCGACAAGGCGCTGCTGGTCGGCCTGGACATCGGCACCTCCAAGGTGGTGGCGATCGTCGCCGAACACCAGCCCGGCGAGGCGATCGAGGTGATCGGCGTCGGCTCGCACCCGTCGAAGGGCCTCAAGCGCGGCGTGGTGGTCGACATCGAGTCGACCGTGCAGTCGATCCAGCGCGCCATCGAGGAGGCCGAGCTGATGGCCGGCTGCGAGATCCGCTCGGTGTTCGCCTCGATCTCCGGCAGCCACGTGCAGAGCCGCAACTCGCCGGGCGTGGTGGCGATCCGCGACAAGGAGGTCACCCCTGGCGACGTCGAGCGGGTGATGGACGCCGCGCGCGCGGTGGCGGTGCCCGCCGACCAGAGCGTGCTGCACGTGTTGCCCCAGGAATTCGCGATCGACGAGCAGGAAGGCATCCGCGATCCGGTCGGCATGTCCGGCGTTCGCCTGGAGACCCGCGCCCACCTGATCACCTGCGCGCTGTCGGCGCGGCAGAACCTCAGCAAGTGCGTGAACCGCTGCGGCCTGGCGATCGACGAGTTGATCCTCGCGCCGCTGGCCAGCGCCGACGCCGTGCTGACCCCGGACGAGAAGGAGCTGGGCGTCTGCCTGGTCGACATCGGCGCCGGCACCACCGACCTTGCCATCTACACCCAGGGCGCGATCCGCCACACCGCCTCGCTGCCGATCGCCGGCGACCTGGTCACCAACGACATCGCCCAGGCGTTCCGCACGCCCACCCAGTACGCCGAGGAGATCAAGGTCCGCTACGCCTGCGCGCTGACCCAGCTCGCCGGTGCCGAGGAGACCATCCAGGTGCCCAGCGTCGGCGACCGGCCGCCGCGCCGGCTCGCCCGGCAGATGCTCGCCCAGGTCGTGCAGAGCCGCTACGAGGAGATCTTCTCGATGGTGCAGGGCGAGATCCGGCGCAGCGGCTACGAGAGCCTGGTCGCCGCCGGCGTCGTGCTGACCGGCGGCGCGGCTTGCATGGAGGGCGTGGTCGAGCTGGCCGAGGAGCTGTTCCAGATGCCGGTGCGGGTCGGCCAGCCGGCCGGCGTCGAGGGCCTGGGCGAGGTCGTCAACAACCCGGTGCACGCCACCGGGGTCGGGCTGCTGCGCTTCGGCGCGCGCCATTTCGGACGCGGCCGCGGGCGGATCGCCCTGGGCAGCGCGGATTCCCCGTGGAACCGGCTGGTCGGCTGGTTCCGCAAGCAGTTCTAGGCAGGCGTGCCGCCGCCCGCGGGCGGTGGCGGCCTTCCGAACGGCGGCCACGCGGCCGCCGGCAGGCACAAGAGGCGGCCGCAAGGCTGCCAGGGAACGGCGGCCCCGGCCGCCGCAACGGGCAGGACCAGCAACACACAAGCAGGAGAGTCGCAGTGAAGACGGAAACCGCAAACATGTTCGAGTTGATCGACAGCGACGGCGCCAACGCCGCGATCAAGGTGGTCGGCATCGGCGGCGGCGGCGGCAACGCCATCGCGCACATGGTCGAGGCCCACGTCGAGGGCGTCGAGTTCGTCGCCATGAACACAGATGCCCAGGCGCTCAAGCGCACCGGCGCGCAGGTGCAGCTCCAGCTCGGCCCGAACGTCACCAAGGGCCTGGGCGCCGGCGCCAACCCCGAGGTCGGCCGCCAGGCCGCGCTCGAGGACCGCGAGCGGATCACCGAGGTGCTCAAGGGCGCCGACATGGTGTTCATCACCGGCGGCATGGGCGGTGGCACCGGCACCGGCGCGGCGCCGGTGGTGGCGCAGCTCGCCAAGGAGATGGGCATCCTGACCGTCGCCGTGGTCACCCGGCCGTTCCCGTTCGAGGGCCGCCGGCGCATGCAGGTCGCGCACAAGGGCCTGGAGGAGCTGACCCAGTTCGTCGACTCGCTGATCACCGTGCCGAACGAGAAGCTGCTCAGCGTGCTCGGCCGCGAGGTGTCGCTGGTGAACGCCTTCCGCGCCGCCAACGACGTGCTGATGGGCGCCGTGCAGGGCATCGCCGACCTGATCACCCGACCCGGCGTCATCAACGTCGACTTCGCCGACGTGCGCACCGTGATGAGCGAGATGGGCATGGCGATGATGGGCACCGGCACCGCGCGCGGCGACGATCGCGCCCAGGCCGCCGCCGAGGCCGCCATCAACAACCCGCTGCTGGACGACGTCAACCTGTCCGGCGCCTGCGGCATCCTGGTCAACATCACCGCCGGGCCCTCGCTGACCCTGCGCGAGTTCGACGAGGTCGGCCGGATCGTCTCCGAGTTCGCCTCCGAGGACGCCACCGTGGTGGTCGGCACCGCCACCGACATGGAGATGCAGGACGAGGTCCGGGTAACCGTGGTCGCCACTGGCCTGAACCGCGTAGCCGCGCGGCAGCCGCTCAAGGACGGCGCGCGCATCCGGCCGACCCTGATCCGCGGTGGGGCCGAGTCGGCCCCGGCCATCCAGCCCGGCTACCTGCTGCGCACCGGTACCGGCCCGGCGGTCATGGTCGGCGCCGAGGGCGGCACCGATGCCGCGGCCGGCGTCCCGTCGCCCGGCGGCATCGACTACCTGGACATTCCGGCCTTCCTGCGCAAGCAGGCCGACTGATCCGGCCACGGCCGGATCGGTCTCCGCGGGCGCGCAGCGCGCCGCGGCCGACGCCCCGGCGGCCCGCCCAAGCCGCCGGTCGTCGCCCTGTCCCGCCGCCTCCTGCCGGCGGGGCGGGTTCTGGTCCGGGTCCGGCCGGGGCGACAGCCCTGCCGGGGTCGTCCCGGGGCCCTTCTGTCAAGGGCCAACCGGGCTCAGGACCGGTCACAACTGTGAATCAAATCACGGATTTAACGAAAGTTTGCAATCTTCGGCCTGAAACCTGTTGCCGGCCGGTCCGGCCGGCGTATGCTGCGCCTGCATAGCCGTTCGTCGGACCGACGAGCGGCGGGCTCGAACACAGGGGCGTGATCCGATGGTTGCCGCAGTACAGACGATGATGGGCCTGCGAGGCCTGGCGCGACGGCTCGCCGTCGATGGCGTGATGGAAGAGAAGGCGGCGCTCGCCGCCCAGGACGAGGCGGCCAAGCACCGGGTGCCGCTGCATCGTTACCTGGCGAGCAAGAACCTTGCCGATCCCCTGGCCGTCGCGCACAGCGCGGCCACCGAGTTCGGCCTGCCGCTGATCGACGTCGGCGGCGTCGACCTCAAGCACGCGCCGTTCGACGCGGTCGACGCCAAGCTCATCGAAAAGCACAAGGCGATGCCGCTGATGAAGCGCGGCAACGTCCTGTACATCGCGATCAGCGACCCCACCGATGTCCGTGCCGTCGACGATTTCGCGTTCCAGACCAACCTCACCATCGCGCCGGTGCTGGCCATCGAGGGCCAGCTCGAGCGCGCCATCGAGACCGCCTTCGACCAGCGCCAGGCCAACCTGCCGGACCTCGACCCGGACGGCGACAGCGGGCTGGAGGGTGTCAGCGTCGGCACCGATCGGGACGAATCGGAAAGCTCAGCCGTCGCCACCGGCGACGAGGACGCGCCGATCGTCAAGTTCGTCAACAAGGTGCTGCTCGACGCCATCCGGCGCGGCGCCTCGGACATCCACTTCGAGCCCTACGAGGGCAACTACCGGGTCCGCTACCGCCTGGACGGCGTGCTGCGCCCGGTGGCGGCGCCGCCGGCGAAGATGTCGCCGCGCATCAGCTCGCGCCTCAAGGTCATGTCCGGCCTGGACATCGCCGAGAAGCGGGTGCCTCAGGACGGCCGCATCAAGCTCAACATCTCCAAGACCAAGTCGATCGACTTCCGCGTCAGCACCTGCCCGACCCTGTTCGGCGAGAAGGTGGTGCTGCGCATCCTCGACCCGGCCGCGGCCCGCATGGGCATCGACAAGCTGGGCTACGAGGATTTCCAGAAGGAGCTGTTCGTCGAGGCGATCAACAAGCCCTACGGCATGGTTCTGGTGACCGGTCCGACCGGATCGGGCAAGACCGTGTCGCTGTACACCGCGCTGAACATCCTCAACACCGACGGCCGCAACATCTCCACCGTCGAGGACCCGGTGGAAATCCGCGTGCCCGGCATCAACCAGGTGGCCGTCAACGAAAAGCGCGGCATGACCTTCTCGGTGGCCCTGCGCTCGTTCCTGCGCCAGGACCCCGACGTGATCATGGTCGGCGAGATCCGCGACATCGAGACCGCCGAGATCGCCATCAAGGCGGCGCAGACCGGCCACATGGTGCTGTCCACCCTGCACACCAACGATGCCCCGCAGACCCTGGCGCGCCTGGCGGTGATGGGTATCGCGCCCTACAACATTGTTTCGGCGGTGAACCTGGTGATCGCCCAGCGCCTCGCCCGTCGCCTGCACGATTGCCGCAAGCAGGTCCAGGTGCCCAAGGAGGCGCTGATGCGGGAAGGCTTCACCGAGCAGGAGCTGGCCTCCAACCCGCCGCTGTTCGAGGCGGTCGGCTGCGACCAGTGCAACGAAGGCTACAAGGGCCGTACCGGCATCTACCAGGTGATGCCGATGTACGAGTCGATCCAGAAGGTGATCCTCGAGGGCGGCAACACCCTGGCGATCGCCAAGGCGGCCATCGAGGCCGGCATCCCGGACCTGCGCCAGTCGGCGCGCAAGAAGGCCATCGACGGCGTCACCTCGCTCACCGAGATCAACCGGGTGACCATCGAGTAGTTGGTCTGAAAAGCCGGGACTCGGGACTCGGGACTCGGGACCCGGGACCCGGGATTCGGGATTCGGGATTCGGGATTCGGGATTCGGGATTCGGGATTTGGGATTCGGGATTCGGGATTCGGAGCGCGATCTGCTCCCCTCTCCCGCCCCGCGGGAGAGGGGCTGGGGGAGAGGGCCGCACTTGCGGGGAAGCCGCCCGAACGACCTCACCCTCACCGCGGCATAGGGGCTGGGGGAGAGACCTCTGCAGTTTGCTGCACTGCCCGCTTGTTCCCCGGAACCGGGGCGGCCTGTCGACCGTCAGGGCGCTTTGCAGCCCCCAAAACGCGTCGCTAAGCCACGGATTCCAAGAAGGTTCCCGGGTAGGGCCGCTCTTGCGGGACAGTCACCCCGGGAGTCCGCGCGATCTCCCCCTGCCGTGCCCTGCCTGCGCGGTGGGTCAGCAGGAGAACGGCGCGCGCGACGGATGGGCGCAAGCCGGTTGCGGAGGACGTCTGCCCTGTTCGGGCCGTCGACTGTGCGACCATGCCGCCCCCACGACGAGGCCCCATCATGATCGAACTGGTCGGATTCGACGGCGACGACACGCTCTGGCGCAGCCAGGAGTACTTCGACGCCGCCCAGGCCGAGTTCGAGGCGATCATGGGTGCCTGGCTGGACCTCGGCGATGCCCGCCTGCACGAACGCATGCTCGAGACCGAGCGCGCCAACCTGGCGCTGTTCGGCTACGGCGCCAAGGCGATGACGCTGTCCATGCTGGAGACCGCCATCAGCCTGACCGACGGGCGCATCGGCGCAGCCGATCTCGGCCGCATCCTCGACCTGGGCAAGGCCGTGCTCCAGCACCCGGTGGCGTTGCTGCCGGGCATCGCCGAGGCGGTCGCCGAGGTCGCGGAACGCCATCCGGTGGTGCTGATCACCAAGGGCGACCTTTTCCACCAGGAACGCAAGGTTGCGCAATCCGGCCTGGCCGGGCTGTTCCGCCGGATCGAGATCGTCTCGGAGAAGGATCCGGCAGCCTATGCCCGGGTGCTCGCCGAATTCGACCTGGACGCCGCGCGCTTCGCGATGGTCGGCAATTCGCTGCGCTCGGACGCCGAGCCGGTGCTGGCCCTGGGCGGCTGGGCGGTGCATGTGCCCTATCACACTACCTGGGCGCACGAACTCGCTCACGGCGTCGAAGCCGGCCACCCGCGGCTGTGCCTGGCCGATGGTCCGGCGGCCATCCCCGCGGCGCTGGCCGAGCTGACGGCGCGTGCATCCACTGCCTGAACGAGGCGCGCCGCGGCGCTGCCGGTGCGCGTCGCGATCCGCTAAGGTGCGCCTGCGTCGGCGAGCGAGCCGGCCTCCCCAACCTCCCTGCACGGAATCGCCATGGCTGCCCCGACCCTGCTGCGCCCCCTCATCCTGGTTGTTGCCGCGTGCCTCGTCCCGCCCGTGTCGGCCCAGGACGACGAACTGGTGGTGGTCGACCAGGCCGAGCTGGACCGCTACTGGCGGGCCGACGAGCGCACCGCCCAGACCGCACTGCTCGGTGGCGAGGGCGAGCCGCAGTACGGGTGCATGGCGGTTCCCTTCGTCATCGAGACCGACGGCCAGGTGCAGCCTGGGCGCCGACCCCTGCTGATCCGCATCAGTCCGGCCCGCGGTGGCCAAGGTCTCGGCGTCGACGGCCTGTATGCCCTGATGATGGGCAGTCTGCCGATGTACGAATCGACCTGGGACAGGCTGCCCGGCAACGCGATCTACAGCACCCGGGCGATGGTGTTCGCCGACCGGCGGCTGGTCGAGCGGCTGGGTCCGGAAGCCTGGGACGAAGCCCACGGCAAACTGCAGCGTGCCTGCCGCATCGACGACCTCGCCGGCTGGTTGGGCCGCAACGACGATCGCACCGTACAGGAAGCCCTGCCGGCGGACATCGCGCAGTTACGGTGATCAAGGGGCCGAGACTCGGGACTCGGTGAGCCGAGTCCCGAGCTCCGGGATCCTGGACCCGGAGCGCGCTGTGCTCTCCCTCTGGGAGACCTGACTAGCGCCGTGTCTCAGCCCAGGATCGGAGACCGAGGACCAGGACTCGGTGGTCGGCGAGCGGAGCGCGCTGTGCTCCCCTCTCCCTGTGGGAGAGGGGCCGGGGGAGAGGGTCGGGGCTTGCCATGATCTGCATCGTTGCTGGTCCAGCGGCGCGCGCTGGCCCGGGCAGCCCTCTCCCCCGCCCCTCCCCCGCAGGCGGGGGAGGGGAGAAGTGCGGTGTCGTCGCACCGACCGTCCGCGTCTGGCAGATGGCGAGCCACGCTGGAGGCGGCAAGCACCGATCAGTTGCCGCGAAGGGCGGCACCTGAGGCCCAGCGCAACGCCGTCTGAAGCCCAGGCGTACTGTTCCCCGGTCCCCGGTCCCCGGTGCCGGTTCCGGTTCCGGTTCCGGTTCCGGTTCCGGTGCCGGTGCCGGTTCCGGGTCCCGGGTCCCGGCTCCCTAGGCCCCCGGACGCGGCGCGCGGCGGCGCTCTCCCTGTGGGAGAGGGGCCGGGGGAGAGGGTCGGGGCTTGCCATGATCTGCGGTGCGGCGAGGCGGCGGTGCGGTCGCCGCCGCGGCCGCCGGTCGGCCGGC
This sequence comes from Lysobacterales bacterium, assembly GCA_019634735.1. NCBI lineage: Bacteria > Pseudomonadati > Pseudomonadota > Gammaproteobacteria > Lysobacterales > Lysobacterales bacterium. The sequence continues at coordinate 70,151 of JAHCAT010000006.1, read as the reverse complement.
GCCGGTCATGCCACGGCCTGCACCGGCATGGCCGCGGGCCACTGCTGCGGCGCTTGCCCGGCTGGCCCTCGCGCCGCGCCACCGGCTTCGCCAGCGCGGCCACTGGGTGCTGCCGGACTGGCCGTCACGGCCAGCGCCCGTACGGCCGCCGAGCTGGCCGGCGCGTCCCGACCCGCCCGCGCGGGGCTGGCCGGTGCCCCGCCGGCGGTTCGCCGCGCTGCCCCTGGGCCTGGCCGTTACCGCCACTCGGCGCGGCGCGCCGGCTGGCTGGGGGCGCGGCCATCCAGGCGCAGCGGCTGGTGCGGCTCGAAGCCGGCGACCAGCGCCTGCTCGATGTCGCGGCCGATCACCCGCTGGATGTCGCGCAACTGCGAGGACTCCTCCGGGCAGACCAGCGAGATCGCCTGGCCCTCGGCGCCGGCCCGGCCGGTGCGGCCGATCCGGTGCACGTAGTCCTCGGCCACCATTGGCAGCTCGAAGTTGATCACCACCGGCAGCTGGTCGATGTCGATGCCGCGCGCGGCGATGTCGGTGGCGATCATGATCGTCGCCTTGCCGGCCTTGAAGTCGGACAGTGCGCGGGTGCGGGCGTTCTGGCTCTTGTTGCCGTGGATCACCGCGCAGCGCAGGCCGCTGGCCTCCAGGAACTTCGCCAGCTTGTCCGAGCCGTGCTTGGTGCGGGCGAACACCAGGGTCTGCCTGCGGCTGTCGCGGCTGAGCAGCTCCAGCAGCAGCTCGCGCTTGCGCGCAGCGTCGACCGGGTGCACGCGGTGGCTGACCGTGGCGGCGACGCTGTTGCGCGCCGCCACCTGGACCTCGGCCGGGCTGCGCATGAACTCGCGGGCCAGAGCCTTGATCGGCTCCGGGAAGGTCGCCGAGAACAGCAGGGTCTGGCGGTTCTGCCGCGGCAGTGCGGCCAGGACCCGTTGCATCGCCGGCAGGAAGCCCATGTCGAGCATGCGGTCGGCCTCGTCCAGCACCAGGATCGAGATCCCGGACAGGTCGACGCTGCGCCGGCCCATGTGGTCGATCAGGCGGCCCGGGCAGGCCACCACGATGTCGACGCCGCGGCGCAGCGCGTCGACCTGCGGCTGCATGCCGACACCGCCGAAGATCACGGCGGTCTTCAGGCGCAGGTGCTTGCCGTAGGCGCGCAGGCTCTCGTTGACCTGCAGGGCCAGCTCGCGGGTCGGGGTCAGCACCAGGGCGCGCGGCCGGGTCTGGCCGGGCTGCCGGGGCAGGGCGGACAGGCGCTGCAGCAGCGGCAGCGCGAAGGCGGCGGTCTTGCCGGTGCCGGTCTGCGCGGCGGCCAGCAGGTCCTGGCCGGCCAGCGCCGGCGGGATCGCCTGGGCCTGCACCGGGGTCGGGTCGGTGTAGCCCTGGTCGGCCAGGGCACGGATGAGTTCGGGCAGCAGCCCGAGGTCGTCGAAACGCATGGTTCAGTCCTTGTCGATAGACGCCGCGCCAGGTTGGCGGGCGAGGGGACCGGGGCGTTCCTTCAACGCCGCACCACGGAACCCCGTTGGGTCGTACACGCCGCGGACGAAGCGTCCGGGGCGGGCGGGCGACGGCAACCGATCGGCAGGACGGCGGGCCGGGGCACCTGCGGGGCAGGGGCCGGGCGGTCGCGGGCCAGGAGGAAAGTCGGAAAACGGCGCAACTTGCGGGGCGCAGCATAGGGGCAGCGCCGCCCCGGCGCCAGCCCGCCGCGCGCGGGCGGTTCAGGTTGTCTGCACCGGGCCGGCGCCCCTGGCGCCGTGCATCGACGGCTCAACCCGCCAACGATCCCCTGCGCGCCGCGAGGGCCAGACGCGTGGCGGCCAGGGCCAGGAAAGGCAGGCCCAGGTGCAGCAGCGCCGCGGAGGGACTCGCCAGCGGCACGATGGGGAAGCGGAAGCTGGGGACGGCCTGCGCCGCGGCGGCGGTCAGGAGGGTCAGGACCGCCCACCAGTGGAAAAGCAGATAGCTGGCCAGGGCCGCGGCCTGGACCGGCCAGGAGGTGCCGAGCAGGCGCCAGCCGACGACGCTGGCCAGCGGCACCGCCACCCCTGCCATCGCCAGGGCCTCGGGCACCGTTGGCCTGGCCAATCCCTGCAGCAGGAACGCCAGCGCCAGCGTCGCGCCCAGCATGACGACGAAAAAAGTCACGGCGCCCGCCAGTTCCTTCCGGATCGACATTGCGGTCATCCACGCCTCGACTCGGGGCCGCGCTGCCGAGGACACGTCCCGGCAATCGGGCGGGGCCGGCCGACGACCGGCGACTGCGCAATGATAGGCCTTGACCGCCTAGAGGCAGTCCGCAGGCTCCCGGCCGCGCCGGGAAAGGCCTTGTGGGCAGGTGGAGGTGCCGCCGCGTCTCCACCCGAGCACGGTCCCCTGCCCCCGGTGGGCGGACGCCCGGGGCGGGATCTGGCGGCAATTCGCCCCGCCGTGACAGTCGCGACCTTCGAATCACGTTCGAAGTAGAACGCCGGTCTTTTCGGTCCGCGCGCCTGTCCATTTCACAGGGAGTCCGTCCATGTTCCACTCCACCCGCTTCCGTCTGCTGGCCGCCCTCGGCCTTGCCCTGACCGGCGCCGCCGGCCTGGCCCTGGCCAAGTCGACCTCACCCGCCACGCTGCAGGGCGGCCCCGCGCCCGTGGTGCGCGTCATCAACGGCACGCCGCTGACCATCCACGTCGGCGCCGACCAGTCGTTCCAGGTATTCAACGCCGACATCCCCGGCCAGGGCCAGATCTACCCGTCCAATTCCGGCGCCGACACCGCCGACATGGGCTGGTTCGTGCGCGTCGGCGGCACCCTGTTCGCGCCCGACTTCAGCAACCACCCGGCCGGCAGTGCGACCGGGGCGATCGGCCCGTACACCACCTTCTCCAATCCGGCGATCAGCGCGGTCGCCGGCAGCGGCAGCGCCGCCGATCCGTTCCGGGTGACGGTCACCGGCAGCCTGCCGGGGCAGAACATCAACGTCACCCAGGTGGTGGAGTACGTCAACGGCAACAACTACTTCACCAAGCGGCTGAGCCTGGCCAACACCGGCGGCGCCAACCTCAGCGCGCAGGTCTACCTGGGCGGCGACATCTACCTGGCCAGCTCGGACAGCGGCGTGCCGTTCCGCGAGCCGGTCTCCGGGTCGGTCGGCGGCCAGACCTGCCCGCCCGCCGACGCCCCGGCCGGCGCCGGCGGCACCTACACCATCCTCTACATCCCGCAGACCCCGGCGGATTTCTATAGCGGCAACGGCTACAGCACGGTCTGGGGCCAGATCGGCAGCAGCCAGCTCAGCAACACCCTGGCCGCCGGTTGCCTGGACAACGGCGCCGCCCTGCAGTGGAACCGCAGCCTGCCGGGCGGCGCGACGATCGCCATCCAGGCGTCGACCTCGTTCGGCGACATCCCGCCGATCACCCAGTTCAACGTCAGCTCCGTCAACCCGGCCAGCGGCAGCGCCGGCACCAGCGTGCCGGTGACCATCACCGGATTCGGCTTCCAGCCCGGCACCACCTTCGACTTCGGCGCCGGCATCACGGTCGGCAGCCTGGTCATCGTCAACGCGACCACCGCGACGGCCACCCTGGCGATCGCCGGCGGCGCCACCCCGGGACCGCGCAATGTCACCGGCACCCAGGCGCCGGCCGGACTGACCTCGACCCTGGTCAACGGCTTCACCGTCATCACCGGCACCCAGCCGCCGCCGCCGGCGGCAGTGACGCCGGTGCCGGTCGACAGCCCGTGGGCACTGCTGCTGCTGGCGCTTTCGGTGCTGCTGCTGGCCGGTGTGGTGGTTCGGCGCGGCTGATTGGGATTGGGGACCGGGGACCGGGGACCGGGGACCAGGGACCGGGGACCAGGGACCGGGGACCAGGGACTGGGGACCAGGGACCGGGGACCAGGGACCAGGGACCAGGGACCAGGGACCAGGGACCAGGGACCAGGGACCAGGGACCAGGGACCAGGGACCAGGGACCAGGACTCGGGACTCGGGACTCGGGACTCGGGACTCGGGACTCGGGACTCGGGACTCGGGACTCGGGACTCGGGACTCGGGACTTGGGACTTGGGACTTGGGACTCGGGACTCGGGACTCGGGACTCGGGACTCGGGACTCGGGACTCGGGAGGGGGCGGGGGTCGATCGGATCCCTGTCGCCTCGGCGGTCGGAGGAGGGTGGCGCCCCGCCGGGTGTGGCGGGGTGCTCGGCGACTGACGCCGTCCTGAACGGCGTTCATGAAAGTTTGCAATGCCGCGCTGGCAATGCGGCTAGGGTCGCTGTCCTCCGTCCCAGGGCGCACAGACGCCCGGGTCGCCCGACTGAAGCCAGCCGCCGTGAATCCCGCCGAGCTCGACCGCGCGCAGGAGGCCGACCGCCTCGCCGCCCTGCGCGCCCTGCACTTGCTGGACACCCCGCCCGAAGACCGCTACGACCGCATCACCCGGCTGGCGAGGCGGGTGTTCGACGTGCCGATCGCCCTGGTCACCCTGGTCGACGCCGACCGCCAGTGGTTCAAGTCCCGCCAGGGCCTGGAGGGCGAGGAGACACCGCGCTCGGAATCGTTCTGCTCGGTCGCCATCGAGAAGCAGGAGACCCTGGTGGTGCGTGACGCCCGGCTGGACCCGCGCTTCGCGCACATGTCCGGGGTCACCGGTGAACCGTACGTGCGCTTCTATGCCGGCCGGCCGCTGCAGGCGCCGGGCGGGCAGCGCGTCGGCACCCTGTGCCTGATCGACACCCAGCCGCGCACCCTCAGCGACGAGGATGCCACCCTGCTCGACGATCTGGCCTGCATCGCCGAACAGGAGCTGACCAGCGCCTACATGGCGCAGACCGACGAGCTGACCGGTCTGCTGAACCGGCGCGGTTTCGGGTTGCTTGCCAGGCACGCGCTCAGCCTGTGCCAGCGCATGGAGCAGCCGGCCTGCCTGCTGTTCTTCGACCTCGACCAGTTCAAGCCGATCAACGACGGCTATGGCCACGCCGAGGGCGATCGCGCGCTGCGCGAGTTCGCCGCCATCCTGCAGCGCAGCTTCCGCCAGGCCGACGTGATCGGTCGGCTGGGCGGCGACGAGTTCGCCGTGCTGCTGACGCCGGCCGACGAGGACATCGCCGATCACCTGCTGCTGCGCGTGCAGGTGGCGGTCGCCGAGTTCAACCAGGAACGCAGCCCCGGCTATGCCCTGCAGTCGAGTTGCGGCGTCGTCCGCTACAGGGCAGACCAGCACACCGACCTGGACGACCTGCTGTCCGAGGCCGACGCGCTGATGTACCAGGCCAAGGAACGCTAGGAGCCTGCGCAGCCTGGGGTGGACCTACCCGGGAACCTATGTATAATCAGTGCGTTAGCTACGCATTATTTGGGGCACAAAGCGCCCCGGCGGTCGACAGCCCGCCCCGGTTCGGGGTCACAAGCCGGCAGCGCGGCGAGCTGCAGAGGTCTCTCTCCCCGGCCTCCCCAGGTCCTGATTAGCGTCGTGTCTCAGTGCAGGATCTCCGACCGACGACAATGACTCGGTGCTCGGTGAGCGGAGCGCGCTGTGCTCCCCTCTCCCTTCGGGAGACCTGATTAGCGTCGTGTCTCAGCTCAGGATCTGGGACCAAGGACCAGGACCCGGTGTTCGGTGACCGCAGCGCGCTGTGCTCCCCTCTCCCTGTGGGAGAGGGGCCGGGGGAGAGGGTCGGGGCTTGCCATGATCTGCATCGTTGCTGGTCCAGCGGCGCGCGCTGGCCCGGGCAACCCTCTCCCCCGCCCCTCCCCCGCAGGCGGGGGAGGGGAGAAGTGCGGTGTCGTCGCACTGACGTAAAGCCGCCTGGCAGCGGGCTGAGACACGACGCTAATCAGGTCCCCAGGTGGGGGAGGGGAGACGTGTGCTGCCGTCGCGGGGTCGGCGCGCGCCTGGCCAGGTGAGCCGGACTGGCCAGTGGTGCTCGGCCTGGGGGAATACGACGCGGGTCGGGTGCCGGTCAGGGCAGGGTGGCCAGGGCGTGCAGGTAGCGGCGCACCATGGCGTATTCGTGGCTGGGCGGGGCGAGGGCGTCCAGGCGCTCCAGGCGCTGGCGGGCGTCGGCGCGGTCGCCCAGGGCAAGGGCGGCAAGGATGGCGGCCTGCTGCAGGTGCTCGCGCAGCAGGGCGGGAACGGTCGGGACGGGACCGCCGGAGGCGCCTCCCACTGCCGGGCCGGCCTCGGTCCGGGACGCGACCTCCGCGTCGCCCTGCAGCACGGCCAGCGGTTCCGCACCGCCGTCGCGCCGGGCCAGCGCCGCCGGCGCGGCCGATGAATCGTTGTCCGCCGGCATCGCCGCGTCCAGGGCCTGCAGCGCCGCATCCGCCCGCGGCCGCATCGCCGGCAGGTCGCGGGCGGCGATCGCCGCATAGGCGGCCAGTACGGCGGCGACCTGCGGCGGCGCCTCCCCGGCGGGCAGCCACACCGGCGCCTGCCACAGCGGCTCAAGGTCGGCGGCAGGCAGGTGGCCCAGGGTGTATTCGCCGATCACGGCCAGCGCTTCCAGCCAGCGGGGCAGGGCGTCGGGCTGGCCGGGATCGGGCCAGCCGCCCTTCAGGACATGCACCTGGCCCAGCACCAGCGGCTGGCGATCGTCATGCCGGGCAGGAAGCCGCAGGCGCAGGGGCGCGCCGTCATCCACCGCGACGTCCGCGGGCGGATCCACCGTGCCATGCGCGCGTCGCTGTGCGACGTCATGTCCGGCCAGCATCCCGGAACGCACGTCGCGCGCCTGCCAGTGGTTGACCACGCCCTGGCTGTCCGGGTCCCACGCGGGCGTCGCGGCCAGACCGACCGGCTGGCGGCCGGCGGTGAGTTCCAGCACCGGCAAGCCGGTGGCGGCCAGTGCCGGCAGCAGTTCGACATGGGCGCCGGTGAAGCGCGCGCGCGGCGCCTGCAGGGCGACCACCGGATGGAAGTCCGAATGCGGCACCGCACCGGCGGCGGCGACCAGGCCATGCAGCAGGCGGGCATCGCCGAGCCGGCGCAGGGCGATGTCGGCCGTGCCGGCCAGGCCCACCCGCGCCAGCTCCGCGTGCAGCACGGCGCTGTCCAGGCGCGCGAAATCCGGCGCCGACAGCGGCTGCTTCGAGGCCAGCAGGATCAGGTCGCTGCTGTGCGCCACGTACACCTCGACGTGCGCGAAGACCTCGAGCAGCGCGGCGACCATGGTCGCCAGCAGGGCGTCGTCCAGCTCGTAGGTGTGCAGCCACTGCACCAGCACGCCGTGCTCGGCCAGGTGGCGCGCCAGCAGGGCATGGAACTGCCGGGTGAACAGCGCGGCGACGCCGCTCACCCAGGGGTTGGAGGGCTCGGAGACGATCACGTCCCAGCCTTGCCGGGCGGCACTGAAGAAGGTCCGGGCATCGTCGATGTGGGTCACCGAGCGCGGGTCGTCGTAGGCGCGCGCGACGCGTTGGCCGAAGCCGCGCGCCGCGCGCACCATCGCCGCCTCGATCTCCACCGTCGCCACCTGCACCGGCCGCGGCGAGCCCAGCAGGGTGTGCGTGGACAGCCCGGCGCCCCAGCCGACCACCGCCACCTGCGCCGGCGCCGGATGCACCAGCAGGGGCAGGGCGCCCAGCAGCAGCATGGTCGGCTCGTCGCCGGTCGGCGTGCCGTCGGGGTCGAGCTGCAGCGCGGCATCGGGCTTGCCGTTGGTGGCCACCGTGGCGACGCTGCCCTGCCGGTACAGCGCCACCGTGGCGGTGCGACCGTCCTCGATGAAGTCCACCGTCACCGCCGCGTCCAGGCGCGCGTGGCCGTGCCGGAACACGCCCGAGGCCAGCGCCCGCGGGTCCGGCCGGCCCGGGCCCAGCGCCAGCAGCAGGGCCAGCGCCAGCACGCCGGCCAGTGCCAGCACCTGGCGGCCGGACAGGCCGGAGGGCGCCGCGCGCAGCAGGGCGATGCCCAGCGCCGCATCGAGCAGGGCCGCGGCGATCACCGCGCCGGCCAGGCCCAGCCAGGGCACCAGCACCGCCACGGTCAGCGCGACGCCGGCCACCGCGCCCAGCGTGTTGGCCGCGTAGATCCGGCCGATGCCGCCCTCGCCGGCGCCGGCGCGCAACGCGGCGCTGGTCAGCAGCGGCAGCACCAGGCCGGCGCAGAACGCCGCCGGCAGCATCACCGCCAGCGCGATCGCCGCGCTGCCGGCCAGGAACAGCGCGTAGCCGGCCTCGTTGGCCGGCAGCCAGCGCACCAGCAGCCCGACCCAGTCGAAGCTGCGCGCGAACACCGGCAGCGAGGCCAGCGCCGCCGCCGCCATCGCCACCTGCGCCCAGCCCGCCCAGGCCAGGGCATCGCGCACCCGGTGCGCGCGCCGGCGCAGCCACCAGCCGCCCAGCGCCAGGCCGCCGACGAAACTGGCCAGCATCAGCTCGAAGGCGTGCAAGGTGGTGCCCAGCGCCTGGTTCAGCAGCCGCACCCAGGCGATCTCGTACACGAACGACGCCACCGCCGTCAGCGCCGCCACCGCCGCCAGCCAGCCCACGCCCGCACTCCGCGCGCGCACCGCGTCGCTGCCACTGGCCGCCCCACCTTGCGATGGCGCCTCATGGCGGCCAACCGCCACCCCGACCGGCGACGGCACCCCACTTCTCCCCTCCCCCGCCTGCGGGGGAGGGGCCGGGGGAGAGGGCCGCCCCGCCAGCGCCGCACCGTCGCCGGCGCCGATCTCCCAGCGCCGCTCCACCGCCGCGCTGCTTACGACCGGGCGATCGGGCCATGCGTTTTCGAGCCCGACGTCCGAATCCTCGCCGCCAATCGGCGACGGCACCCCACTTCTCCCCTCCCCCGCCTGCGGGGGAGGGGCCGGGGGAGAGGGCCGCCCCGCGAGCGCCGCACCGTCGCCGTCGCCGACGTCCCAGCGCCCGGCCAGTCGCCACGCCCAAACCGCCACCACCAGGTTCACCAGCCCCGCCACCGCCACCGAGCCCGGCAGGCCCAGCCAGGGCAGCAGCACGAAGGCTGCCGCCAGCGCGCCCACCGCCGCACCCAGCCCGTTGCCGAAATACAGCCCCGCCAGCACCGCGGTGTCGCGCGTCGGCGCCAGCCGCAGCCAGGCCGCGCCCAGCAGCGGAAAGGTCATGCCCAGCAGCACGCACTGCGGGGCGATCAGCGCCGCAGCGCCGCCCCATTGCCAGGCGCGCACCGCCAGCGTCGAATCCAGCGCCGGCAGCACCGCCTGGCCCAGCGCATCCAGGCCCACGAACACGCCGTGGAAACCCAGCCCGGCCACGCCGATCACGCCCTCGGCGAGCGCGTACGCCCGCAACGGCCGCCGCCAGCGCGCCCCGCGGCGCCCGGCCAGCCAGGCACCCAGCGCCATGCCGCCCATGAACAGTGCCAGCACCAGCACCTGGGCATGCGCGGCATGGCCCAGCACCAGCCCCAGGTAATGCGACCACAGCGCCTGGTAGACCAGGGCGGCGGCGCCGGACAGGGCGAACAGGGCGAGCAGGGGGCGGTCGGGCAGGGCGCCGTTGCCCGCTGCCCGGCCGGATGGGATCGACATGAGCGGCAGAGTACGCGGCAGGTGCCCCTGCTCCAAGCGGCCAGCCCGGGTGTCGCGCGCCGCAGGGGCTGCCGCCGCGACCGCCTGCCCTGGCGGGGCGATCCACACCCGTGGCCACGCGCCGGTCAGGGCGCGCGGCCGCGGTGGCTCATTCGCCGGTGACGTCGAGCCAGGCGTTCAGATAGGCACGCGAGAATCCGTAGGGTTTCGAACTGGCCGGGATTCGACGCCCGAGGTCCTGCTCATAGGCAAGCGCCAGCTCGCGTCGTCCCTGGCCGATCGCGCCCAGGCGGGCGATCAGCAGCATCTGGTTGGCGATCATCGGCGTGGCGTCGGCACCCAGGGTGTCCAGGGCCGCCATGGCGCGCGTTTCCATGGCCGCGGCATCGCGCCGCGCGGTGGCCTCGTAGGCCGCCAGCAGCGCCGCCATGCCGTCGTCCAGCCGCTCCGGTGCGACCCACACCGGGTCGATCCAGACCCCGACATGGTCTTCGGCGGGCAGGAAGCCCAGGCTGTATTCGGCCATGGCCGCGGTGATGTCCAGCCAGTCGCTGCGCCCGTCGGCGTCCAGCGCATCAGCCGACAGCGAGAGCAATTGCGCGACGCTCTGCGCCAGTTCCTGGTTGAGCTGCGGCACATGTGTCGCCGTCTCGCCCAGCAGCAGGCTACGCAGGTCACGCGCCACCCAATGGTCGACGGCTCCGAAGCTGATGTCCTCGAACAGCACGTCGTCGGCCACCGAGGCCGGGCGACGCGCACCCGTCAACTCCAGCACCGGCATGCCGGTGCCCATCACCAGGGTGTGGATCTCGGCGCTGCGCCGGGCGAAGCGGTCGCGCGGCGCGTTCAGCGATACCACCGGGTGGAAGTCGGTGTGCGGCTGCGAGCCGGCCAGGGCGGCGATCGCGCGCAAGGTGTCGCGGTCGCCGACCTTGCGGACCGTGAAGCCGCCGATGTTGCCCAGTCCGACGCGGGCCAGCTCCGCACGCAGGTCCGGCTCGGTGAAGCGGTCGTAGTCCAGGGCCGGGATCGGCGCGGTGCCGGCCAGGAACAGCAGGTCGCCGGTGTTGGTCAGGTAGATGTCGACGTGCGGGAACTCCTCGGCCAGGGCCACCATCATGGTGCCCAGCAGATGGTCGCCCAGCTCGTAGGCCTGCAGCCACTGCACCAGCAGGCCGCCTTCGTTGAGGTGCTTGCGCAGGAACGCGTAGAACTCCCGCGTGAACAGGCTGGCGACGCCGCTCACCCAGGGGTTGGACGGTTCGGAGACGATCACGTCGAAGCCGCGCCGGCCGGTCGCGAAGAAGGTGCGCGCGTCGTCGATGTGGACGATCGAGCGCGGGTCCTCGTAGGCGCGCCGGACGCGGTTGCCGTAGTGGCGGGCGCCCTCGACCATGGCCCGCTCGATCTCGATCGACTCGACCCGGCGCGGCCGGCTGCTGCCCAGCATGGTGTGCGTGGACAGGCCCGAGCCCCAGCCGATGATGGCGATGTCCTTCGGGTCCGGATGGGCGGCCAGGGGCAGGGCGGCGGCCATGATCATGGTGATCTCGTCGGCCGAGGGCGGCTCGGCCGGGTTGACCTGGATGGAGGCGTCCGGCTTGCCGTTGGTGGCGATGGTGCCCGAGGTGCCCTGGCTGTAGAAGGCGATGGTGGCGGTCTTGCCGTCGCGCAGGAAGTGGATGTGGGCGTCCTCGGCGAGCGTGGCGCTGCCGTGCCGGAACACGCCCGAGGCGATCGCGCGCGGCGAGGCCTGGCCGAACAGCAGGCTCAGCAGCAGGCCGGCCAGCACCGCGCCGGCGGCGACCTGGAAGGCGCGCCGCGGCACCGCCACGGCGTAGCGCTGCAGCAGCACCAGGCCGATCAGGATGTCGACCACCGCCGCCAGCATCAATGCGTAGCGCAGCCCGAGCAGGGGGATCAGCACGTGCACCGCCAGCGCCACGCCGAGGATGGCGCCCAGGGTGTTGGCGGCATAGATGCGGCCGATGCTGGCCTCGCCGGCGCCGCGGCGCAGCAGGGCCATGGTGAACAGCGGCAGGGTCATGCCGGCGAAGAAGGCCGCCGGGAACATCACCAGCATCGAGATGCCGGCGCTGGCCAGCATGAACCAGGTGTAGCCGCCGTCGTCGCGCGGCAGCACCGACATCAGCCAGCCCACCCACGAGAAGCTCTGCGCGAACACCGGCAGCGAGGCCAGGGCGGCGACACCCATCCAGACCTGGGCCAGGCCGGCATAGGCCACCGGGTCGGTGATCCGTTCGCTGCGCCGCCGTATCCACCAGCCGCCGAAGGCCAGGCCCAGGATGAATGCGGCCAGCATCAGTTCGAAGGAGTGCACGGTGGTGCCCAGCACCTGGTTGAGCATGCGCACCCAGCCGATCTCGTAGACGAACGAGGCGGCGCCGCTGAAGAAGGTGGCGCCCAGCATCAATGCCGTGAACGCACCCAGCGGCAGTGGCCGGCGCGCCTCGGTGGACCCCGCAGCCGGTGCGGCGACCGGTGCCGGTGCCGAGGGCGGCAGCGGTCGCAGGCCATCGGCGTGGCGGGCCACGAAAATGGCCAGCACGCCGACCACCAGGTTCAGCACGCCGGCGGTGGCCACCGTGCCGGGCATGCCGATCCAGGGCAACAGCACGAAGGTGGCGACCAGGGCGCCGAACGCCGCGCCGACGCTGTTGCTGAAATACAGCCCGCCCAGGATCTCGCCGTCGGCGTCCGGCGCCAGGCGCAGGTAGCCGCCGCTCATCAGCGGAAAGGTCATGCCCAGCAGGATGCACTGCGGCAGGATGATCAGCGCCGCCGAACCCCACTGCCAGGCGCGTACCGCCGCCTCGCCGGACAGCGCCGGGTAGACGGTTTCCTGGGAGAACCCCGTGTACCAGACGAACAGCGCATGGAAGCCCAGTCCGGCCAGGCCGATGACGATCTCGACCACCGCATAGGCCAGGATCAGCCGCCGCCAGTGCACGCCGAAGGCGCTGACCAGCCAGGCGCCGATCGCCATGCCACCCATGAAGATGGCCAGCACCAGGGTCTGCGCATAGGCGGCGTGGCCCAGACTGAGCCCCAGATAGTGCGACCAGATCGCCTGGTAGATCAGCCCGGCGAAGCCGGACAGCACGAACAGGGCGAGGAGCGCGCGCTCCAGCCCCAGCCTGCGGACGTGGGTCATGGGTTCCTCCCGAAAACCGGGCCAGCCTACGCAGGAATCGGGCGGTTCGCCAGCAATCCGCCGGAGGTGACACTGGATGGTTCGTCCGCGGATCCTGGCCCGGCGCTTGCGAGGTAGCCGGCGACACCCTTGATGCAAAAGGTGATTCGCATCACACAGTGCCCCATTGCGGTCGGATGGGTGACGCAGGGGGTCACTTTGTGACCAATGTCGTCAAGGGGTGCGGGCGGCGGCGGGCGCAGCGCCGGGGAATTGTGTCGGCGTCGGGGGTCTGGCGGGGGGGAATGCAAACTCCCGTGACCTGTGTCTCGTTGGCAGGGTTGGCACGCGGCATGCTCAATCTCCTTCGCCGGCGCGGGCGTAACACCGCCCGGTGCCGAAGCACGCTCAACACCACTGTTGCTACTCCTAGGAGAGTCACCATGCAGAACATCCGTCGCAACCAGGGCTTCACCCTGATCGAGCTGATGATCGTCGTCGCGATCATCGCCATCCTGGCCGCCATCGCGCTGCCGGCCTACCAGAACTACGTCGCCCGCTCGCAGGTCACCGCCGGCCTGTCCGACATCCGTGGCGGCGTGACCGCGTTCGAAGAGTACGTGCAGCGCGGCAGCGCCGCGGCGATCACCCTGGCCAACCTGGGCCTGCGCACCCCGACCGCCCGTTGCTCCACCGTCGCCGCCGCCGCGGGCGAGACCGGCAACATCACCTGCAAGCTCGCTGGCAACCCCAAGGTCGAGGGCAAGATCGTGACCCTGACCCGCGAGACCAGCGGCAACTACGCCTGCACCGTCACCGGCGGCCTGGATAGCCGTTACCTGCCGACCGGCTGCCAGTAATCGAGTCATCGCTGTTCCCGCCAGGAGGGTTCGCCCTCCTGGCGTCTTCTCCAGCCTGCAAGGGGGCCGGCTGCTTAGCACCACCGATTCCCGCCGTCACTGCGGCCGCAGGCCGCGCCGACCCGAGCAGCCGTCATGAATACCCGTTCGCAAGGCTTCACCCTGATCGAACTGATGATCGTGGTGGCCATCATCGCCATCCTGGCCGCGATCGCCCTGCCGGCCTACCAGAATTACACCATCCGCTCGCAGACCGCGGCCGGCCTGTCGGACATCGCCGGCGCCCGCTCGGCGTTCGAGTCCCTGGTGATCGCCAACAGTCTCACCACCTTCGATGTCGCCGACATCGGCCTGCGTCCGGCCACCACCCGCTGCCGGGTGATCGACATGGCACCGGGCGCCAGCGGTTTCATCCGCTGCGAGCTGGAAGGCCATCCCATCATCGCCGGGCAGACCCTGACCCTGCAGCGCACCACCGGTGGCTCCTGGGACTGCCAGACCACGGTGACCGATCCGCGCTACCGTCCCGCCGGCTGCACCTGAGCCTATACTGGCCCCGGTCGCGCGTCGCCTGTCGGCGCCGCCGAAGTCGATCGATGCGACCGGCGCCGCGTGCGGCCCGGTCGACCACGAGGGGGCCACCGGATTGAATGCCATGCTGCGGGCGGTCGCCGCCCTGCTTGTCCTGCTGCTGGGCCTGACCCTGCTCTACCTGCCCGGCCTGTCCGGCGGTTTCCTGTTCGACGACTATCCCAACATCGTCTTCAAGGAACAGGTCCACGCCGCCAGCCTGTCGCCCGAGACGCTGCGGCGCGCGGCCGGCAGTTACCGTGACGGCCTGGGCCGGCCCCTGTCCACGGTGAGCTTCGCCATGGACCATGCCGCCGCCGGCGGCCTGGAGCCGGCCCGCTTCAAACGCACCAACCTGGCCATCCACCTGGTCAATGCCCTGCTGGTGTTCCTGCTGGTGCGCCGCCTGCTGCGACTCGATACGGGCCGGCGCTGGGGGCCCTGGGCGGCGTTGCTGCTGGCCGCCGCCTGGGCGGCGCATCCCCTGCAGGTGTCGACCGTGCTGTACGTGGTGCAGCGCATGGAGATGCTGGCGGCGCTTTTCATGCTGCTGGCCCTGGTCGCCTACCTGCGCGGCCGCCAGGACCAGATCGCCGGGCGGCGCGGCTGGCCCTGGCTGGGAGTCGCTGCCTGCTGGTCCGGCCTGGCCGTGCTGGCCAAGGAAAGCGCGGTGGTGCTGCCCCTGCTGCTGTTCGCGGTGGAGGCGCTGCTGCTTCGCTTCCGCAGCGCCGGCGGCGTTTCGGCGGCGCTGCGCGGCGCCTGGCTGGCGGTGCTGGCGGCGGGCTTCGTGGTGTTCGCGTTCTGGCTGCTGCCGCGCTTCGGCGCAGCCGAAGGATTCGCCATTCGCGACTACGACGGTTACCAGCGGGTGCTCACCCAGATGCGCGTGCTGCCCGGCTACCTGCTGTGGTCCGTGTTGCCCTTGCCGGGCTTTCTGGACTTCTACTACGACGCCTATCCGGCATCGCGCGGCTGGTTCAGCCCGGCCACGACGGCGCTGGGCGCGCTGCTGCTGGCCGGCCTGCTGGCCCTGGCCTGGCGGCTGCGCCAGCGCGCGCCGCTGGCCGCCCTGGGCATCGTCTGGTTCTTCGCCTGCCATGCCCTGACCAGCAACTGGGTGAACCTTGAGCTGGTCTTCGAGCACCGCAACTACCTGTCGCTGCTGGGCGTGCTGCTGGCTGCCGCCGATCTGCTCAGGCGCCTGCCCTGGGGCAAGCTGCGCCCGGTGCTGGTCGGCGTGGCGCTGGCGGCCCTGGCCGCCGCCACCTTGCTGCGCACGGCGACCTGGGGCGACCCCACCCTGCTGGCCCTGGACCTGGCCGAGCGCAATCCGACCTCGCCACGTGCCGCCACCGACCTGGCCGAACAGTACATGCACGCCAGCGGCTACGACCCGGAGCACCGCGCCTACGGCCTGGCCAGGGCCGAATTCCAGCGTGCCGCCGACCTGCCGGGCGCCTCGCCGCTGCCCGAACAGGGCCTGATCCTGCTCGCCACCGCCGCCGGCCAGCCGGTCGATCCGGCCTGGTGGGCGGCGATCGAAGACAAGCTGGCGCATCGGCGGGTTGGACCCCAGGAAGTGGTGGCGGTGACTGGCCTGCTGCAGCGCCACCAGGAAGGCCTGACTCTGGATGCCGAGGCGCTGTACCGGGTGCTGGCGCTGTTGCTGGTGCGGCGCCCGGACCTGCCGGCGCACATGGCCATGGCCCTGGCCGACCTGGCCATGAAGGACCTGGACGATCCGGAGCGCACCCGTGCCGCCCTGCGTGAGGTTGCCCGGCGCAGCGCGGGCGACCCGGCCTATGTGCGCCAGGTCGCCGGGGTCCTGGCCGCCGACGGCCATGCCGAGGAGGCCGCCTGGCTGCTGCAGGCCGCGGAACGTCTCGCCGCCGACGCCGACGGGTCCTGAGTGCCGGCATGAGTGCGGCGGCCGGCGGCGGCGACTACCGCCCGGACATCGAGGGCCTGCGCGCTTTGGTGGTCTGCCCCGTGGTGGCCTGCCATGCCGGCGCGCCCGGCATGGCAGGCGGCTTCATCGGCGTCGACGTGTTCTTCGTCCTGTCCGGCTTTCTGATCACACGCCTTCTGGTGGCCGAGCACCGCCGCAGCGGTGGCATCGACTGGGCGCGCTTCTACGCGCGGCGCTTCCGCCGCCTGCTGCCGGCCCTGCTGCTGATGCTGGCGGTCACTGCGCTGGCCGCACTGCTGTTGCTGCCGCCGCACCTGCAGGGCGACCATGCCATGGCGGCGGCCAGTTCCGCCCTGTGGCTGTCCAACCTGCATTTCCTGACCGCGGCGGTCGATTACTTCGGACCGGCCGCAGCAGGCAACCCCTTCCTGCACACCTGGTCGCTGGGCGTCGAGGAGCAGTTCTAACTGGTCTGGCCGGCGGTGGTCGCCGGACTGATGGTGGCCGGTCGCGGCCGGCCGGCGACCGGCTTTGCGGTGCTGTTGCTGGTCAGTCTGTCCGCCTGTCTGCTGGTGCTCCCTTCCAATCCGGCAGCCGCGTTCTATCTGATGCCGACACGGGCCTGGCAGTTCGCGGCCGGCGCCCTGGTCTGCCTGTCGGCTCCGCGCCCTGGCGACGGTCGATGGGCGGGTGCGGCCGGCGTCGTCGGTCTGGGTCTGATCCTGGCCGGCGTGGCCGTGCTGGACGAACACCAGCCCCATCCCGGCCTGGCCGCCCTGTTGCCGACGCTGGGCACCGCGCTGGCGTTGTGGGCGGGTGGCCTGGCACCGCGCGCCTTCGCCAGCCGCCTGCTTTCGGCACCCATGGCGCAGGGCCTGGGCCGGCTGTCCTACGGCTGGTACCTGTGGCACTGGCCGGTGCTGGTGATCGGCGGCCACCTGCTAGGCGCCGGGCGTCTGCTGCCGAACCTGGCCCTGGTCCTGCTGGCCCTGCTGCTGGCCACCGGCAGCTACCGTCTGGTGGAGGCGCCCCTGCGCCGCCAGGAGTGGTTCCTGCGGCCGCCCAGGCGCGGCCTGCTGGCCGCGGTCGGCGCCATGGCGCTGGCGGTGACCCTGGCCCTGCACTGGCAGGGACTCGCCGCCGGCCTCGCCCAGGGCCGCGTGGAAGCGGGGCGGTCGGTGGCGGTGGTGGAGGCGCCGGTGATCTACGCCATGGATTGCGACGACTGGTTCAACAGCGACCAGCTCAAGCCTTGTGCCTTCGGCCCCGAGCGGGCGCCCCGGACCGCCGTCGTGCTGGGCGACAGCGTCGGACTGCAGTGGTTTCCGGCCCTGGCCGAGGTGCTGGCCGCGCCGGACTGGCGGCTGGTGGTGCTGACCAAGTCGGCCTGCCCGATCGCCGATGTCGAGCTGTTCTATCCGCGGATCGGCCGCATCTACAGCGAATGCACGCGCTGGCGCGCGGCGGCCCTGGACTGGATCGAAGCGCAGCGCCCGGACCTGCTGGTGATCGGCTCCAGCCACACCTACCCCCTGGATGCACAGACGTGGCAGGCGGCCACGGCCCGGGTGCTGGACCGGGTGGTGCCGGCGGTCGGCCAGGTGCGCCTGCTGCGCTCCACACCTCGCCTGCGGTTCGATCCCCGTCAATGCGTCGCCCGGCAGGGACTGCTTCTGGAATGGCTGGGCACCAGGCGTGGTTGCGAGGCGCCGCCGCTGGATGAGGTGGAGAATGCGCGCGTGCACGACGCGCTGCGCGCCGCCGCAGCAGCCTATCCGACGGTGGCGGTGATCGACCTCAACGCAGCCGTATGTCCCGAAGGTCTGTGCCGCGCGCTGCATGAGGGATACCTGGCGTTCCGCGACGAGCAGCACCTGAACGGCAGTTTCGCGCGCCGCCTGGCGCCGAGGCTCGCCGCGGCCCTTGCGATCGGCGGGTACGCCGGGGGCCCAGCGGAGAGTGCCGGCACGACGCGCTGAACCGGCGCGCTGCGCCGGCCGGCGCCCGGCCGCTGTTGGCAACCCGGTATCCCGTCGTTGTCCGGCGTCATGGCGGCAGCCCGGAAGCTGGACTGGCCGTCGTACCATGCGGCCTGGGCCGGCACGGCGCCAGCAAAGGGGGGCAGGGTGGAAACGGTGGGTGAGATGCGACTGGCCGACCAGGCGCCGGATGCGGACATCGTTCGCCGGTTGCTGATGGTCAGCACCTCCTACCCCGCCGGCCCCTCCGACTGGCGGGGACTGTTCATCCGCCACCTGACCCACGCGCTCGCCCGCCGCCGCGATCTCGCACTGCGCAACTGGAATCCGCCGGGCGAACTGCCGGACAACGTCGCCGACGCCGCGACCCCCGCCGAGTCGGCCTGGCTGGCCCGCCTGATGGCGGCCGGCGGCATCGCCCACCTGGTGCGCGCCGGCGGCCTTCGCGGCCTGTGGCAACCGCTGCGCCTGCTCGGCCATCTGCGCGCGCTGTACCGCCGCGAGACGGGTCTCGACCTGCGCCATGTCAACTGGCTGCAGAACGCGCTGGTGCTGCCCGGAGACCGGGTGCCGCTGCTGACCACGGTGCTGGGCACCGACATGCAGCTGTTGCGCCTGCCCGGCATGACCTGGCTGCTGCGGCGGGTGTTCCGACGGCGGGCCACGGCGATCTGCCCCAATGCCGAATGGATGGTGCCGGAGCTGGAGCGTCGTTTCGGCGATGTCGCCCGGGTTCGCTTCGTGCCGTTCGGCATCGATCCGTGCTGGTTTGCGGTGCAGCGCGCGCCCGCGGCGCCGGCGCGCTGGGTGTGCGTGAGCCGCATCACCCACGGCAAGATCGGCACCTTGTTCGACTGGGCCGCGCCGCACTTCGCGGACGGCCGTCGCGAGCTTCACCTGTATGGCCCCATGCAGCAGGACATGCGCCTGCCGCCCTGGGTCATCCACCATGGCCCCGCCACCCCCGAGCAGTTGTGCGCGCAGGTCTTTCCGGCGGCGCAGGGCCTGATCACGCTCAGCCAACATGCGGAAGGCCGTCCCCAGGTGATGCTGGAAGCCATGGCCGCCGGCCTGCCGATCATCGCCTCTGGCATTGCGGCGCATCGAGACCTGCTGCGTCACGGCGAGACCGGCTGGTTGTGCGAACGCGCCGAGGCGCTTGCGCCGGCCTTGGAGGCGTTGGAGCAGCGCGAGCGCAACCACGCCATCGGTGTGGCGGCGCAGGAATGGGTCAAGGCGCAGATCGGCACCTGGGACGATTGCGCTGCGCGCTACGTCGCGCTGTACCGTGAGCTGCTCGCAAGGGACCGGCCATGAAGATCGCGGTGCTGGGCGGCGGCGGATTCATCGGTCGTGCCACCTGCGCACGACTGGCCGCGGGTGGCCACGAGGTGGTTGCGCTGCTGCGCCGACCAGCGCCCGGGCTGGCCGTGGCCTGCCAGGTCGCCGATTTCAGCGATCCGTTGCAGTTCCGCGAGGCGCTCGAGGGGTGCGATTGGCTGGTCCATGCCGCGGCCGGAAGCACGCCAGGCAGCACCCTGGGCCAGCCGCGCGCGGAGATCGCCGCCAACCTGGCGGTATCGCTGGCACTGGTCGAAGCGCTGCAATCGGTGGCCGGCTGTGGGGTGCTGTACCTGTCGTCCGGCGGCACCGTCTACGGCGACTGCGGCGATGCGCCGGTGCGGGAAGCCCAGCCCCTGCGGCCGCGCTCCTACCATGGCGCGGCCAAGGCGGCGGTCGAGCTGTTCCTGTCCGCCTATGCCAGCCAATACGGCGGCGCGGTGGTGGTCCTGCGGCCCAGTAACGTCTATGGGCCCGGCCAGGGGCAGCGCGGCGGTTTCGGAATCGTGCCCACCGCGATGGCGGCGGCGCTTTCAGGGGAGCCGGTCACGCTCTGGGGCGATGGCTCCACCGTGCGCGACTACCTGTACATCGACGACCTGGTCGACCTGATCGAGACGGTGGTCCGCGCCGGTGCCTTCCCGGGTTTCTCGGTCTTCAACGCCGCAAGCGGTCAGGCCGTGAGCCTCGTCGACTTGCTGGACACTGTGGCCACGGTGTGCGGCAGGTCGATGCACCGGGTCTTCCAGCCGGGTCGGCGGGTGGACGTGGCGACCATTGCACCCTCGTCGGCGGCGGCGTTCGAGTCCCACGGTTGGCAGGCCCGTACGTCGCTTGAGCAGGGACTTCGCCGGACCTGGTCCTGGTTCCAGGAGCCCGGGCCGCTCTGACAGCAAGTGCGGATGCTCATCAGCCAGATCTTTGCGACTTCGTTGGCACGAAAGGCGCGAACAGCAGGCCAAGCACAAGGTCGCCGGACAATAAGCTGACCCGTCCGGCAATAGCCAGGTAGGCAACGACATCCGCCCCCGCATCGTGTGCGAGCGCGGCGAACACCAACTCACGCACGCCCAGACCGGACGGACTCACCACAGTGGCGTAGCCCACGAACCAGGCGATCATGTACAGGGCCAGCAGGCGGGCACCCTCCGCGGGCTGCAGCGCCGGGTAGGCGGCGGCGAAGCACAGCCACGCGCCGTACATAGCGATCCAGCTCGCCACGAAGGCGAGGGCGGCATGTCCTGCGTCCTGGGTGCGGGCGCGCGCTGCGCTCCCGACGACAACCCTGAGCGCGGCCCCGGTCCGGCCGCGCATCGGCGCCACCTTTCGAGTCAGCCATGTGGCGCGCGCGAGGCGCCACCCGACTGCGTACAGCGCGAGGCCGGCGGCACCGGCGAGTACGGCCAGCGGTACGTCCCCTGGGACCAGCAGGACCAGGGCCGAGGTCAGCAGGGCAAAGTAGATGGCCAGTCCCATGTGCAGGACATTGACGACCAGCCAGGCGCCGACCGAGCCGCCTGGCCGGCCACCGGCGATCTGGTAACCGATGCCCCATATCCTGCCGGGCAGATGCCGCAGCAACTGCGATGTGAAATGCAGGTGGCCGAGCTGGAGCGGCGATAGGCCGGTGATGCCGGACACCCGTGCCAGGGGCCGGAATGCCTCGAAAACCAGGAGAGATGCCACCGCCACCAGAGCGAATCCCGCCAGCATCATCGGGCGGTCGACCTGGCCAAGGCCCTCCCGGAAAACGGGCCAGGTCCGCCACAGCAGCACGCCGACCCATGCCAGGGCCGCGCCACTGACCACCACGCCCAAGATCGTCCGCCAGCGACGGTTTCTATGGCTTTCCGGGCCGAGATCCATGCCTCAACGACCCGGCTGCTTCCAGAGCAGCCAGATGTACCCCGGGAAGAGAGGGCGCAGCAGGGTGAACCAGGCGCGCGCCAGCCATCTCGTAGGCCGGCGGGAGAAAAGGTAGCCCGCCTGGTAGCGATCCGGGTCGGCAAGGATCGCGCCGGTGCGATCCTCGATTCTGAACGCCCGGGCCAGCCGGCGCAGAGCGAAGTAGCCCAGGTGCCGCTCGTAGTAGCGGTCACCCCGCCGCATCAGCCGCAGGTAACCATTGGCCATACGTTGCGGAAGCCAGGACAGCAGGGGCAGGTGGTAGTGCTGCTCGATCAGCGCCCACCGGTTTGTGGCGGCGAAATAGCACACGCCTCCCGGGGCCAGCACGCGCTCGATCTCCGCAATCAGGCGCGTCGAATCCGGCACATGCTCGTAGACCTGCGAGCAGATGACGATGTCGAAACTGCCGTCCGCAAGGTCAAGCGCCATGGCGTCGGCCACCCGGAAGCTCAGGTTGCCGCCGGCACGCGTTCGCATCGCTGCTGCAACCGCATCACTGTCGATGTCGACGCCCAGCACCGTACCGACGTGGGGTGCCATGAACGCGTCGATGATGCCGGCCGAACACCCAAGGTTCAGCAAACGGGCCTGTGCCAGGCGGTCCGGGCCCAGGGCCTCGCCCAGGACGGCCAGCATCGTGGCCGCCTTGCGCTGCCTGCCCTGTTCGGCATGCATCTGCGGGTTGATCGCCGCGTAGCCGTGCTGGTAGCCGCGGTCGGTCATCCGACGGCACCCCGGCAATCAGGGATTGCCCGGCCGTCAGAACCGGCTGTCTCCTCTGCCCGCGCGACCAACACGAACCCGCTGGTGAAGGCCTCCCAGTCGGGCAGGAGGTGGCCAAGCAGCCAGCCGGCAAGGTTGACCAGCGGGATCAGCGCAAGCAGCGCAGGTGCGAGCAGCGCGCCCGGATGCCGTCGCCGTGCCGCCGTCAGCACGGTTCCGGCCAGGGCGATATTGAACAGCAGGGCGGCACTGGCGACGCTGCCAAGCGAAGGTTGTAAGTGGCGGATCGCCAGGCCCGATGCCGCCAGTTCGCGCTCCAGGCCATGGCGGGTGTAGCGCTGGTAGTCGTGCGGTGCATCGTGGAGGGGATAGAGAAAGGGCATGCTGACGATGGCGATGCCGCCCGGCGTCAGAACACGCCTCGCCTCCGCCAGCGCCTCCCGCGGGTACCGCAGGTGCTCCAGCACTTCCAGCATGACCACTGTGTCGAACGTCGCCGAGCGGATGGGCAGCCGCGCGGCATCGCCGAACAGGTCGGGTCGTGCACGGTACAGTCCGGCGCCGGTGGCCGGATAGTCGAGCGCCACGTATTCGGCGTCCTCAGGCAGGTGTCCACGCACCCAGCGGTCCGCGCAGCCCACGTCGAGGACTCGCCCGCGGGCATGTTCGCGGACCCAGGGGGCCAGGCGACGGGCCGGTCCAAGCAGCCACTGCGGATGCAGCGGCGTGCGCCGCAGCGGCGCCAGCAGCCTGCGCGCGAGGCCGCCGACGCTCATTCGCGCTCGTCGCGCCGGTAGGTGAGGCTGGTGATCTGCTCGGACACCAGGCCGACCAGGAACACGATCACCGCGGCGCTCAGCAGCAGGGCGCTCATGTTGGTGAAGCGGCCCTGGGTGGCAAAGGTGTAGGCGTAGTGCCCCAGTCCCAGCATCGCGAACGCGAAGGCGGTCGGCACGAACAGCTTCAGCGGCGAATACAGGGTGGCGATCTTGAAGATGATCAGCAGGAAGCGCAGGCCGTCCTTGATCGGGCGGATATGGCTGGTGGTGCCCTCGCGGCGCGCCACCGGCACCGGCACGTAGGCCACCGGGAAGGCGCTGCGGAAGAACGCCATGGTGATGGTGGTGGGGTAGCTGAAGCCGTTCGGAAGCAGGTGCAGGAACTCGCGGAACCGGGTTGCGCGCACGGCGCGGAAGCCCGAGGTCAGGTCCAGCACCGGATGGCCGGTCATCCAGCTCGCCAGGCGGTTGTACAGGGCGTTGGCCAGGCCGCGGTGGCGGCTGGCCTGGCCGCTGCTGTCGCGGGCGCCCACCGCCATGTCGTAGCCCTGGTCGAGTCGGGCCAGCAGCTCGGGGATGTGCGCCGGGTCGTGCTGGCCGTCGGCGTCCATGAACACCAGGACCTCGCCGGTCGCCGCGCGGGCGCCGCGCTTGATCGCCGCGCCGTTGCCCATCGAGTACGGTGAGGACAGCACGGTGGCGCCGTGGCTGCGGGCCACGGCGGCGGTGTCGTCGGTGGAGCCGTCGTCGACGACGATCACCTCGGCGTCGGGCTGCCGGCTGCGCAGGCCCGGCAGCACCCGGGCCAGGCCGATGGCCTCGTTCTTGGCGGGCAGGATGATGCTCAGCTTCATTCGGAATCCCCTCAGGCGGCAAGGTTAAACGAATCGCAGCGGTCGAAGGCGGCGGGGGAGGCCGCCCGCGCAGGTCCCGGCCCGCGTGTCCCGGAACGTGATGCCGGTCCCGTTTGTCGGGTCCAGGTGCGCGGAACCGGAGCCAACTCCTGTGCTGGCGTCCACAATCCGCCCGGAAGTGCCTGAGATTGCTTGCCTGGCGCCCAGGGGTCCGGTAAAACGGCAGTCTCTATCCGAGTGTCTGTGGGGAGACATTCCCGTGGCGACAGCGACTGCAACCCGGGGCGCGACCCGCGCCGCCGTGTCCCAGACCCAGCCTTTCCTGTGGCAGGGCAAGGACAAGCGCGGTGTCATCCTGAAGGGCGAGGTGGTCGGCAAGTCCGAAGCCCTGATCCGGGCCGACCTGCGCAAGCAGGGGCTGTCGGGCATCCAGGTCCGCAAGAAGCCCAAGTCGATCTTCGGCGGCGCCGGCAAGACGGTGAAGGCCAAGGACATCGCCTTCTTCTCGCGCCAGATCGCCACCATGATGGCCTCCGGCGTGCCCCTGGTGCAGAGCCTGGACATCCTCGCCCAGGGCCAGAAGAACCAGAAGTTCAAGAAGCTGATCGAGGCCATCAAGACCGATGTCGAGGGCGGCTCCACCTTGCACGAGGCGCTGGCCAGGCATCCGGTGCAGTTCGACGAGCTCTACGTCAGCCTGGTCAAGGCCGGCGAGGGCGCCGGCGTGCTCGACACCATCCTGAAGACCATCGCCGACTACAAGGAGCGGATGGAGTCGATCAAGGGCAAGATCAAGAAGGCCATGTTCTACCCGGCCATGGTCCTGGTGGTCGCCATGCTGGTCACCGCCCTGCTGCTGATCTGGGTCATCCCGCAGTTCCAGGAATCGTTCCGCGCCTTCGGCGCCGACCTGCCCGGTTTCACCCTGCTGATCATCAGTCTTTCCGAATGGATGCAGTCGAACGGCATCTACCTGCTGGTCCTGGTCGTCGGTGCCATCTCCGGCCTGATCTATGCGCGAAAACGCTCGCGCAACGTCGCCCGCACCATGGACCGGCTGATGCTGAAGATCCCCATCGTCGGGCCGATCATGCACAAGGCGGCGCTGGCGCGTTTCGCGCGCACCCTGGCGATCACCTTCAAGGCCGGCGTGCCCCTGGTCGAGGCCCTGGAGTCGGTGGCCGGTGCCACCGGCAACATCATCTACACCGAGGCCACCCTGCGCGTGCAGCAGGACGTCGCGGTGGGCCATGCGCTCAACCTGGCGATGTCGCAGACCAACCTGTTCCCGCACATGGTCATCCAGATGACCGCGATCGGCGAGGAGGCCGGCGCGCTCGACGCCATGATGGTCAAGGTCGCCGAGTTCTACGAGGAAGAGGTCAACAACGCGGTCGACGCCCTCAGCTCGACGCTGGAACCGCTGATCATGGTCATCATCGGCGCCATCGTCGGCACCCTGGTGGTCGCCATGTACCTGCCGATCTTCCAGTTGGCGGCAACCGTCGGCTGACGCCGCGCAGCGCCAGATGCATTCCGCACGGGGCGCCTTCGGGCGCCCCGTTGCGTTTCCAGCAACCCCGCACCCGAACGCGGTTCCCCTGCCACCACCGTGGCAGGAGCGCGCTCGCGCGCGAAAGATGCCGGGGTCAGGCGCGGGCAGGGTGTGGCGGCTGTGGCCAGGGCGTGGCAATGGTTGCGCGCGGGTGCCTCCTGCGGCAGCCGGGGCGCTGGGCGGCATGGCGTCACGCCCCGAGGCATCCCTGCGGCCGCTGGGGCTGAGGCCCGGCCTGGACCTCAGCGCACCACGGCCCCGGATCTGCCCAGGTTCCCAGCCTCAGCGGGGGACGACCGGGCTGTCCGGCGTCCCCGACTCGAACCCGTTGGCAAATAGCAGCTCCGAAGGCGGCTGATACAGCCCCATGTCGGCCGCGGGGAACAGGAAATCGTCGTAGCCGCCCCCCACGGCCAGAAGATCCACGCCGTCCAGCCAGGTGGCAGCGTGCGCGCCACGCGCCGTGGGCGCGTTCGTAGGGCTGATCGGCAACCAGCGATCGCCGCTGGGTGCCAGTCGTGCACCATCCGCCAGGCCCTGGTCCGACTGGAAGCCACCCCAGACCACGACCGAATCCCCCGTCCATGTGGCCGTATGGCCCCAGCGTGCCGAGGGTGCACCCGCGCCGGGCAAGGTGGACCACGCATCGTCGCCGGGGCGCCAGAACGCGCCATCGCCCAGTTCGCTGCCATCCGGCCCGAGGCCACCCCAGACCATGAATCCCTCGCCGGTCCAGACACCCGTCGCATGGTTGCGGGCGCCCGGGCTGCCCGCGTATGGCAGGGGCTGCCACTGGTCGCTGGCCGGTGAATAGATGAAACCGTCGGCAAGTGTGTCCCGACTCCTGATTCCGCCCCACACCAGCAAGGCGTCGCCGGTCCACGCGCTGGCGTGGTGCCAGCGCCCCGGGGGGCCCGGGGCGATCATCTGCCAAGTGTCGGTATCAGCATGGTAGCGCCCGCCCGCTCCAGATCCCTGGCCATTGATGCCGCCCCCCCAGACCAGCAGCTCCGTGCCGGTCCAGGCCCCACTGGCGAACCGGCTCGATAGTGGTGAACCTGTGGCGTTCATCGAGTGCCAGGTGTCGGTGTCCGGCCGATAGCGTCCACCGACGTTGGTCGGTGGTCCCCCACCCCCCCAAACGAGTACCTCGCTGCCGGTCCACGCGCCGACCATGCCGATCCGCGTGCCCGGCGCACCGATCGAGGTGGTCTGCTGCCAACGGAAGGTTGCCGGGTCGAAGCGCATGCCGGTCCTTCCGAAGTCGTCACCCCAGATCACCAGTTCCGCACCGGTCCAGACCGAGGCGTGGCCGACCCGCGGCCACGGCCCGTCACCGCCCGGCAGCGCGGTCCAGTTCGCGGTGGTTGGGTCGAATCGTGCGCCGCTGTCGAGGATGGTGGTCAAGGGGGAGCCACCCCAAAACATCATTTCCGTACCGGTCCAGACCGCGGCTACCTGCCGCCGCCCGATGGTCGTGGGGGCATAGGGAATGGGCGTCCATGTATCGAGGTCCGGACGGTAGCGTCCACCGTCACGCAGTGCGATTCCTGAGGGAATCGGCCTGCCGCTCCAGACCAGGACCTCGTCGCCGGTCCAGACCATCGCGTGACCGTCGCGCGAAGAAGGTGCGTCCACGGTCGACATCGGGGTCCACTGCAAGGCGCCGGGTGTCCAGCGGGCACCCACCGGGACGAAATGGCCGCCCCAGACGATCAGCTCCGTGCCGGTCCATACGGCCGCCTGCCCCTCGCCGGGCATGGCCCCCGCGGCGGGCAGCGGGATCCAGGCGCTGCTGTCTGGATCCAGACTGGCGCCATACATGAACGGCCCGGGGCCACCGGTAGGCGACGAGCCAGCCAGAACCACCAACCGGTCCCCGGCCCAAACCACCGCTGGCCGGTTGCGGGGTTGGGGCGCGCCCGCAGAGGGCAAGGGCGACCAGGTCCAGGTCGAAGGATCGAACACGGCGCCGTTGGCCAGCACGGTCGTGCCGCTTCTGCCGCCCCACACGTACATGTGTTCACCGGACCAGACGGCTGCATGTTCGTGTCGCGGCGACGGCGCTCCGGCCAGGGGCAAGGCGGTCCATGCGCCGGTGGCCGGATCCCATGCGGCGCCGGAGTCCAGCGGATCGCCGACCTCGTTGCGGCCGCCCCACACGATCATCTGCGTACCGGTCCAGACGGCAGTGTGGTCTTCCCGGAGTCCTGCCACCGCATCGGGTGGAATCGGTGTCCAGCGGTCCAGGGTGCGGTCGTAGCGACCGCCATCGTCGTGCACGCCAAAGCGCCAACCGCCCCAGACGACCAGCTCGGTGCCGGTCCATACCGTGCTGTGCCGGATCCGGCCTGCGGGCGGATGCCAGCCGGTCAGCCATTCGCCCGCGTCGGTGGTGCCCTGCGTTCTGAGTGGCGCCTGCAGGCTGAAGTCGCCCGAAGGTGGGCCGACGGGTGCGAGATCGGATCGGCGCAGCACGGCCCAGGTCTCGTCGCTCGAACGCTTGTCGAACTGCCAGTAGGCAAGGACGATCTCGTCCTCGCTGGCCGATTCCAGATGGATGACCTGCCAGCCGTGCCGGGTTTCCTCCAGCACCGGACGGGCAGGGCCGTTGAGGCAGGCGCCGGGCGCGGTGCAGGTCTGGCCGGGATGGAAAGGCGCCAGCAGGTCGGGCCAGAACGTGGCGTCCACCAGGGTGTCGGCACTCGTGCCATCGCGCCACGCCGGTGCCTGCGATGCGGTGACGAACCGGCGCCGCTCGACCCTTGCATCGGGCGGTGGCTGGTCGAGCGGCCGCAGCAGGGCGGACTGGGCCGCCTCACGCGGGCCGGACTGCAGCTGGTCATCCGCGTGGACCGCCTCGTCCAGTGCCGTCCTTACCAGGTGCGGCCAGGCCAGGCAGCGGGCGGCGCGCTGCGGGTCGTCGTCGAGTGCGGCGAACAGGGCGGCAAGGCGGTCGGGCGCCACGCTCTGCTGCGCCATCCGGTCCAGTTCGCGCTGGACGTCGCCGGCGGTGATGCGAAGCCCGTAGCGCTGCTGCAGGACGCCGGCCATCAGCGGAAGATCGCGGGCCTGTTCCTGGCTGCGCTGGCGCTGCAGGTGGGCGGATGCGTCCGGACGCGGGCCGGGATTCTCATCGGGCCAGATGCGCGCCGCCTGGTAGACGGCCTCGACGCTGGCCAGGCAGTCGGCAAGACTCTCGGCCTGTGTGGCATCCGCCTGTGCCCCCAGGGAGGACCAGCCTGCCGCGGTCAGCAGGGTGATGGCGATGGCGCGGATCGTCATGGCTGACTCCGAGGGGTGGAAGGGCGTTGATGCATCTTCGTGCCTTTTGCGGCGCATGCGCAAATTTCGAGGCGATCGCGCGCCGCCACAGCGGGCAGCGGTAGGGCCCCGTGACGTACCAGGCAGATGTTGCCGAACGGGGGCGCGGGATCGCGGGTGGGTGCGGTCTGCCGCACGTTCGCGGAGGTCGCGGGTCGGGGGCCGACGCATCGGGGCCCGTTGTCAAGGGCCTGGGTCAAGGCGCTCCCGGCCGCCTCGGCGGACACTGCCAGCGTGCCCGTCTCCGTCCGATGCCGCCATGTCCGATTCCTTCGACGACCTCCAGAGCAGCTACGGCCGCGCCCTGCGCGGCGGGCCGGTGATCGAGGCCTTCTACCGGCGCTTCCTGACCAGCCACCCGGACATCGCGCCGATGTTCGCGAACACCGACATGGGCCGGCAGCGCATGGCGCTGCGTCGCGGGCTGAGCATCGCCATTTCCCATGCCGGCGGCAGTGCGCTGGTGCAGCGGCCGGTGCAGCACATGGCCGATGTCCACTCCCGTCGCGGCCATGCGCCGGTGCCGCCGCACCTGTATCCGTACTGGGTTGATGCGCTGGTCGTGACCCTGCGCGAGCACGACCCCGAGTTCACGACGGCGCTGGAAGCGCGCTGGCGCCGGGCGCTGGCCGTGGTGGTGGCCACCTTCACTGCGCGCTACTGAGCGTCCGGGCAGCCGCTTGCCGCCTCGCCGCCCCGCCGCCCCGTACAGTTCGGTACGGTTCGGTACGGCCGGCTTGCGCGCCGCTGTCGGCCGCTGTCGGCCGCTGTCGGCCGCGCCGTTTGCAGCTTGCCAGGCGCACGCCAGCACCCCGGCGACCTTGCCGACCGCCCCGGCGACTGTGGGACATGCGGCCGGCGCCGGCCTGGGCTACCCTTCGGGCCTGCCAGCGGCCTGGCCGGGGAGTCCGGGGAACGTGCATGAGCAAGCCAAAACGTCAGCGGCGGCTGCGCCGGTGACGGCGCCGGCGGACGCCTGCCCGGGCGCCGTCAGCGCCGTTCCCGCTGCCGGCGGCGAGGACGGTCGCGCCGGCATGCCCGCGCTGCCCCGTGTGCTGCCGCAGCTCGCCCAGGTCGCCGAGCGCACCGGCATGGCGGTTCTGCTGACCGATCCCGATGGCCGGATCACCTGGTGCAACGCCGGATTCTCCCGCCTGCTCGGCTGGACCGCGCCCGAGGTCCTGGGCCGGCCGATATGTGCGCTGCTCGACGAGAAGCGCGTGCCGGCACCGGTGCGCGCGCGCATCAGCCAGGCGCGCCGCGAGGGCGAGCCCCTGCACCTCCTGGTCTGGCGGTGCCGGCGCGAGGGCGCCAGCCTGCCCCTGGACATGGACATGGCGCCGTTGCGCGATGCCGCTGGCGAGCTGAGCGGCTTCGTGCACCTGGAGACCGACGTCTCCGGGCTGCTGGCGCGAGAGGAGGCGCTGCGCTCGCTGGTCGCGGCCCTGCCGGCGGGCATGGTGGTGCACGACCCCGAGGGCCGGATCCTGCAGGCCAACGCCATGGCGCATGCCATCCTGGGCATGGATGCCGATCTGCTGGCGGGCAGTTCGCCGCATGAACGGCGATGGCAGTTCGCCGACGGCGAGGGCCGGCCGTTGCCGGTCGAGCAGATCCCGCCCCTGGTCACCCTGCGCACCGGCGAGGCGATCGCCGATTTCCCGCTGGGCATCGCCCTGGCGGACGGCGAGCGCCGCTGGCTGCGCGTCAACAGCCAACCACTGCGCGGTCTGGACGGCGGCATCGAAGGCGTGGTGTCCTGCTTCACCGACGAAACGCGGGCGCGGCGCCAGGAGCGCTGGCTGAGCCTGGCGATGTCGGCCGCCCAGATCGGCCTGTGGAGCGCCCATCTGGCCAACGGCCGCATCGAGGGCGACGAGCATTGGCATGCCCTGCTTGGCCTCGAGCCGGACCTTGCCACGGCGCTGCGCTGGGACGACCTGATCGCCGCCGAGGACCTGCCCGCCCTGCGCGAGCGCCTGGATGAATACCTCACCCATGGCCGCGGCCTGTTCCAGGCCGAATTCCGGGTCGCCGACCGTGCCGAGGGCGCCTGGCGCTGGATGCTGGCGTGTGGTGCCGTCACCGAGCGCGACGGCGAGGATGCGCCGCTGCGCATGGCGGGCGTCCTGCTCGACATCTCCGGGCGGCGCGAGGCCGAACTGTCGCTGCGCCGCGCCGCCACCACCGACGCGCTGACCGGGCTCAGCAACCGCGACGTCGTCACCATCCGCCTGCGCGAGGCCCTGGTGGCGGCGCGCCGGGCCGGCCGTTTCGGCGCCCTGGTGTTCATCGACCTCGACGGCTTCAAGGGCATCAACGACAGCTTCGGCCACCTGGTCGGCGACGAGGTGCTGCGCGAGGTGGCGCGCCGGCTGAGCGCGGCGGTGCGCAGCGGCGACACCGTCGCCCGTCTGGGCGGCGACGAGATGGTGGTGCTGCTGCCGGTCTGCGGCGAATCGGCCGACGATGCCGAGCAGACCGCCCTGGAGCTGGCGCGCCGGCTGATCGAGGAGATCCGCCGGCCGTTCCAGCTGAACCAGCGCGCCTTCCGGCTGGACGCCAGCGTCGGCGTCACCGTGTTTCCCAAGGTGCTGGTCGAGAGCCACGACGACCTGATCCGCGAGGCCGACACCGCCATGTACGCGGCCAAGGCGCGTGGCGCCGGCCGCGCGGTGGCCTTCCACCAGCAGATGCACGACGCGGTGCGCGCGCGCCTGGAGCTGGAGCAGGACATGCGCGTGGCCCTGGAGCGCGGCGAGTTCCAGCTCGCCCTGCAACCCAAGGTCGATGGCGAGCGCAGGCTGTGCGGCGCCGAGGCGCTGATCCGCTGGAAGCACCCGCAGCGCGGCCTGGTGATGCCGGCCGAGTTCATCCCGCTGGCCGAGGAAACCGGCCTGATCGTGCCGGTCGGTGCCTGGGTGCTGGCCGAAGCCTGCCGCCTCGTCGAGGCCAGCTCGGTGTTCGGGCCGCCGGTGCCGCTGGCGATCAATGTCAGCGCCCGACAGCTGCAGGAGGACGGCTTCGTCGAGGCGGTCGAACTGTCGTTGTCGCGCTTCCGCATCGACCCGGGCTGCCTGACCCTGGAGCTCACCGAGGGCAGCATGCTCGACCACTCGCAGCTGATGCGCGAGCGCCTGCGGCGGCTGGCCGAGATCGGCGTGCGCCTGTCGCTGGACGATTTCGGCACCGGCTACTCCAGCTTGCTGCACCTGAAGAACCTGCCGTTCCACGAGGTCAAGGTCGACCAGGGCTTCGTGCGCAACGCCGATGCCGACCGCGGCGATGCCGCCATCGTCCGGGCCATCGTCCACATCGCCGACGAGTTCGGCCTGGTCGCGGTGGCCGAGGGCGTGGAGACGCCCGAACAGTGCGAGCACATGCGCCGCGCCGGCTGCGGCGTGCTGCAGGGCTTCCTGTTCGCGCGCCCGATGCCTGCCGCGCAGTTCATGCAGCAGCACCGCCTGGGCGCGCCGCTGTAACCCCGCGCCGCTTTGCTTCCCTTTCCACCTGGGAGAGGGAGCGGGGGAGAGGGCCGGGGCTGGCCATGATCTGCTTCGGCGCCGGACCGGGATGTCTGGGTTTACCGGAAACGTGCCGCTGCCCCGCTGGCGTGCGGAAGCCGTCCTTGGCGTTGTCGTCGCACATCCCTGTGTGCTGAGTTTCGCTTCTTGCTCTCCAAGAGAAAGTAGCGGCGGATTCAAGCTGGAAGTGCAACGCCTTGACTACTGTGCTGTCTTGCTCGTGGCTTCGGCCAGAGTCAACGCCAGAGCAAAGGTTTGAAGTGGTGTTCGCCAGTCCAGTGTCTTGCGCGGGCGAGTGTTGAGCAGATTCGCTATCGCATCGAGCTCTTGCTGGCTGTGGGCCGACAGATCTGGAACCTCTTTCGGCAGGTACTGGCGAAGCAGTCCGTTGGTGTTCTCGCAGCTACCCCCTCTGCCAAGGACTGTGTGGATCGCAGAAACACACCTGAACCCTGTCTGTCACTCAGTTCTGCAGTATGCTCGCCATCTCCTTGCCCTGATCGTAGGCTGGTCCGTCGCATGGGTCTGGCAATCGAGTTCAACTTCTGGTGAAGCCAGTCAGAGCAGCTTCCGCTGTCGCGCTCTCCATCTTCGCCAGCAATTCATCAACCGGCTGTGGCGTTCGAACAGACGCCCACCGAAGACTGGTTGGTGCGGATCCCTGTCGAAATCGCCCTCCCAGTGACCGGGTATCAGCCGCCTCCACCTCTGGAGGGCGCACGTGAATGCTCACGATGTCTTGCAGTACTCCGCGCCTTTGGTGCCCGGCTGCAGTGACGGCGTGCCGCGACCTTGGCGAAGCAACTTCACCAACTCCCTGGCGCAATTCGCCGCGAGGAGCGTAGATCGCTGTGTAGATTGTCTCGTGGCTAGCTTGCAAGGCGGGCTGCCTCGGGGTGCCTCCTCACGCTTGAGTGCGTGGCTGCGCGACTCGTTCCGGGGACCATCTCCTTGCTCGAGCAGCCGGCGAACGCCTGCCCAGAGCAAGGTCCCTTTCCTGCAGCCTGTGGCCTTCGCGCCGCCTGGCGCACTCGGCGGCTTTCTCACGCCTGCTCGATGAGCGTCAGCTCCCCAGCAATGCGGGAGGGACGACCATCCGCCCGACCTCATGGGCGGCCTTGTAGTCGTTCCGCCGGAGCTCACGAGTGATCGTGCTGGCAGATCGGCCAAGACAACGAGCAATTTCCCGTGCGCTTCTCTCGTCGCACTTTCATTGCCATGATCGTGCCGCGCTCTTCGGCGCTCAGTTGGTGGTAGCTGGAAGGCATCAGATTCTTCGCTCGAGCAGGGGTGGGGGGTGCTGTACTCCAGTCTAGAGACCACCAGCCGAGAGAGAAGGGCGCCCCAGGCGGTCCGCCCCACGGGCATCCTGCCCGTGGGGTTCGCGTGCCCCGTCCGGGCCGACGCTCAAGGGCCATCCATCGCCCCCGCGTCGGACGGCGCCTCGGGCGCCGTCCGCGCCTTCGGCGCGGCTGATCCGGCCGTGCCCCGCCGGACCGCGTGGGGCCCCGGGAAAAGCGCGGACATCCTGTCCGCCAACGCCAACGCCAACGCCAACGGCAACAGCAACAGCAACGGCAACAACAACAGCAACAGCAACAGCAACAGCAACAGCAACAGCAACAGCAACAGCAAATGACAGAGCGAGAGCCAGAGCGAGAGCCAGAGCGAGAGCGAGCGTGTCAGGGGCAGCGAGCGCGACATCGGCCCTCTCTACCTTGCGACGGCACCGCACTTCTCCCCTCCCCCGCCTGCGGGGGAGGGGCCGGGGGAGAGGGGCGGGGCTTGCCAGGGTC
Organism: Lysobacterales bacterium; assembly: GCA_019634735.1. NCBI lineage: Bacteria > Pseudomonadati > Pseudomonadota > Gammaproteobacteria > Lysobacterales > Lysobacterales bacterium. Next base: position 36,364 of record JAHCAT010000006.1, on the reverse strand, counting down.
TTCAGCCAGAGCGAGAGCGAGCGTGTCAGGGGCAGCGAGCGCGACATCGGCCTTCTCTACCTTGCGACGGCACCGCACTTCTCCCCTCCCCCGCCTGCGGGGGAGGGGCCGGGGGAGAGGGGCGGGGCTTGCCAGGGTCTTCATCGGAGCCAGACCCGGGCGCAAGGAATCCCAGGAGGGTGCGGTGATGACCATTGCCGGGAAAGCTGCCGCTGCCATGCGCGGCCGGAGGCCGGTACGGCGGCCCGGATCGCCTTTTGCCGCGGCGCGGGCTAACCTTGGCGGCCATGACCCCCACCCCCGCCGCCCTGGTCGTCGAGGACGAGGCCGATCTGCGCGAGCTGATCGAACTGTCGCTGGCCGGCATGGACCTGGACGTGGTCGGCGTCGGCACGCTCGCCGAGGCCAACGAGCAGCTCGCCCGGCGCAGCTTCTCGCTGTGCCTCACCGACCTGCGCCTGCCCGACGGCATGAGTCTGCCCTTGGTCGAGAAGATCGGCCGCGAGCACCCGCACACGCCGGTGGCGGTGCTGACCGCCTACGGCAACGTCGAGACCGCGGTGCAGGCGCTCAAGGTCGGCGCCTTCGACTTCGTCGCCAAGCCGGTCGACATCCAGCAGCTGCGCCGCCTGGTCGAGACCGCCCTGCGCCTGGGCGCGCAGCGGCCGGTGGCGGACGCCACCGCACGCCTGATCGGCGAGTCGCCGGCCGTGCAGCAGGCGCGCGCCACCATCGCCAAGCTGGCGCGCAGCCAGGCGCCGGTCTACATCTCCGGCGAATCCGGCAGCGGCAAGGAACTGGCCGCGCGCCTCATCCACGAGCTGTCCCCGCGCGGCCACGGGCCGTTCGTGCCGGTCAACTGCGGCGCGATTCCCGCCGAGCTGCTGGAGAGCGAGTTCTTCGGCCACAAGAAGGGCAGCTTCACCGGCGCCGCCGCCGACAAGCCGGGCCTGTTCCAGGCCGCGCACGGCGGCACCTTGCTGCTCGACGAGGTCGCCGAGCTGCCGATGCCGATGCAGGTCAAGCTTCTGCGGGCCATCCAGGAGAAGGCGATCCGGCCGATCGGCGCCAATGTCGAGCAGCCGGTGGACGTGCGCCTGATCAGCGCCACCCACAAGAGCCTGCACCAGCTCGTCGAGCGCGGCGCCTTCCGGCAGGACCTTTACTACCGCATCAACGTCATCGAGCTGCCGATGCCGCCGCTGCGCGAGCGTCGCGAGGACATCCCGATCCTGGCCCGCCACATCCTGGGCAAGCTCGACCCGGGCGGCCGGGTCGAGCTGTCCGCCGAGGCGATGGACGCGCTGCGCGGCTACGGGTTCCCGGGCAACATCCGCGAGCTGGAGAACGTGCTCGAGCGCGCCATGGCCCTGTGCGACGGCGACCGCATCGGCGTCGACGACCTGCACCTGCCGCAGGCCAGCCCGGTGCCTGGTGCCCAGGCGGCGCAGCCCGGCATGGCTGCCGGCACCGTCGTGATGACGGGCGCGGCGGCCATGCCCTCGCCCGGTGCCGCCAATCTCGGCCCCGGCTGGGGCAGCGGCGGCGGCGCCTTCGCGCCCGGCGTTCCGGTGCCCGCGCAGGTGCCCGTGGCAGCGCCGCCTGCGGGGGCTGCCGGCGCCGCGGAACCCGGGCGCGATGCGCCGCTCGAGGACTACATCGAGCAGCTCGAACGCGACCGCATCATGAAGGCGCTGGAAGCCAACCGCTACAACAAGACCAAGACCGCCCAGGCGCTCGGTATCACCTTCCGCGCGCTACGCTACCGGCTGAAGAAGCTCGGCATCGAGTAGGGCCGATCGCCCGCTCGGCGGCGAGCCGCCGGCTTCATCGCGGCTTCGGCGGAGTCCACGCTTCCTGCAGCCCGCGCCTGTTCCAGGGCGGGTAGGTCAGTCAAGGTCAGGCGGCGATGTCGACGTACTCCACGACGCTCGCCGGGCTGGGGATCGACAGTCCGTCCGCCCTGAGGCCTTCCGCGTGGAACCCGATCGTCTCCCGGATTCCGGCTTCCACGGCGGCTACCGTCTCACCGGTGGCAGTGCAGCCTGGACGGTGGGGCACGTAGGCCGACCAGTTGCCTTCGGCCTTTTCGATGACGATGGCAAAACGCATGGGGTGACCTCTTCTGGGCGGCTTGCTTGAGTACGCTGTTCGAGGTTCCAGGCGCCAGGTCATCGCTGGGCTTGCCGCCGCGCTGGCCGAGGAGGAAGCGCGGTGGCCTGCAGCAGGTGGCTGCCGTGCTCGCCACGGAACTGCCGCTGCGCCATCCGCCGCAGTTCGTCGCAGGTGGCCCGGAAGAACCGTGCGCCGGCGGCGGTATCGCCGCGCGCGGCCTGGTCGAGCAGCAGGGTCAGGTCGGCATCGTCGGCCATGACGCGCATGCCTTGGGGAGTGCGGACGCCATGATCGCGCAATCGGGGCGTGCTGCCCATCGACGGGCGCCACTGGGCTGCGGCAGGACGAATGCACGTTCTGCAAACATTTGTGAAGCGTGACTTCACACTCAGTCGCTGTCGCCGCGGCAGCGCAACATGGCACCCGCACGACAAAGGCAAACCCATCGAAAGGTGGGGACGCAAAGTCACCGGCCTAACGGCCCGGGTCATCCCGGGCCCACGGTAGCGGGACCGCCGAACGCAGCGCGGAACGCCTCCAGGGCCCCGGGTCAGTCCCGTTCGCCCCGGCATCAGGCTCCGCTCGGGCGAACTCTGTCTTTCGTGCGCCGTTGCACCCGGCACGGGTGCGTTTTCCACGAAGCAAGGAGCCTCACCATGAACCTGATCCGCACCTCCCTGGCCGCCGCCGTGGCCGCCGTCTGCTGCGCTTCCCTGGCCCAGGCCGGCACCGCCGGCGACGACTTCCAGGTCAGCGCCGAAGTCATCGCCGCGTGCAGCATCAACGCGTCGGACCTGAACTTCGGCGACTACAACCCGGTCGTCGGCACCGCGGTCGATGGCTCGTCCACGATCTCGGTGACCTGCACCAATGGTGCCGCCTACAGCATCGGCCTGAGCGCCGGCGCCAGTGGCAACGTCGCGGCCCGCGCCATGGACCACGACACCGAGAACGCCACCCTGTCCTACGGCCTGTTCAGCGACGCGCTGCGCGAGGAGATCTGGGGCGACGTGTCCGACACCGTCGACGGCGTCGGCACCGGTGCCAACCAGAACGTCACCGTCTACGGTCGCGTGTTCGCCAGCCAGTCCACCGCCCTGGTGGGCAGCTACGCCGACACCATCACGGCGACGGTGGAATTCTGATGGCCGCAGGTCCGGAACAGCCGGTCGTCCAGGCGCCCGGCGGCTGGCGCCGGCTGCTTCCGGGCCTGCTCCTCGTCCTGTGCGCCTTTGGCGCACAGGCCGTGGAGATCCAGCCGATCCGGCTGCAGGTGGCCGCCGGCGCCCAGGCCGGCGACCTGTCGGTGCGCAACCCGCGCGCCGAGGTGCTGCGCCTGCAGGTCGATCTCATGCACTGGCGGCAGGGTCCGGACGGCGACGTCCTCGAGCCCGCCACCGATGCCCTGGTGGTGCCGCGCATGCTCAGCCTGGAGCCGGGTGCGACCCAGCGTCTGCGGGTCGGGTTGACCGCCGGTCCCCGCGACCGCGAGCGTGCCTATCGGCTGCGTATCCGCGAACTGCCGCAGCCTGCGCCCCCGGACTTCGTGGGGGTGCGTACGATCATGGAATTCAGCGTCCCCATATTCTTCGACGGTGCCGCTCGCGGTGCGCCGCCCGAGCTCGCCTGGCAGGCCAGCCGCGACGGCACCGGTGCGGTGCTGCTGCAGGCCCGCAACGACGGCGCGCGACATGCCCGCTTCTCCCGCGTACGTCTGCTCGACAGCGCCGGCAACGAACTGGCGCGCTCCGAACGCCCCCACTACGTCCTCCCCGGCGCCAGCACGCGCTGGCGGCTGCCGGTCGAAAGCGCGGTGCCCGACACCCTTCGCCTGGGACTGAGCGAGGGCGGCAACGAGCGCCAGACGGCCCTCCGCCTGGAGTGATGGCCATGAAGCGCGTCCCTTCCCGGCTGGCCGTGGCGCTGGCCCGGCCGCTGCTGGGCCTGCTCTGCGCGGTCGCCGTCGCGCAGGCGCAGGCGCAGACTGGGCCGCGCGAGCTGTGGCTTACCGCCAGCATCGGCGGCGCCGATGCCGGCCTGGTGGTCCTGGTCCTGGTCGACGCCGACGGCCGCCGGCTTCTGCGGCGCCTGGACCTGGGCCTGCTCGGCATCGCCGTGCCGCAGGTGCCGGCGATCTCGCACCAGGGCGAATGGTTCGTGCCGGAAACCGCGCTGGCTGGCCACCGCCTGGTGGTCGATGAATCCACGGGCCGTCTCGACGTGCAGCCGGCCGCCGCGTCGGCAGTCGTGGTCACGACCACGCCGCCGGCACCGCCGCCGGTGCGCTCGCGTCCGGAAACGCAGGCCAGCACCGGCTGGGTGGCGCCGCCGCCGGCAGCGGCCGAGCCTGCGCCCGTGGTCGCGCCGGCGGTCACGGAGCCGGCCGCGCCGCCCGCCGATGCCGTGGCGTGGCTGCTCGATGTCGAGATCAACGGTCGGCCGGTGTCTGGCGTGCACGCGGTCAGCGAATCCGGGGGCCGGCTGTGGCTGTCGCCGGGCCTGCTCGAGGCCGCCGGCGTGCGTCCGCCCCCCGGCGCGCGGCCCGGCGAGCCGATCGCACTCGACAGCCTTGCCGTCGGCACGCCGAACCTGGACACCACCCAGCTTCGCCTGGCCTTCGAGGTCGACCCGGACCGGCTGCCGGCACAGCGCATGGACCTTGCCGACGACTTCCGGCCCGGTCCGCCACCGGGCGGGCTGTCGGCGGTGATCGGCTACGACCTGGGCTATGCGCATGCCACTGGCAGTCCCGGCAGGCTGGGCGCCGCGCTCGATGCCGCGCTGTCGGCCGGTCGCGCCACCTGCGGCAGCGGCCTGCTGGTGTCGAACCGCGGCGATGCCCTGCGCCGCGGCGACAGCCGCTGCCAGTTCGACTGGCCGGAACGGATGATGTCGCTGACCGTCGGCGACGCCATCGGCGGCGATTCCGCGCTGCTCCCACCGGTGCGCTATGGCGGCGTGCGCATCGGCTCCGATTTCGAGACCAACCCCTACTTCAACACCCGGCCGCTGCTGGCTGTGGAGGGCAGCGCCCGCCTGCCGTCCACCGTGGAGCTGTACCTGGACCAGCAGCTCGCCCTGCGCAGCGAGATCGCACCCGGTCCGTTCCGCATCGAGGACCTGCCGGCGCACACCGCCAACGGCGAGCTGCGCGTGGTGGTGACCGACGCGCTGGGTCGGCAGTCGGTGACCAGCGCGCCGGTGTTCGTCGACCCGCGCCTGCTGCGTCCGGGACTGGTCGACTGGAGCGCCGAGGCCGGACGGCTGCGCCTGGACTACCTGGGCGAGGGCGACCGTTATGGCGAGCGTTTCGCCAGCGCCCGCTTTCGCCGCGGCATCAGCGACCGGCTGACCGTGGGTGGCCAGGTGCAGGTGCGCGAGGAGGGTGGCCTGGTCGGTGCAGAGCTGGCCTGGCAGGCCGGTGCGCGCGGCATGCTGGAGGCGGCCGTGGCGGCCAGCCGCGACGATGACGGGGCGGGGCTGGCCTGGTTGCTGGGCTATGCCTGGCGCGGCCGCGCGCTGTCGTTCGGGCTTCGCCACTGGCAGGCTGACGACGGCTTCTCCAGCCTCGCCTGGGACGAACCGGGCCAGGCGCCGGAGCGCCTCACCCAGGGCTGGCTGGGTTGGCGGGTGAGCGACACCGTGTCGCTTTCGCTGTCGCTGCTGGAGCGCCGCCAGCGCGCGCTGGACGACCAGCGCCTGGCGACCCTGGGCCTGAACCTGCGGCTGTGGCACTGGTCGCAACTGCTGGTCTCGGTTTCCCACCCGCTCGACGGCAGCGACGACCTGCGCGCCAGCCTGGTCCTGAGCGTGCCGTTCGGCCGCGGCTATCACGGCCGCGCGGGCGTCCATCACGATGGCGAACGCACCGGCCTGCGTGCCGGTGTGCAGTCGCCCTGGCCGGACGACACCGGCGTCGCCTGGCGACTCGATGCAGAGGCCGGCGGCCACCGCGATTCGCTGTCCGGCAGCGCCCTGTGGCGTGGCCGGCGTGCCCAGGCGCAGGTCGCCGGCTTCCACGACCTGGACGGCGCCACCTCGCTGCAGGCCGGCCTGACGGGCAGCGTGCTGCTGGCCGGTGGCGGCGTCCATCTGGCCCGACCGGAGACCGGCAGTTATGCCCTGGTCCGGGTGCCGCAGGCCGGCGTGCGCGTGCTGCGCGACAACCGCGTGGTGGCGGTGACCGGCGACGACGGCGTCGCCCTGGTCCCGGGCCTGCGGCCGTTCCAGCGCAACCGGGTCGCGCTGGAAGGCGCCGACCTGCCGCTGTCGCTGCGCACCGGCCATGCCGCCCTCGATGTGGTGCCCGGGCGTCGCCAGGTGGTGACAGCGGATTTCGCGGCGACGCGTGTGCGCTGGCTGTCCCTGCGCATCGCCTTGCCCGGCGGCGCCGTGCCACCGCCGGGTGCGGCGGTGCGCGGCGCCGGACTGGCCGGGGACTCGGTGCTGGGCTTCGAGGGCGAACTGTTTCTCGAGCTGGCCGCCGACGTGGCACCCGATGCCCTGGTGCTGAGCTGGCCCGGCGCGACCTGCCAGGTCCGCTTGCCGACGCTGCAGTGGAAGGACGAGCTCGCCGTCATCGAGGAGATTCTGGAATGCGCATGATGCCCTTGCTGCCGGACGGACCGGCACGGCTGCTCGGCCTGCTGCTGGCCGGTTGCGTGCCACCCCTGCAGGCGGCCTGCGTGGTGTCGGCGACGGGCCTCGCCTTCGGTCCGGTCAATCCCCTGTCCGGCGCCCCGGTCGACAGTGCCGGAACCCTGACCGTGAACTGCGCGGAAACCACCGCCTACAGCATCGCCCTGGTGCCCGGCACCGGGCCGGGGGGATTGCACGAAATGACCAGTGGTCCGGACAGCCTGCTGTTCGGCCTGTATGTCGATCCGCTGCGCAGCATTCCGTGGGGCGACGGCAGCGGCGGCAGCCAGGTGGTCGCGGGCAGCGCCGGACCGACCGGCAGCGCGCATACCGTCCACGGGCGGCTGCCGCCGCAGCCGCTGGCGCGCGCCGGTCACTATGCGGGCGTGGTCGTCGTGCAGGTGACCTGGTGAGCGCGCAGCCGCCGCCCGAGGGGTGCCGGCCCGGCCCGCTTGGGGCGCGGCTGCCGGCCCGCACCCGTCGACGGCCCGCCGGCCGCGCCCCATCCGGCACGCCCGACGGCAGTCCGGCGGGGCCTCTGGCCGCCATGGTCGATGCCATTCCGGCCGACATCGTGCTGGTCGATGGCCAGGGCCGGGTCGTGGCCAGCAATGCGCCCGGCCTGGGCATCGCGGATCCGCCTGCGCGCGGCGACGACTTCGTCGCCCACTACCTCCACCATGGGGAGGGCGTGGTGCCGCCCTCGGCCTGGGAAGCGGCGGATGCCGTGGTGGAACTGCTGACCGGACGCCGCGGCGCGTTCGACATCGAGTACGCGTGGCCCGACGGCGTGGAAGAGCGTTGGCTGCGCCTGGTCGGGCGGCCGGTTCCGCCGGGCGCCGGGGATGGCGCGGTGCTGGTGCGGATGGACATCACCGCAAGGCGCGACGCGCAGGAGGCGGTGCGCCGCAGCGAGGAGAAGTACCGGCTGCTGTTCCGGCGCAATCCGCATCCGATGTGGGTGTACGACCTGGAGTCGCTGCGCTTCCTGGAGGTCAACGGCCGCGCCGTGGAGCGCTATGGCTGGAGCGAACGCGAGTTCCTGTCCATGACCATCGAGGACATCCGGCCGGTCGGCGACCGTGCCCGGCTGGCGGCGTTCGACGCCACGCGCCGGGAAGGCATGGTCAATGCCGGCGTGTGGACCCACCTGTCCCGCGATGGCGAGACCCTGCTGGCCGAGGTGCACGCCGACGACATCGTCTACGCCGGGCGACCGGCGCGCATCGTCATGGCGGTCGACATCACCGAGCGTCGCAGGCTTGAGGAGCAGCTTGCGCAGTCGCAGCGGCTCGAGGCGCTGGGCCAGCTCACCGGCGGCGTCGCCCACGACTTCAACAACCTGCTCACCGTCATGCAGGGCAACGCCGAGCTGCTGACCGAGGCGCTCGCCGGCGAGCGCCCGGACCTGGCCGAACTGGCCGGCATGATCGGCGCCGCGGCCGACCTGGGCGGCCAGCTCACCAGCCGGCTGCTGGCGTTCGGCCGGCGCCAGCCGCTGGCGCCGACCCGCATCGACGTGGCGGCGCTGGTCCAGGGCATGCTGCCCCTGCTCCGGCGCAGCCTGGGCGGCGGTGTGGACATCACGGTCGCCGGCGCGCCCGCGCGCTGGTGCGCCCTGGCGGACGCCGGCCAGCTGGAGAACGCGCTGCTCAACCTGTGCCTGAACGCGCGCGACGCGATGCCGGCGGGCGGCCGCCTGCTGCTGGAGACCAGCGACGTCTTCCTGGATGCCGACTACGCGGCCGGCCACCCTGGCGTGCAGGCGGGCGACCACGTACTGCTGGCGGTGACCGACACCGGGTGCGGCATCGCACCGGCGGACCTGCCCCGTGTCTTCGAGCCGTTCTTCACGACCAAGCAGCGCGGCCACGGCACCGGTCTGGGCCTGTCGATGGTCTGGGGGTTTGTGAAACAGTCGCGCGGCCATGTCGCGGTGTACTCCGAAGCTGGGGTCGGCACCACGGTGCGGGTCTACCTGCCGCGCGCCGATGCCGTCGCCGGGCAACCGCGCGCGCTTCCGGTGCCCGCCGAGCCACCGGCCCGTGGCTCCGGCGAATGCGTGCTGCTTGTCGAGGACGACGACCTGGTACGCGAATACGCCCGCGAGCAACTGCTGGCCCTGGGCTACCGCGTGCGGGTCGCGGCGTCGGGCAGCGAGGCGCTGGCGCTGCTCGGGCAGGCTCCGGACATCGATGTGCTGTTCACCGACGTGGTGATGCCGGGTCGGCTCGATGGCCGGCAACTGGCGACCGCCGCGCGCGACCTCCGCCCGGCCCTGCCGGTGTTGTACGCCTCTGGTTTTCCGGAGAACGCACTCAGTCTCGACGGTCGCCTGGAGGCGAACGTGGTGCTGCTGAGCAAGCCCTACCGCCGGGCCGACCTGGCCCGCAAGCTGCGCCTGGTGCTGGACGCCTGCCCCTCCCCTGGAACGACGCAATGAAAGCGCAACGACTGCTGGTGCTGGACGACGACGCCCTGGTCGCCGGGACGATCCGACAGATCGCGCTTTCGGCCGGATTCGAGGTGCAATGCGCCGGCGACGGCGAGGCGTTCCTGCACGCGCTGGCGCAGTTCCGCCCCGACCACCTGGTGCTCGACCTGGTGCTGCCCGGAATGGATGGCGTGCAGGTGATCGAGCGGCTGGCGCAGGTGGGCTGCCGCGCGCGCCTGGTGATCGTCAGCGGGCTCGACTGCCGGGTGCTGGAGGCCGCCAGCCGCACCGCAGGGGAGTTGGGCCTGGCGATCGCCGGCATCCTGTGCAAGCCATTCCGTCCTGCGCAGCTTCGCGCGCTGTTGCGGGATGCGGGCGAGTGCCCTGCCGCTGGGGGATCGACCGAGCCGTGTCCGGAACAGGCCGGTGCCGACCAGTCCCTGGCCGAGGATCTCGCCGATGCCATTGCCGAACGCGATCTTTCGGTGGCCTATCAGCCCAAGATCGATTGCGGCAGCGGAAAGCTGGCGGGGTTCGAGGCGCTGGTGCGCTGGCAGCACCCCGTGCTTGGCACCATCGGGCCGGCGCGTTTCGTGCCCATGGCCGAACGGCTGGGCCTGGTCGACGGCCTCACCGACTGCGTGCTCGACATTGCGCTGGACTGGTATGCGCGCCTGCGCGACACATTGCCGGCCTCGGCCCTGGAACCCGGCCTGCAGCCCCAACTGTCGGTGAACCTGTCGCCCCGCACCCTGTCGGACACTGGCTTCGTGGAGCGGGTATCGGCGCGTTGCGAGCGGGCCGGCCTGGTGCCTGCCGAGGTCATCTTCGAGCTGACCGAAACGGCGGCGATGGACGACCCCGTCGCTTCCCTGGGCCTGCTGACCCGTCTGCGCATGAAGGGCTTCCAGTTGTCGATCGACGATTTCGGGACCGGGTTCTCGTCCATGCTGCAACTGGTCCGGCTGCCGTTCTCGGAGGTCAAGGTGGACCGGTCCTTCGTTTCTTCGGCGACCCGCTCGCACGAATCGCGGGCCGTGGTGAAATCGATCATCGATCTGGGCCACAGCCTGGGTCTTCGGGTCGCCGCCGAGGGCGTCGAAGACGAGGCGACCATGAATCTGCTCGTCGATGCCGGCTGCGACCTGGCCCAGGGCTACCTGGTGGCGCGCCCCTTGTCGCCCGAGTGCGTGCTGCCCTGGATCCAGGCCCGCTGGCCGGCCGCCGGCGCCAGGACCGCGCCGCGCCCCGTCCGCATCCCGGCCTGACCTGCACGCCGGGCGGCGCCGGCATAGCCGGTGTCCGCCGTTCGCGTCGCAGCCGCCCCCAGGGTGCCAACGGCGGATTCACGCCGCGCGGCCGCTTGGTCGCGGTTGCCGCCATGCGGCTATGCTTGTGCCGCCAGCGCAGGGCAGCAAAGGAGCGACGATGGAACAGCGGCGCAACAGCCTGGTCGCCACCTTCATGGACATGGTCCAGGCAGGCCAGATCGCCGCACCGCAGCGGCGCGAGCTGTACTACCTGCGCGCCTACCGCCTGCTGCTCGGCCTGCTGGCGGTGGCGCTGACCTTCGGCGCCTACGACCGCGAATGGGTGCGCTTCGGCGACCTGCACGTGACCCGCGCACTGGCGATCTGCTACCTGGGCGCCGGCCTGGTGCTGACCCTGTACGCGCTCAACGAGAGGATCAGCGGCGCGGTCGAACTGGTGCTGGGCCTGCTCATCGACATCGTGGCGATCTCCCTGGCCATGCTGCTGACCCGTGGCCTGGAATCCACCGTGCCGCTGCTGCTGCTGGTGTCGCTGGCGGCGACCGCCAACTACCTGCCGGTGCGGCTGGCGATGGGCGCCGCGGCGCTGGCGGTGATCGCCATGCTGGGTGCGGTGTTCTCGCACGGCATCGGCGGTGGCGCCATGGAACACGTCACTGCGAACGCCGCCGCGATCAGCGTGGTCTGCTTTGTGGTCGCGGCGGTCGCCTCGCTGATGGGTCGTCGCGCACGCCTGGCCGAGGCGCTGGCGGAGCGGCGTGGCGCCGAGCTGGTCGACCTGGACCGGCTGAACGACCTGATCGTGCAACGCATGCGCACCGGCGTGCTGGTGCTCGATCGCGAGGGCCGCGTGCAGCGCATGAACGAATCGGCCTGGCGCCTGCTCGGAACCCGACGGCGCGGCGTCGCGCCGGTCGGCCAGTACAGCGTGCCGCTGGCGGAAGCCTGGCAGCGCTGGCGCACCAGCGGCGAGCAACCGCATAGCCACACGGCGCTGAACGAGGGCGGCGATCCGGCGCTGGCGCGTTTCCTGCGCCTGTTCGCCGAGAGCGACGGCCTGACCGTGGTGTTCCTGGAGGACACCCGGCTGCTCGAGCTGCGCGCCGAGGAGCTGACCCTGGACACGCTCGGCCGCCTGAGCGCCAGCATCGCCCACGAACTGCGCAATCCGCTGGCGGCGATCCAGCAGGCAGGGCAACTGCTGGGTGAATCCAAGGACCTGCCGGCGCGCGACCGGCGCCTGGTCGAGATCATCGACAAGCACGGCCAGCGGCTGGAGCGGATCGTGCGCGGCGTGCTCGACCTCGCCAAGCGCGAGCGCGCCAAGCCGGAGACCGTCGAGCTGGAGACCTGGCTGACCCGCTACCTGGACGAGTTCCGCCTGACCCGGCTGCCGGAGGGCGACGAGCTGGTGATACGCACGCCGGGCCGCGCCTGCGAGGTGCTGTTCGACCCGGTGCACCTGGAGCAGGTGGTCGGCAACCTGCTGGGCAACAGCCTCAACTACGGCCGCCATCCGGAGCGGCCCCTGCGCATCACCGTGTCGCTCAAGGCCGCCGAGGATGGCGCACTGACGCTTTCGGTGGCGGACAACGGGCGCGGCATTCCCGCCGATCGCGTCGAGCAGGCGTTCAAGCCGTTCTACACCACCGGCGCCGGTACCGGCGGCACCGGACTGGGCCTGTACCTGTGCCGGGAACTGTGCCAGGCGAACAGTGCCGACCTCGACTACCGCGACGCACCCGATGCCCAGGGCGGCGCCTGCTTCGTGATCCGCTTCCATCGTCAGGCCCTGATCCATCACGACGCGGCCTGATGCCTGATGCCTGATGCCGGGACTCGGGACCCGGGACCCGGGACTCGGGACTCGGGACCGGGGACAGGGGACAGGGGACCGGGGACCGGGGACCGGGGACTCGGCCCACGGGACTTCGGACATGGGACCCGGAACCGGGAAAGTCGACACCGGCATCCGTGATTCGCACCCGGACTTGGGAGCCGAGTTCCAGGCCCCTGCCATGCGGGCGACGACACTCGCCTTCTCATCGCTTGCGTGGGAGACGACGACAACGCGCCCAGCGCGAAACGCATCCCGCTGCCCTGATCCCTCGTCCCCGGTCCCCGGTCCCCTGTCCCCGGTCCCCGCCTCAATAGACGCCGGGCTCGCCCGCAGGCCGTGTCTTGAACCGCTTGTGGATCCACAGGTACTGCTCGGGTGCGGCACGCACCATGGCTTCGATCGCCGTGTTGACGCGGCCGGTGTCGGCGACCTCGTCGGCCGACGGGAAATCCGCGAGCGGCGCGCCGATCTGCAGTTCGTAGCCGGCCGATCCGGGCAGTCGCCGGTGCGAGAACGGCAGCACGGCAGCGCCGGACAGGCGCGCCAGGTGGTGCGTTGCGGTGATGGTGCTGGCCTGGACGCCGAAGAACGGGGCGAACACGCTGTCCTTGCCGCGCATGTCCTGGTCCGGGGCGTACCACAAGGTGCCGCCGGCGCGCAGGTGGCGCACCGTGGCGCGCAGCTCGCGACGCCCGAACATCGCCTGTGCGTAGCGCAGGCGGCGACGTTTCACGGCCCATTCGAACACCGGCGAACCGTGTTCGCGGTACAGGCCGGCCAGCGGCACCTGCTGCGCGACCAGGCGGGCGCACAGCTCGAGGTGGCTGAAGTGGCCGCCGACCAGCAGGGCGCCGCGGCCCTTCGCCTGCACGGCGGCCAGGTGTTCCAGTCCGCGCAGGCGACAGGGAATGCGCGCGAACGCGCGGTCGCTGGCCATCCAGCTCAGCGCGAACTCGGCCAGCATCCGCCCCAGGTCGGCGAAGTGGGCGCGCAGCAGGGCCTCGCGCTCGGCAGCCGGCAGATCGGGAAAGCACAGGGCGAGATTGCGTCGGGCGATGCGACGCCGTGCCGTCATGAGCGGGCGCAGTGCCGTGCCGAGCGCAGCACCCGCCGGCAGGGCCAGCCGCCACGGCAACCGGCCGATCAGCCAGACCAGGCCCAGGCCCAGCCAGGCCGGCCAGTGCCACGGCGCCAGCAGGCGCAAGGGCAGGCGCAGGGCAGGGGCGGCGCTCACGTCGCGAACAGGCGGCAGTCCATGGCGGCATTGTAGGCGCCGTCGCCCCCATGACCTGCGCCCCCGCCGGCGGCCACGCGCACGGACCCGCACGCGCGGCGCGCGCATCGACGTCTGCCGCGCCCCGGATCAAGACGCGCGCCGCCGCCTCTCTCATCCACCCGCCGTCGGCGGGAGCAGAATGGCCACGCCCCTTCCCCCCATTGCGCTGGCCTCACGCTGCCACGCTGCCATCCCTCTTGCCGATCTCCGTGCCAAGGTCCGCACGACCCCACTGCCCGGCCCCCGATCCCCCGCCCTGGCCGCGATCTCCCGCCCCCGGTCCCCGGTCCCCGGTCCCCGGTCCCCAGTCCCCAGCCCGCTAGAATCCCCACATGCCCGGCCCGACACCGATCAAGCAGCCGCACTCCTGGCCGACCCGCCTGCGCCTGCTGCTGCTGCGCCTGGTCTACACGACTTTCATCTACCTGGCGACGCCGATCATCCTGTACCGCCTGCTGGTGCGCGGCCTGAAGCTGCGCAGCTATCTGCAGCGATGGTCGGAGCGTTTCGGCCATTTCCCGCGCCCGGGCTTCCCGACCGATTCGATCTGGGTGCATGCGGTGTCGGTGGGCGAGCTGAACGCTGCCATCCCGCTCATCCATGCCCTGCGCGAGCGTTACCGGGACTGGCCGATGGTAGTGACCACGGTGACCCCGACCGGGTCGGAGCGTCTGCGCCAGGTGTTCGGGGACAGCATCTTCCACGTCTACCTGCCTTACGACATCCCGGCCGCGGTGCGGCGCTTCCTGGACCGCGTGCGGCCGCGCCTGGCGGTGATCATGGAGACCGAGATCTGGCCCAACCTGTATTTCATCTGCCGACGCCGCGGCATCCCGGTGGTGATCGCCAATGCCCGTCTGTCGGAGCGCTCGCTGCGCGGCTACGGCCCGGTGCAGCCGCTGGCCGGCGAGGCGATCCGTTCGGCCACCTTCATCGCCGCGCAGTCGCAGACCGATTACGATCGCTTCCTCAGCCTTGGCGCGCAGCCCGAGCGCCTGGCCATGGTCGGCAACCTCAAGTTCGACTACGAGCTGCCGGAGGCGACCGTGACCGCGGGCGCGACCTGGCGCGCGCAGGCCGGCGCCGACCGCCCCATCTGGGTCGCGGCCAGCACCCACGAGGGCGAGGAGCAGGCCGTGCTGACTGCGCATGCCCAGGTCCTGCAGCGTTTTCCGGACGCCCTGCTGGTACTGGCGCCGCGCCATCCGGAACGCTTCCGCGCCGTCGCCAACGCGGCGGAAGCGGCCGGCTTGCAGGTGCGCACCCGCAGCGAGCACCAGGTCGCGGAGCCCGGCACCCAGTGTTTCGTTGCCGATTCGCTGGGCGAGCTGATGACCTTCTTCGCCGCCTGCGATGTCGCCTTCGTGGCCGGTTCGCTGGAGCCGATCGGCGGCCACAACGTGCTGGAGCCGGCGCTGGCCGGGCGCGCCATCGTGGTCGGTCCGCACACCTTCAATTTCGCCGAAGTCACCGACCTGCTGCTCGAGGCGGGCGCCGCGCTGCGCGTGGACGGCCCGGAGGGCCTGGCGCCGGCGGTGATCGAACTGTTCGAGGATCCGGCGCGCTGCGCCGACATGGGCCGGCGCGGCGCGGCCCTGATCGCTGCCGAGCGCGGCGCACTGGAGCGAACCCTGGCCGTGATCCGGCACATCGCCGGGTAGCGGGGTCGCGCGCCTGCCCGCCGCCTTGGTTCGCCCGGCGGACGGCGGCCGCCGGCAGCGGGCCGCTGCGGTAGGATGCCCGCTGGCCTGAAGGAGGGATCCGCGCCATGAACACCCCCGAACCCGTGCCGGCACCGGTGCGCCGCAGCTTCGTGACCCGCTTCCTGGACGGCGTCGAGCGCGTCGGCAACAAGCTGCCCGATCCGGCGATGCTGTTCCTGATCGCCATGATCATCGTCTGGGTGCTGTCGGCGATCTTCGCCAGCATGCAGTTCGCTGAGGTCGACCCGCGCACCGGCGACCCGATCCAGATCCGCAACATGCTGGCCGGCGCCAGCCTGACCACCTTCATGGCGGACATGGTCCGCACCTTCGTCAACTTCGCGCCGCTGGGCGTGGTCCTGGTCGCGATGCTCGGCCTGGGCGTCGCCGAGCACACCGGCTTCATCAACGCCGGACTGCGCTCGATGCTGTCGGTCACCCCGAAGATGCTGCTGACCCCGATGCTGATCGCGGTCGGCGTGCTCAGCCATGTCGCGGTCGACGCCGGCTACGTGCTGGTGATCCCGCTGGGCGCGGTGATCTTCTACGCCGCCGGGCGCCACCCGCTGGCCGGCATCGCGGCGGCCTTCGCGGGTGTCTCCGGTGGCTTCTCGGCGACCTTCTTCGTGCCGTCCAGCCTGGACCCGCTGCTCGCCGGCCTGACCCAGGAGGCGGCGCGCATCATCGACCCCTCGGTCCAGGTCAATCCGCTCAACAACTACTTCTTCACCACCGCCTCGACCTTCCTGATCATCCTGGTCGGCTGGTTCCTGACCGACAGGGTGATCGAGCCGCGCCTGACCGCCACGGCGGTCGACGGCGACACCAGCCAGCTGCCCTCGATGCAGCCGCTGGAGCCGCGCGAGCGGCGCGGCCTGCGCTGGTCGCTGCTGGCCATGGGCGTGGCGATCGCCGCCTTCGTGCTGACCCTGCTGCCGGAAGGCACGCCGTGGGCCGCACGGCCCGACCAGGTCACCGCCGGCCAGAACCCGCTGCTGGTGGCGGCCGCGCCGCTGATGCAGTCGATCGTGGCGCTGATCTTCGTGCTGTTCCTGATTCCCGGCGTGGTCTACGGTTATGCCGCCGGCACCGTGAAGAACCACCGCGACATCATCGCCGGCATGAGCAAGGCGATGAGCGGCATGGGCTACTACATCGTCATGGCCTTCTTCGCGGCGCAGTTCATCTACGCCTTCGGGCAGTCCAACCTGGGCGCGCTGCTGGCGATCAAGGGCGCCAACTGGCTGCAGGCGATGGGCTTCCCGATGGCGCTGACCCTGATCGGCATCGTCCTGCTGTCGGGCATGGTCAACCTGGTGGTCGGCTCGGCTTCGGCGAAGTGGGCGCTGATCGGCGCGATCATGGTGCCGATGCTGATGCAGCTCGGCGTGTCCCCGGACCTGACCCAGGCCGCCTACCGCGTCGGCGATTCCAGCACCAACATCATCACCCCGCTGCTGCCCTACTTCCCGCTGATCGTGGTGTTCTGCCAGCGCTACGTGAAGAACGCCGGCATCGGCACCCTGCTGGCGCTGATGCTGCCCTTCTCGGTCACCCTGCTGGTGGTCTGGACCGGCTTCCTGCTGCTGTTCTGGGGCTTCGGCATTCCGCTGGGCGTGGGCGCCAGCTACGTCTACCCCGTTCCCTGAACTCAGATCCAGGTAACCCGCTTACCCTCTCCCCCGCCCCTCCCCCGCAGGCGGGGGAGGGGAGAAGTGCGGTGCCGCGGCCCGCTCGCGAATAGGCTCTCTGCCTCCTGCCTCCTGCCTCCTGCCTCCTGCTCCCAGGTTCCCGTTCCTGGTCCCTGTTCCCTGGTCCCCGGTCCCCGGTCCCCGGTCCCTGGTCCCTGGTCCCCGGTCCCCGGTCCCTGGTCCCCGGTCCCCGGTCCCCGGACCCTGGTCCCTGGTCCCTGGTCCCCGGTCCCCGGTCCCTGGTCCCCGGTCCCCGGTCCCCGGTCCCCGGTCCCCGGTCCCCGGTCCCTGGTCCCCGGTCCCCGGTCCCTGGTCCCTGGTCCCCGGTCCCCGGTCCCCGGTCCCCGGTCCCCGGACCCTGGTCCCCGGTCCCCGGTCCCCGGTCCCCCGCTACAGCATCGCGGCAGTGCGCAGCAGGTCGCTGGCGTAGAAGGCATCCGGGGCCATCGGCCGGGCGATGTGGTAGCCCTGCGCGGCGTCGCAGCCTGCCTGGCGCAGCCATTCCAGGGTGCCGGCATCCTCGATCCCCTCGGCGGTGACCGTGGCGCCGAGCACGTGGGCAAGCTGGATGCTGCTGCGCACGATCGCCTGATCGCCGGGTGAGCCGAGCAGTTCGGTGATGAACGAGCGGTCGATCTTGAGTTCGTCCGGCGCCATCCGGCGCAGGTAGACGAACGAGGCGTGGCCGGCGCCGAAGTCGTCCAGCGAGATGCGGATGCCGCGCTGGCGCAGGCGCTGCACCGAAGCCAGCACGATGTCCGCATCGCGCATGACGTCCGTCTCGGTCACCTCCAGCACGAGCTGGTTGCCCAGGTCGCCGACCTGCCCCAGCAGGTCGGTGACCAGGTCGTCGTCGGCGAGGTCGTTGACCGAGACGTTGACCGCCACCGAGATGTCCAGGCGCTGGTCGCGCAAGCGCTGCAGGTGCTCGACCGCACGACCGATCATGTAGCGGGTGAGGGCGCCGACCATGCCGGTGCGTTCGGCCAGGGGCACGAAACGCGAAGGCGGCACCGGGCCGCGGACGGGATGGTGCCAGCGCACCAGCAGTTCGGCGCCCACCACCCGGCCGCTGGCCAGGTCCAGTTTGGGCTGCAGGGCATGGCCGACGGCGCCGCTGGACAGGGCATCGCGCAGCTCGGCCAGAACGGACAGGTTGATCGGGTCGGGCTCGAGGCGCGGCCCGTACAGGAGCACCTGCCCGCCGCGGTCGAGCGCAGCCGTGCAGGCCATCTCGGCGGCGCGCAGGACCTGGCTGGCCTCGCTGCCGTGGTCGGGGAACAGGGCCACGCCTGACGCGAAGCGCGGCTCCAGGCTGACCCCCTCGATCAGGACCCGGCGCGACGCCCGCTCCAGGTGCTCCTGCAGGCGCGCGCGGGCGCCATGGCCATCGCCCACGTCGGCCAGCAACAGCGCGAACTGCCCGCGTCCGACGCTGTAGGCGGTGGCGTCGCGCCCCGTGTCGGCGAGCGCGAGCCCGACGCTGGCGACCATGGCGTCGATCGCCGCATGGCCGGCGACCGCGTGCACGAGATCCAGCCCCAGCAGGTCGATGCGGGCCAGGGCCCCGGTACGCCCGGCGGCCAGTGCGGAAGGCAGGGCCTGCGTCAGCGCCAGGTTCAGGGCGTTGCGGTTTGGCAGGTCGGTGTGCGGGTCGTTGTAGGCCAGGTAGTGCACGCGCGCCTCGGCGTCGCGACGCAGCACCGCCTCGCTGTCGGCGCGGCGCAGGTGGCGCTCGGCGTGACGGTGCGCGCGGCGCCACCACACCAGCGCCAGGATGGCGGCGAGCAGCAGGGGGACCCCCAGGGCGATACCCAGCATCAGGCCGGAACGGAACGAGGGCGGCTCGGGGCCCAGGCGCGCCAGCCACGCCAGATAGAGACGGTCGTGGACGCCCGCCGCGCGGACCTGGGCCAGGGCCTGGTCGATGGCCGGCACCAGGGCGGCCTGGTCGGGCCGGACCGCGAACGCGTAGTCCAGGCTGAGCACCGGCGGACTGAGCGCCACCACCTGGTCCAGTCCGTGGCCGAGGATCGCTTCGTAGCCGATGGTCATCGGCGCGACCGCGTAGTCCGCCTCGCCGCGCGCGACCGCCGCGACCGTGTCCGACTCCACATGCAGGGGGATCAGAACCGGGCGAGGTCGCAGGGCGGACAAGGCCTCATGGGCGAGCCCGGCATGCTGGACCGCCACCCGGCGACCGGCGAGTTGTTCCAGATCGTCGACGAAGGCGCCGCCGGCACGGCCGAACACCAGGTGGTAGCGGGTGAGGTAGGGCTGGCTGAACGCGAAGCGCCGCTTGCGCGCTTCGGAGACGAACATCGGCACGATGTCGACCTGGCCGTCGGCCAGGGCGCTCAGGGACTCGCCCCAGTCGCCCAGCCGGTAGTCGACGCTGGTGCCGAGTTCCGCCGCGATCGCCGCGAGCAGCTCGACATCGAAGCCGGCGGCCGCGCCGGTCGCATCGAGGAAATGGAACGGCCGGTAGTTCGCGTCGCCGGCCATCACCAGGCGTTCGGGGGGTTCCGGCTGGCTGCCGGCCGGGGCCGGGACGGCGAGCGTCAGGAGGGCCGCCAGCAGACAGGTCCGCGCGGCGGCACCGGGGTCACGGCCACGGATGCGGACCTGCAAGGCGGCCGGTCGCTTCAACGCGCGGACTCCTCGTCGACGGAAGGCACTGCACTTGGGAACTTGGCAGCATTCCGCAGCGGGGTCAACCGTTGCCGCCGCGCCCGCCCGCGACGGCAGCCCGGCGGAGCGGGTTCAGGCGTAGCCGATCCAGACCGCGACCACCAGGGCCGCCGCGGCCAGCACCATCAGCTTGAGGAACAGCGGCGCAACGAAGCGCAGCCAGCGGTCGTAGGGAATGCCGGCGACGCCCAGGATCGCCATCAGCACGATGTTGGTCGGGATGATGATGTTGGACAGGCCGTCGCCGAACTGGAAGGCCAGCACCGCGACCTGGCGTTCCAGGCCGACCACGTCGGCGAGCGGCGCCATGATCGGCATGGTCGCGAAGGCCTGGCCGGAGCCGGACGGGATGAACAGGTTCATCAGCGTCTGCAGCACCAGCATGCCGACTGCGGACAACTCCTGGCCGAGTGCCGCCAGCGGCATCGAGGCGCCGTGCACGATGGTGTGCAGCACCTGGCCGTCCTCGAGGATCATGCCGATCGAGCGCGCGAAGCCGACCAGCAGGGCGACCACCGCCAGTTCCGAGGCGCCGATGCCGAACTGCTTGGCGGTCTCGCTGGCGCCCAGGCCGCCGACCAGGCCGGCGGCCATGGCCACCGCCAGCCAGATCGCGCCCAGTTCGGTCAGGTACCAGCCGTGCCGGGCGATGCCGTAGACCATGGCGACCAGGCCGGCGACCGTGATCAACAGCACCAGCCAACGCTTGCGGTCCAGCGCCGGATAATCAGTGGCGGCCGCATGGCGGGCGCTCTCGACGTCGGCGACCAGGCTCGCCGCGGGGTTCGCGGCCACCTTCGACGCATAGCGCCAGATGTGGTGCACGGTGACCGCCACGAACGGCACGAACAGCACCAGCCGGTACTCCCAGCCCGACGTCGGCGGCAGTCCGGCGACGCCCTGCGCCACCATCACCGTGTAGGGGTTGGTCCAGGCGATGCCGTAGCCGACGCCGTAGCCGCAGATCATCACGCCCATCGCCGTCATCGCGTCCATGCGCATCGCCACGCACAGCGAGATCAGCACCACCGCGAACGGGATGTACTCGGTGGAGACGCCGAGCGTCGCCGAGCCGGCCGCGAACACGCTGGTGCCGAACACGATGAGCATCGCCGGCGAGTGGCCGATCAGCCTGAGCAGCCGGCCGAGCACGGCGTCGATCATGCCGGTCGCGCGCAGCACGCTGATCGCGCCGCCGACGATCAGCAGGAAGAAGATGATCGCCTGGGCGTCGGCCAGCGCCCGCGGCACCGTGGTGAACAGGGCGGTCGGCGACAGCCAGACCCGCTCCTCGTGCACCTGGTAGCTGCCCGGCACCACCATCATCCGGCCCGCCGCATTGGGCTCCTGCTGGAAGCTGCCCTGGGGCAGCAGCCAGGTGGCGACCAGGGCCACCGCCATGATCGCGAACAGCAGGACGAGGGTGTGCGGGATGCGGAGGCGACGGGACATGGGCGGACCTGCGGGCCGAAGCGGCGACCAGGCATGCTAGCAGGCCGCGCCGCGCACGCCGCCGCGGCGCGCTGCCGTCCTCGATGCGCGCACCTTCGCCACGCAGGAGCGCCGCACGCCGAATCCCGCACCCCGAGTCCCGAGTCCCGAGTCCCGAGTCCCGAGTCCCGAGTTCCGGGTTCCGGGTTCCGGGTTCCGGGTTCCGGGTTCCGGGTCTCGAGTCCCGAGTCCCGAGTCCCGAGTCCCGAGTCCCGAGTCCCGAGTCCCGAGTCCCGAGTCCCGGCCCTGGCCCTGGCCCTGGCCCTGGCTCCCCCGGCGCCGGCTCGGGCAGGTAAAGTGCGGCGCACGCAGGTCAGGAGGAAGCCCGCCATCGACACGTCCGCAGCCCACCGGTCCGCCCTGCCGCGGCCCACCCCCCTGTACCGCTGGCTGGCCCTGCTGTTCGTCAGCCTGGCCATGTTCGGCAACTACTACGTCTACGACGCGCTGAACCCGGTGATCGACCTGCTGCGCGAGCAGGAGGGCTTCACCTACAAGCAGATCGGCCTGCTGTCGACCGCCTACAACGTCGCCGCCGTGCTGGCCTTGCTGGGCTGCGGGATCCTGATCGACCGCTGGGGGACCAAGCGCGCGCTAGCCCTGTTCGCGCTGATCTGCCTGCTGGCGGCGGCGCTGACCGCCGCCACCAACCGCTACGAGCTGATCCTGTCCGGCCGCTTCCTGCTCGGCCTCGGCGCCGAACCGCTGATCGTCGCCGCCACCACGGTGCTGGCGAAGTGGTTCAAGGGCAAGGAGCTGGGCCTTGCGTTCGGCCTGAACCTGTCGATCGCCCGTCTAGGCTCGGCCTCGGCCGACTGGTCGACCGGCTTCGCCGCGCCCCTGTACACCAACTGGCAGGATCCGCTGTGGCTGGCCACCGCCGTCACCGCCGTGTCGCTGGCGGCGGGGCTGCTGTACTGGATGGCCGAGAAGCGTGCCGAAGGCCGGTTCGACCTGGGCGACGCCGGTCCTGTCGAGAAGCTGGACCTGCGGCGCATGTTCAGCTACAGCGCCTCGTACTGGTACATCGTCGCGCTGTGCGTGGTGTTCTACTCGACGGTGTTCCCGTTCCGCACCTTCGCGATCGACTACTTCCAGCAGGCGCACGGCATGGACCGGCAGACCGCCGGCCTGCTCAGCAGCATGCTGCCGATGGCGGCGATCATCGCCACGCCCCTGTTCGGGTTGTGGGTGGACAGGGTCGGACGGCGCTCGCTGTTCATGGCGGTCGGCTCGCTGGTGATGCTGCCGCTGTTCCTGGCGGTCACCTACCTGCCGCCGGGGCCGTCGGTGCAGTTGCTGCCGTTCCTGTGGGGGCCCGAGGTGCCGCTCACCCTGCTGCTGGTGATCCTCGCCCTGGGCGGCGTGTTCTCGCTGATTCCGGCAGTGATGTGGCCGTCGGTCGCCTACATCGTCGACGGCCGGCGGCTGGGTTCGGCCTATGCCCTGATGACCCTGTGCCAGCAACTGGGCTGGGCGACCGTGCCGTTCGTGGTCGGCTTCCTCAACGACCGCGCCGGTGCCGGGCCGGAGAATCCGGCCGGCTACGCGGGCAGCATGTGGTTCTACACGGCGCTTTCGTCGCTGGGACTGGTGTTCGCGTACCGGTTGTGGCGCGCGGAATCCGGTCCGGGCGGTCATGGCCTGGAGACGGTCACGGTCCACCGGGGCAGCTGAGCGGCGCTTGTCAGGATCGTCTTCGCTCAGGGTCCAGGCGCGCGCGCTGGCCGGGGCGGCCCTCTCCCCCGCCCCTCCCCCGCACGCGGGGGAGGGGAGAAGTGCGGTGCCGCGCTCTGCTCGGGACTCGGGACTCGGGACTCGGGACTCGGGAAGCGGAAAGCGGAAAGCGGAAAGCGGAAAGCGGAAAGCGGAAAGCGGAAAGCGGAGCTCGATCTGCTCCCCTCTCCCTCTGGGAGAGGGGCCGGGGGAGAGGGCCGGGGCTTGCCATGATGCGGATCGATGCCGGACCGGGGCGCCGGGCTTGCCGGCAGCGTTCGGCTGGAACGCCGGCTGGGGCGCGGCGCGTACCCGGGACGGCCAGGGCTCGCGGCGGACAGGGGGCCGGAGCCGGGTCAGGATTGCTGGCTGGCCTGTTCCAGGCGGTCGAGCAGATGGTGCAGGTGCCGGCGGTCGTCGTCGGCAAGGCGCGTCAGCAGGCGCTGCTCGAAGTCCAGGGCCAGCGGCACGACCTGGTCGTAGATGCGCCGTCCGGCGTCGCTGAGGTGCAGCACCGAGCGGCGCCGGTCGCCGTCGGCGGTGCCGCGGTCGATGCGGCCGGCCGCGATCAGGCGGGCCACGGCGCGGCTGACCGCGACCTTGTCCATGGCGGTGCGCTGGGCGACCTCGCCGGCGCTCAGGCCGGGCTCGCGGCCCAGCACCGCCATCACCCGCCATTCGGTCACGGTCAGGTTGAAGCGCTCGACGTACAGGTCGGCGATCGCCTGGCTGATGGTGTTGGACAGCCTCGACAGCCGGTAGGGCAGGAAGTGGTCGAGGTCGAGGGAGTCGGCCATGGTGCGGCGCGCCTTGCAAATGGTTTCAAGTGAAACTATAACGTCGCGGCCGGAACGCGCAAGCGCGGCCCGCGCGGTCGAACCGCCGGCCGCACCGCGCCCCCGACCCGCCGCGCCGACCGCGGCCCCGAAACGATGGAGATACCGATGAGCGCGCAACCCAACCTCGGCATGCAGCCCACGACCTTCGAGAACCCGATGGGCATCGACGGCTTCGAGTTCGTCGAGTTCGCGGCGCCGCCAGGCAGCGTCGACCTGCACGACCTGTTCCGGCGCATGGGCTTCGCGGCGGTGCTGCGCCATCGCGACCGCGCGATCACGGTGTACCGGCAGGGCGGCGTCAATTTCCTGGTCAACGAGGACCCGGATTCCTTCGCCGCCGATTTCGCCGCCGCCCACGGCCCCTGCGCCTGCGGCTTCGCTGTGCGCTTCCGCAAGCCGGTCGACGAGGTCCACCGGACCGTGCTCGGCAATGGCGGCGAGGCGGTCGACCACAAGCCGGACAGCCGGGCGATCGCCGTGCCGGTGGTCAAGGGCATCGGCGACTGCATGCTCTATCTGTCGCCCGCAGGGCAGGATCCCTACGCCGCCGACTATGTCGCCATCGACGGGGTCGATGCCGAGCCGGCCGGCTTCGGGCTGACCTTCATCGACCACCTGACCCACAACCTCTTCTTCGGCAACATGGAGAAGTGGTCGGACTACTACGAGCGCCTGTTCAACTTCCGCGAGATCCGCTACTTCGACATCAAGGGCGCCAAGACCGGCCTGGTGTCGAAGGCGATGACCGCGCCCGACGGCATCGTCCGCATCCCGCTCAACGAATCCTCCGACCCGAAGAGCCAGATCAACGAGTACCTCGACCAGTACAAGGGCGAGGGCATCCAGCACATCGCCTGCTTCACCGACGACATCTATGCGACCGTCGAGAAGATGCGCGCCGCCGGCATCGAGTTCCTGAACACCCCGGACACCTACTTCGACGTCATCGACGAGCGCATTCCCGACCATGGCGAGGACGTGCCCCGCCTGGCGAAGAACCGCATCCTGATCGACGCCGACCCGGAGACCAAGTCGCGCAAGCTGCTGCAGATCTTCACCCAGAACGCGATCGGGCCGATCTTCTTCGAGATCATCCAGCGCAAGGGCAACGAGGGCTTCGGCGAGGGCAACTTCCAGGCGCTGTTCGAGTCGATCGAGCGCGACCAGATGCGCCGCGGCGTGCTCTGATCGGCCACCCCGGGAGCTGCGCCATGACCCTCGACTACCTCAGCGGCTTCGGCAACGAATTCAGCAGCGAGGCCCTGGCCGGCGCCCTGCCGGTCGGCCGCAATTCACCGCAGCGGGCGCCCTGCGGGCTGTACGCGGAGCAGATCTCCGGTACCGCGTTCACCGCGCCCCGCCACCAGAACCGCCGGACCTGGATGTACCGGATCCGGCCGGCCGCCGTACATGGCCGGTTCGCGCCCTTCGAGCATCGCGCCGAAGGCAACCCGGCCTTCCACAACGATTTCGGCACAGGGCCGGTGACTCCGGACCAGCTGCGCTGGAACCCGATGCCGATGCCGCAGGCGCCCACCGACTTCGTGGACGGGCTGTTCACGGTCGCCGGCAACGGCGGTCCGGAAGCCGGCAGCGGCATCGCCATCCATCTGTACGCGGCCAACCGGTCGATGACCGACCGCTTCTTCTACGACGCCGACGGCGAGCTGCTGGTGGTCCCCCAGCAGGGTCGGCTGCGGATCGCCACCGAGCTGGGCGTGCTCGAGGTCGAGCCCCAGGAGATCGCCGTGCTGCCGCGCGGCATCCGGTTCCGGATCGAGCTGCCGGAGGGTGCCGCGCGCGGCTACGTGTGCGAGAACTTCGGTGCCTTCCTGCGCCTGCCCGACCTGGGCCCGATCGGCAGCAACGGCCTGGCCAACCCCCGCGACTTCCTGGCGCCGGTCGCCGCCTACGAGGATCGCGAGGGCGATTTCGAGCTGGTCGCCAAGTTCCAGGGCCATCTGTGGCATGCCCGGATCGGCCATTCGCCGCTGGACGTGGTCGCCTGGCACGGCAACCACGTGCCCTGCAAGTACGACCTGCGCCGCTTCAACACCATCGGTTCGATCAGCTACGACCATCCCGACCCCAGCATCTTCCTGGTGCTGACCAGTCCCAGCGATACCCCGGGCGTCGGCAACATGGACTTCGTGATCTTCCCGCCGCGCTGGCTGGTCGCCCAGGACACTTTCCGGCCGCCCTGGTTCCACCGCAACATCGCCAGCGAGTACATGGGTCTGGTGCACGGCGCTTACGACGCCAAGGCCGATGGCTTCGTGCCCGGCGGCGGCTCGCTGCACAACTGCATGACCGGTCACGGCCCGGACGCGGCCACCTTCGAGAAGGCCTCGGCCGCCGACCTGTCCCGCCCGGACGTCATCACCGATACCATGGCCTTCATGTTCGAGGCCCGGCAGGTGATCCGGCCGGTCCGGCAGGCGCTCGATGCGCCCTGGCGCCAGTCGGACTACACGCACTGCTGGGCGGGCCTGCAACGGCACTTCAATCCGGAGGCACGATGATGGTATCGAAGCTGGGCACGTTCGCGATCGTCCTGGGTTTCTCCGCGCTGGTCGCCTGCTCCCGTCAGGCACCGGAACCGGAACGGGCCCCCGAGCCGGCACCGGCGTCGGAACCGGCACCCGCGACGCCGGTCGAGGAGGCCGCGGCGGTCCCGGAACCGGAGGAGACGCCCGCGGAGGAGATCCCGGCCGGCACCGACCAGGTGACCGGCTTCCACGGCTTCGGTCCGGCCCGCTTCGGCGACGACCAGGAGTCGGTGCGGATCTCCTGGGGCCGGCCGCTGGTGGCCGACCGGGAAGTTTCCCCGGACGACTCCTGCCATTACCTGGTGCCGGATCCGGCGCCCAGCGACGGGTCCCGCGTAGTCTTCATGCTCGAACAAGGCCGTTTCGTCCGCTATGACGTCACCGGCGACCTTTACGAGGCGCCCGGCGGGGGCCGCAACGGCAACCTCCGCGAGGCGCTGGAAGTGCTCTATGCGGGGCGCCACAGCCTGGCGCCGCACAAGTATGCGGAAGGGGGCGAGTACTTCATCGTCGAGGGCCCGGAGGGCAGCGGCAGCCGGCTGGTCTTCGAACTCGATGCCGCCGGCGTCGCCACGCAGTGGCGCATCGGCCTGTCGCCCCAGGTCGACTACGTCGAGGGCTGCGGCTGAGCGCCCGGCCCCGCGGCGGCCCGCGCCGCCGCTTCCGCCCGCGCAGGCCTCGGCCGGCGGGCGCCACACCCAACCGATGGCCGAGGAGCCAGCCATGAAACTTGCATCCCTCAAGGAGGGCGGCCGCGACGGCACCCTGATCGTCGTCTCGCGCGACCTTGCCCGCGCCGTGCGCGCCACCGCCATTGCGCCGACCCTGCAGGCCGCACTGGACGAGTGGGCGAGCGCTGCGCCGCGGCTCAACGCCCTGGCGATGGCGCTGGAGAACGGCGGCGTAGAGGGCGAATTCGCGCTCGACGCCGCACGCCTGGCGGCGCCCCTGCCGCGCGCCTACGAGTTCGTCGACGGCAGCGCCTACCTGCCGCACGTCGAGCGCGTCCGCAAGGCGCGCGGCGCCGAGGTGCCGGCCAGCTTCTACACCGATCCGCTGATGTACCAGGCGACCAGCGCCGGCTTCCTTGGACCGCGCGATCCGGTGCGGGTGACCAGCGAGGAGCACGGCATCGATCTCGAGGCCGAGGTGCTGGTGGTCACCGACGATGTCCCCATGGCGGTGACCCCGGAACAGGCCGCCGGCCACATCCAGTTGATCGGCCTGGTCAACGACGTGTCCCTGCGCAACCTGATCCCGGCCGAGCTGGCCAAGGGCTTCGGTTTCCTGCAGTCCAAGCCGCGTTCGGCGCTGTCGCCGGTGCTGGTGACGCCGGATGAACTCGGCGATGCCTGGCGCGACAACAAGGTGCATCTGCCTCTGGTCACCCACGTGAACGGCGAATGGTTCGGCGCGCCGCTGGCCGGCGTCGACATGCAGTTCGATTTCGCGCAGCTGGTCGCGCATGCCGCGCGCACTCGGCCGCTCGCGGCCGGCACCCTGGTCGGATCCGGCACCGTCGCCAACCAGGACACCTCGCTGGGCGCGTCCTGCTTCGCCGAGAGGCGCACCGTCGAGGCGCTGGAGCATGGCCAGCCGCGAACGCCGTTCATGAAGTTCGGCGACCGCGTGCGCATCGAGATGCTGGATGCCCAGGGTCGCAGCATCTTCGGCGCCATCGAACAGGCGATCGAGCAGGCCTGAGGCAGGCCGCCGCGCGACGCGGCCCCGAGAAGCAAGCCGGCGGCCGGGCGCCGGGTGCCCGACGCCGTCTCGCCGGGGCGTCCGGGCGCCGCGGCCCGGGCGGGCGTATGCTCTGCCCCGTGCCCGGCGAAGGTCGCCGGGTCGACGTACGGGAGGGGAGGGCCATGTCCTACGGAATCAAGCTCTACGACTACTGGCGCTCCAGCGCCGCCTGGCGCGTGCGCATCGGACTGACGCTGAAGGGCTTGCCCTGGGAGGCGGTTGCCGTGCACCTGGTGCGCGACGGTGGCGAACAGCACCAGCCGGCCTATCGCGAGGTCAACCCGCTCGGCCTGGTGCCGACCCTGCTGCACGGCGAGCGGCGCATCACCCAGTCGCTGGCGATCCTGGAATACCTGGACGAGACCTTCCCCGACCATCCGCGGCTGCTGCCCGCCGATGCCCGTGGCCGCAGCCGGGTGCGGGCGCTGGCGCTGACCCTCGCCGCCGACACCCATCCGGTGCACAACCTGCGGGTGCAGCGCTATCTCAAGGAGCAGGCCGGCCTCGACGACGCGGCAGTTGCCGCTTTCGTGCAGCACTGGATCCGCCTGGGCTTCGCCGCCTTCGAGCAGTTGCTGGTGGAGTCGACCGAGACCGGCAGCTACTGCCATGGCGACCATCCGACCCTGGCCGACTGCGTGATGGTGCCCGCGGTGTATGCGGCACGCCGTTTCGGCGCCGACATCGACGCCTGCACCACGGTGCTGCGCATCCACGACCACTGCATGGCGCAGGACGCCTTCCAGGCCTCGCATCCGAGCCGGCATCCCGACGCGGAGTGAGTGTCGACCGTCCTGGCCGTCGCGGGATTCGCCCGTCCGGCGCAGGTCCGGATGGGCGATCGGCGAAGCGGCCACAGGGAGCGTCCGGGCAAGGCCCGGCCGCGCGGGTCGGCACGAACTGGCATGATGGCGCGCCCGCAGAAGGTCGCATCGTGAAACCGGATCAGCGCCAGCGCGAGCTTCGGGTATTCGGCCTCAATGCCTGCCTGGCGGTGTTCAACAGGCGCCCGGCGGCGATCCGCAAGGTCTGGCTCGTGGAGGCCCGCCTCCCCGCCCTGCGGGAAGTGCTCCGCGACTGCGCAGCGCGCCGTGTCGGCTACCGGGTGGTTGCGCCGGACGATCTGGAGCGGTTGACCGGCAGCCAGCATCACGAGGGCGTCTGCTTCGAGGTGCTGCGCGCCGAGCCACCGGCGCTCGCCGACCTGCTGGCCGGCCTGCCCGCAGGGCCTGCGCAACTGGTGATGCTGGACGGCGTGGGCAATCCACACAATCTCGGCGCCACCCTGCGCTCGGCGGCGCATTTCGGCGTCGCGGCGGTGCTCGCCGAGGGCCTGCGGCCACCGCTCCTTTCGGGTGCCGCCTGCCGGGTCGCCGAGGGCGGCGCCGAACACGTGCCCCTGCTGCGCGTCGATACCGCCGGGTCGGCGCAGTTGCGCGATGCCGGCTTCCTGGCCGTCGCCACCGTGGTCCGCGGCGGACAATCCCTGCATCGGGCGGCCCTGCCGCAGCGCATCCTCTGGCTGCTGGGCGCCGAAGGTCCGGGCCTGTCGCCGGCGCGCCAGGCCGGTGCGGCGATGACCGTGCACATCCCCGGCAGCGGCGCGGTCGACAGCCTCAACGTCGCGGCCGCGGCGGCGGTGCTGTTCGGCGAGCACCTGCGCCAGCACCCCGCGCCCGGCATCGCCTGAGCAGGGCGTCGCCGGGCCGCCGCGGGCTTGGCCGTGCGTTCATGCTGCTGCGGCACAATGGCCGTTCCCGGTAATGGAGCCGCCATGTCCACGGCACGTCTGCTGTCCTGCCTGTTCGCCCTGCTGATCGTCCCGCTGTCCGTCGCGGCGGATACCTTCAGGGTCGATTACACGGTGCGCTTCCAGCCCGACCAGGGACATGCCGAAGTCGCCATGGCGCTGCGCAATGGCGAGGGCCGCGCCAGCCGCTTCGACCTGGCGATGCCGGCCGACCGCTACGACGCGGTCGCCGGCGACGGCGAGGTGGTGCGCGACGGCGACCGGGTGGTCTGGACGCCGCCGCGCGCCGGCGGCGAGCTGCGCTGGCAGTACCGGATCGACAAGCGTCGCCGCAACGGCGGCCACGACGCGCGCATCACCGACGACTGGACCATCGTTCGCGGCGACCACCTGTTTCCCTCGGCGCGGGTGCGCATGAGCGCCGACTCGCGGTCCGCCACCACGGTGCGCTTCGTGCTTCCCGAGGGCTGGACCAATGTCGAGACGCCCTGGCGCGCCGGCGAGCGTCCGCGCAGCTTCGTGGTCGACAACGACGAGGTGCGCTTCGCCCGTCCGACCGGCTGGATCATCGCCGGCGACGTCGGCACCCGGCGCGAGCAGCACGACGACATCGAGATCGTGGTCGGCGCGCCGAAGGGCGACAACATGCCGCGCCAGCAGATTTTGGCGATGATCGGCTGGACCCTGCCGGAGATGCGCGCCATCTTCGGCGAACTGCCGCCCAAGATCCTGGTGGTCGGGGCCGGCGACGCGATGTGGCGGGGCGGACTGTCCGGGCCGCGCTCGCTGTACATGCATTCCGGCCGCCCGCTGATCAGCGAGAACGGCACCAGCACCCTGCTGCACGAGTTCGTCCACCTGATCAGCCGGATCAGCGGCGCGCCGGGACACAAGTACATCTCTGAGGGTGTCGCCGAGTTCTACTCGATCGAACTGCTGCACCGCACCGGCGGCACCACCGAGGCCCGCTACCAGCGCACCAGGACGATGCTGGAGCGCTGGAGCGCCAACGTGAGGACGCTGGTCGGGGTGCGCGCCGGCGGCGCGGTCAATGCCCGTGCCACTTTGCTTTTCATGGACCTCGATGCCGAGATCAGGGAGGCCACCGACGGCGAGCGCAGCTTCGATGATGTCACCCGCCTGCTGATGGCGAAGCGGCGGGTCGACACCGCCGACCTGCGCGATGCGGCGGAGCAGGTGCTGGGTCGTCCGGCCCGCACGCTGGATTCGCCACTGCTGCGCTGACCGCACCGGCACCACGGCGCGAAGATCGGCGGTCGCAGTCGCGGTCTCAGGAGTGTCCAGGCCATGCTGATCGGACACGGGCGCCACGGCGTCCGTGCCCGGGCGTCTGCTCAGGGTGCCGGCACCTCGTGTTCGGCCACCAGGTAGACCAGCGAGACGTAGGCCGCGACGTTCTGGTCGATCTCCTCGCGGTCGATCTTGTCCAGGGTGTCGTTGGCGGTGTGGTGGTGGTCGAAGTACGCCGTGCCGTCCTGCAGCAGGCCGGCCAGCGGCATGCCCAGTTCGCGCATGGCGCTCAGGTCGGCGCCACCGCGGGCCTCGTTGCCGCCCCGCTCGATGCCGAGCGGCGCCAGCACGGCGGCGACCTGGTCCATCAGGGGCAGCATCGGTTCCGGCACGCGCGTGTCGAAGCGCCAGATGCGGCCTGCGCCGAAGTCGGACTCGGCGCCGATCAGGTGGCGCGCCAGGTCGTCGCCGTGGGCCTGGGCATAGGCCCGGCCGCCGTGCACGCCCTGCTCCTCGTTGGCGAAGGCGACCACCCGGACGCCGTGGCGTGGCCGCTGTGCCCTGGGAAGTTTCGCGATCATCGCGCCGGTGGCCATGGTGATGCCGATGCCGGCGCCGTTGTCGAGCGCGCCGGTGCCCAGGTCCCAGGAGTCCAGGTGGCCGCCGATCAGCACGAAGCGGTCGGACTCCTCGCGGCCGTCGACTTCGGCGATGACGTTCTGGCTGGTGTACTCGCCGCGGATACCGGCACCCAGGTGCAGCTCGACCACCACCGGTTCGCCCCGGCGCAGCATCGCCTCGATCAGGTCGGCGTCGGGGTTGGACAGCGCGGCACCGGGAATCCTGCGGAAGGCGATGTCGTAGCTGAGCATGCCGGTGTGCGGCGTGCGCGAGTTGGCGGCGGTGCCGATCGAGCGGATCAGGATGGCGCGGGCGCCCAGCTTGGCGGCGTGCGAGGCGCCGCGCGAGCGGGCGATCACCGCCTCGCCGTAGCCGCGGCCGTCGCGGGCCCGGCGCATGCGGTTGCCGATGTAGACGATCTTGCCTTCGACCGCCGCGGCATCGCCCTCGAGCAGGTCGGCATAGCTGTCGAAGGCGACGATCTCGGCCTGGATCCCTTCCTCGGGGGTGCCGATGGAGCCGCCCAGCGCGGCGATCGCCAGCGACTGCGGCCAGGGTGAGACCACCCGCGCCGATTCCATGCCGCGCGTCCACACCGGGAAGCTGACCGGCTCGGTCCAGACCCGGTCGTAACCCAGCGTCTTGAACGTGTCGATCGCCCACTGCACGGCGCGGGCATCGGCCTCGGTGCCGGCCAGGCGCGGTCCGATCCGCGTGGTCAGATCCTCGACGATGTCGTAGGCGCCGGAGCCGGCCAGGGCGGCGTCGCGCAGGCCGGTGGCGGCCTCGATGGCGGCACCGGGCAGCGGGCCATCGGCGGCGACCGGTGCGGCAATGGCGAGCAGGGCGGCGATCGGCAGCAGGGCGCGGAGCATCATCGGCAAGGATCCTGTTCAGTGATGCCCGGATTCTGACAGAGCCCCCCGCCGGTGCCCGGCGTCCTGCCGCGCCGGGGCCACGCACCGTCTATCGTCGATTCCTGTGCGGCTTCCGGCCCGGGAGGTGCCGGGCGGGCACGTCGCCGAGCTGACGCGCAGGTGGGCCTGGCGGGCGGTCAGGCCGCCAGGCGCCGCCGCGGCAGGATCGCCGGACCTTGGGCAGCCGCGCCAGGGCGCAGGCGGCGGCTCCGCGAATGCTCAGACCATCCGGCCCTCGACCTCGCCCAGCCCGGCGATCGCGGCCCGGAAGCGCTCGCCGCGCTGCAGCGGGCCGACCCCGGCCGGCGTGCCGGTGAACAGCAGGTCGCCCGGCGCCAGGGTGAACAGTCGCGACAGATGGGCGATCACCTCGGCCACCGGAAACAGCATGTCGGCCAGGTCGCCGCGCTGGCGAAGGGTGTCCGCCACGTCCAGGGTGATCGCACCCGCCGAAGGGTGGCCGACCTGCGCGACCGGATGCAGGGGGCCGCAGGGCGCCGCCTGTTCGAACGATTTCCCGGTGTCCCAGGGCAGTCCCCGGGCCTTGGCGGCACCCTGAAGGTCGCGCCGGGTGAGGTCCAGCCCGATGCCGTAGCCCCAGACCAGCGACAAGGCATCGGCGGGCTCGATGTCCCTGCCGCCGCCGTGCAGTGCGACGACCAGCTCCACCTCATGGTGCAGGTCGCTGGTGCCGGGGGGATAGGCGACCACGCCGGGCAGGTCGGTCACGCTGTCCGGAGGCTTCAGGAAGAACACGGGATTGCCCCGTTCGGGTTCCGCGCCCATCTCCCGGGCATGCTCGGCGTAGTTGCGGCCGATGCAGTAGATCCGGTGCACCGGGAAGCGCCGGCTGTCGCCGGCCACGGCCAGGCTGGCCTGGGGTGTGCTGGGAATCACGAAATCCATACGGTGGCGTCCATTTCCGGGGGGACGTCGGCGCGGCCGACCGGTGCTATGGTACGGCGCACCCGGGCCGTCCGGTCCGGTCGAGACACGCTTCCGGAGGGATCAACGATGTCCAGCGCGAGAACGGCCGGCCTGGCCGCGTTCATGGCCGCGGCGGTGGCTGCGGCAGGTATCGGCACCGGCGCCTGGCCGGGTCATGCTCAGGCGACCTCGGTCGACCTGGGCCACTCGGAGATCGTGGCGACGGCGAACGGCGCCCTCGGCGCGAACGCCGCCGGCAAGCGGATCAGCTTCGGCGACCTGTCCTTCGATCCACTGCTCACGCCGCCCGGCAATGCCGGCGACTACCGCACCGCCGGGAACGGCAAGGGTCTGCGCTTCGTCCAGTTCACCGACAAGGTTCGCGGCGACTGGCTGGCCGATCTGGCCGCGTTCGGCGTACGGCCCCTGCAGTACTACCCGCACGATACCTACCTGGTCTGGGCCGATGCCGGCGCCGGCAACGCGCTCGAGAACCTGGCCCATGTGCGCTGGCAGGGCGAATACCAGCCCGGCTGGAAGCTCGAGCCGGGCCTGGGCAAGCGCAGCGGCCTGATCCGCAATGTCGGCGTGCATTTCTTCAATGACGGCGACGTGCCCGGCGTGCTTTCCGCACTCGCGGCGCGCGGCGCCCAGGTCGTCACCCACGGTCCGGCGCAGGCCGACCGCACCTTCTTCGACGCGTGGGTCGAGGTCGACGCCAGCCGGCTTGCCGAGCTTGCCGCCCTGCCGCAGGTGGTCTGGCTCGAGTTCGCCGACCCCGATCCGATCCTCGACGACGAGATGTCCTCGCAGATCGTCGCCCGCAACTACAACGCGGCATTCACGCCGCAGGTCGGCTACCTGCCCTGGCTGGGGGCGCTGGGCTTCAACGGCAACGGCGTCACCTGGTCGGTGATCGACAGCGGCGTCGATCTGACCCACCCCGACTTCGCCGGGCGCATCGTCGGCGGCTTCACCTACCCGGGCTGCCCGGCGGGCAACGGCCTGGGCGACGATCCCTCGTCTGGCGGCCATGGCACCCACGTCGCCGGCATCATCGCCGGCAACGGCGCGGCCGGTTTCACCGACGCGCAGGGCTTCCTGTACGGCATGGGCATGGCGCCAGCGGCCGGCATCTTCGCGCAGAACCCGATCTGCGCCGGCGGCACGCCCTGGCCGCCGGCCGGTGGCTGGCAGATCCTTTCCAAGCACGCGCTGCTCGGCGGCGCGGTCGGCGGCAACGGCAGCTGGACCTCCGGCGAGAGCGGCGGCACCACCTACACCGCCGGCGCCCGCGCCTGGGATCAGATCGTCCGCGACGGCGACTTCGACACGCCGATCCACGAGGCGTTCGTCATGGTGTTCTCGGCCGGCAACTCCGGTCCGAACGCCAGCACCCTGACCGCGCCCAAGGCCGCCAAGAACCCGATCATCACCGGCAGTTCGCGCAATTTCCGGGCCGGCAGCATCAACGACCTGAGCGGGTTCTCCAGTCGCGGACCGACCCAGGACGGCCGCTTCGGCGTGACCGTCTCGGCGCCCGGCGAAAGCATCGCCTCGGCCCGGCGCGTCGCCGGCGCCAGCCAGTGCGCCACCGCGATCGCCGGCACCAGCAATACCTACGCGCTCTGCTCCGGCACCAGCATGGCGGCGCCGCACGTGTCCGGCACCGCGGTCCTGCTGACCCAGTGGTGGCGGAGCTTCAACGGCAACGCCAATCCCAGCCCGGCGATGATCAAGGCGCTGCTGGTCAACGGCGCCCGCGACCTGACCGGTGTTGCCGCGGCGATCCCGAACCCCAACGAGGGCTGGGGCCGCATCGACCTCCCCGGCAGCATGGGCCTGGATTTCACCGCCTCGGAATATCTCGACCAGACCCAGGTGCTGACCTCGGTGGGGCAGGTGTACGAGACGACGTACGGGGTCGCCGACCCGACCCGGCCGCTCAAGGTGTCGCTGACCTGGACCGATGCCGCTGCGGCG
The DNA here is from genome assembly GCA_019634735.1 of Lysobacterales bacterium. Lineage (NCBI taxonomy): Bacteria > Pseudomonadati > Pseudomonadota > Gammaproteobacteria > Lysobacterales > Lysobacterales bacterium. The sequence goes on along the minus strand of JAHCAT010000006.1, from coordinate 915 downwards.
GCCGGCGCCAATCCGGCCCTGGTCAACAATCTCGACCTGGAGGTCATCACCGGCGGCCAGACCTACCGCGGCAACGTGTTCAGCGGCGGCGTTTCGGTCACCGGCGGCAGCGCCGACACCCTCAACAACGTCGAGAACGTGTTCGTCGCCAACCCCGGGTCCGATGTCACCATCCGGGTGATCGCCACCAACCTTCCCGGCGACGGCATTCCGGGCAACGGCACCCCGACCGACCAGGATTTCGCCCTGGTCTGCCGGAACTGCGTGCAGGGTGCGGGTTTCTCGCTGGCCGCCAATCCGACCAGCCGGTCGATCTGCGCACCGGCCACGGCCAGTTACGATCTCAGCCTCGGCTCGCTGCTCGGCTTCAACGAGCCGGTCGCGCTGTCCGCGAGCGGTGTCCCGGCGGGCGCCACCAGCAGCTTCTCGGTCAACCCGGTGCCGTCCCTGCCCGGCAGCAGCGCGATGACCATCGGCAACACCGGTGCCGCCGCGGCGGGCACCTACCAGATCGACGTCACCGGTACCGCCTCGCCCAGCGGCGAGGTCCGCACCACCAGCGTCGAGCTGAACCTGGCCACCTCCGTGCCTGCCGCGCCGGCGCTGACCTCGCCGGCCAACAACGCCACCAACGTCGTCGTGCAGCCGACCCTGAGCTGGGCGGCGGCGAGCCAGGCGGAGAGCTACCTGCTGGAAGTCGCCACCGATCCCGGCTTCAGCAACATCGTGGTGAGCACCACGGTCAGCGGCACCAGCTTCGCGCTGACCTCGCCGCTCAACTCCAGCACCACCTATCGTTGGCGGGTGAGGGCGGCGAACGTCTGCGGCGATGGCGCGAGCTCGTCGGTGTTCACCTTCACCACTCAGCCGGCCCCCGGCGACTGCGCCCCGGGCACGACGCCCTTCAACGTCTTC
>JAHCAT010000005.1 GCA_019634735.1 Lysobacterales bacterium | reverse complement strand
GCGCGCTTGCGGGCCGGGCCAGCCTTCGCGCCAGGCTTGCCGCGGCGGCCCCGGCGGCCGAGGGTGTCGTCCATCAAGGGGCGGTCGAAGGCACGCAGTTCGCGGGCCTCCTCGTGGTTGGTACCGGTCCAGGCGCGCTGCTGCCGTGGCTCGGGACGGAACTCGTTGCCGCGCACCGGGGCCCGGCGCTGCCCCACCACCGGCTCCAGAGTCAGCGACTGCGGTGCATCGCCCAGGCCGACGCTGTGGCGCAGGGCCTGGACCTGCTCGGCGTCCAGGGCGCGGTGATGGCCGCGGCGCAGCTCCCTCGGCAGCTCGACCAGCCCGTAACGGATGCGCTTGAGGCGGCTGACGGTGAGGCCGAGCGCCTCGAACAGCCTGCGCACCTCCCGGTTGCGTCCCTCGCGCAGGGTCACCCGCAGCCAGGCGTGCTTCTCGTCGCGGTGGATCTCGACCACCTCGTCGAACGCCGCCGGCCCGTCCTCGAGCTCGACACCGGCGCGCAGCTGGCGCAGGTGGTCGTCGGTCAGGGCCCCGAAGATCCGGCACACATATTCGCGCTCGACCTCGCGGCTCGGATGCATCAGGGCGTTGGCGAGCTCGCCGTCGGTGGTCAGCAGCAGCAGCCCTGTGGTGTTGATGTCCAACCGGCCGACGCTGACCCAGCGCGCGCCCTTCAGGCGGGGCAGCTTCTCGAACACCGTCGGACGCCCTTCGGGATCGTCGTTGCTGGTGACCAGGCCTTCGGGCTTGTTGAACATCAGCACCCGGGTCTCGTCGGGGGTGCAGGGCGTGGCCACGAAGCGCCGGGCGTCCAGTTCGACGCGATCGCCGTTCTGGATCTGGGCGCCGACCTGTGCGACCTCGCCATTGACCCTGACCTCGCCGGCGGCGATCCGCTCCTCGAGGCTGCGGCGCGAGCCGAGTCCGGCGTTGGCGAGCACCTTGTGCAGGCGCTCCTGGATCTGGGGTTCGCCTTCGGTCTTGCGGCGCAGGGACAGTACTTTGCGTTCAGTGGTCATCGTGTCTGGGCGTCAGGCGCTGCCGGCCGGGCCGGCGTCTCGGGTTTCGGCATGGGTGCTGCGGGCGGGTCCTGCCGGCGGGGCGGGATCGGCGTCATCGCCGTCGGCATCGGCGCCATCGTCGGTTTCGGGCAAAGGCTCGGCATCGGCGCCGTCCTCGGCTTCCGGATCAGCTTCGGCGTTCGCATCCGCATCCGCGTCGGTGTCGGTGTCGGTGTCCGGGCGGGCGTCAGCGCCGGCGGCGGACGCGTCGTTCGTGGTGTCGTCCCGGAAGCCGTCGTCCGGGCCTTGGTCGGCGCCGGAACCTGCGCCGCTTTCTGGCGATGGCGACACCGGAAGATCGAAACCCAGCTCGGGCTCGATCGTGTCGAGATCGCGCAGCGCCGACAAAGGCGGCAGTTCGTCCAGACTGCGCAGCTGGAAGTAGTCAAGGAAGGCCCGGCTGGTGCCGTACAGGGCCGGTCTGCCGGGCACGTCGCGGTGGCCGACGACACGCACCCATTCGCGCTCCTCGAGCGTGCGCAGGATGCTGGTCGCCACCGCGACGCCGCGGATCTGCTCGATCTCGCCGCGGGTGATCGGCTGCCGGTAGGCGATCAGGGCCAGGGTCTCCAGCAGGGCGCGCGAGTAACGCGTCTGCCGCTCGGTCCAGAGCGCCGCGATCTGCGGGAACACCTCGGCCTTGACCTGGAAGCGGAAGCCCGATCCGACCTCGGCCAGTTCGATGCCGCGGCCCGCACAGTCGTCGGCGAGGGCGAGCAGGGCCTTGCCGACCTGGTCCAGGGTCGGGCGCACGGACTCGTCGAACAGTTCGGCGAGCTGCACCGGCGTCATCGGCGCCGGAGCGGCAAGCAGCGCGGCTTCCAGGAGGGGTTTCAGGCGCTCTGCGTCCATTGCGTGTCGTCGGATGTGGGGGCTTCGGCGCGGGCGCCGGGCGGGTAGGCGGCATCGGATTCGCCGCCGGCGCGCAACCAGATCGGCGCGAGCGGCTGTTCCTGGACGATCTCGATCAGCTGTTCCTTGGCCAGTTCCAGCAGCGCCATGAAGGTCACCACCACGCCGCGCCGGCCTTCGGCGGCGTTGAACAGATTTTCGAAACGGACGAATGCGCCGCCCGCCAGCCGTTGCAGCATGTCGGTCATGCGCTGGCGCACCGACAGGGCATCACGCTGGATCTCGTGGCGGGTCAGCAGTTCGGCGCGCTTGAGCACGTCCTTGAGCGCCAGCAGCAGTTCGCGCAGTTCGACGGGCGGTGGCAGCCGCACCACGGTGCGCTCGCCCGGATCGATGCGAACCGGCATGAAATCGCGTTCCTGGCGGGGCAGGGCATCGAGATCCTGCGCGGCCTTGCGGAAGCGCTCGTACTCCTGCAGCCGGCGGACCAGCTCGGCGCGCGGGTCGTCCTCCTCGGCGGCCTCCACAGGCGGTCTGGGCAGCAGCAGGCGCGATTTGATCTCGGCCAGGATCGCGGCCATCACCAGATACTCGGCCGCCAGCTCGAGCTTCAGCTCATGCATCAGGCCGATGTAGTCCATGTACTGCCGGGTGATCTCGGCAACCGGGATGTCCAGGATGTCGAGGTTCTGCCGTCGGATCAGGTACAGCAGCAGGTCCAGGGGACCTTCGAAGGCCTCGAGGATCACCTCCAGCGCGTCCGGCGGGATGTACAGGTCCTCGGGCATCTTCAGGAAGGGCTGCCCCTGGACGACGGCCAACGGCATCTCCCGTTGCTGCGGCGGTGCGGCCGCGCTCGGCGCCTGGTCGGTCTGGGGCAGCTCGGAGCTCATCGGGGGCAGGGGCCTTCCGGATACGCTGTGGCCGTCCGCGCCGGGCCGCGAGGGCACGGTGCGCGACAGGGCCTGGACTGGGGGGCGCCAACACGCTGGCGCCGGTCGCTGGAGGCGACGCCGTCCGGTGGACGGGACGGAAGACGGGGACCCCGGGAGGTCGAGGTCGACGTTTCGCGGCCAAGACTAGGGCGCACACGGAGGCTTGTCAAAGGCTGGCCCGGCCGGGATGGCTGCCTCTGAGCAGGCCCACCCGCGTCGGACACGGTCGTTCCAGGCCCGCCTGGATGACGCCCGCCTCGCCGCTGTGGAATCATCCCGGCATCGCACGGCGGACGAACCTCACGCATGTGGTACCTGATCCTTGGCCGCGACCGCCCCGGCTCGTTGGCGGCGCGACTGGCGGCGCGACCCGCGCACCTGGCCCGACTGGAGGCGCTGCGCGAGGCCGGCCGCCTGCTGCTCGCCGGGCCGCTTCCTGCGATCGACGCCGAGGATCCCGGCGTGGCCGGCTTCACGGGCAGCCTGATCGTCGCCGAGTTCGAGGATCTCGCGGCGGCGCGCGTCTTCGCGCAGGCCGATCCCTATGTTTCCGCTGGGGTGTATGCGGATGTCGAGGTCTCGCCGTTCCGGCGGGCGCTGCCGTGAGCCGGGCCGAATCGATCGAGGCCTGCCTCAGGGCGGCGTCCCCGGTGCAGGAGCTGGCCATCGAGGACCAGTCGCACCGCCACCGCGGACATGCCGGCGCCGCCGACGGGCGGGGCCATTTCCGGGTCCGGCTGGTATCGTCGGCGTTCGCCGGCCAGCCTGCCCTGGCACGTCACCGCGCCGTCCATGCGGCGCTGGCCGACCTGTTGCGGACCGACATCCACGCCCTGGCCCTGGACCTGCGCGCGCCCGACGAGGCGGCTGCGGGGAACCGAGGCCGGCCCTGATGGTCCGATCCAGCCGCTCCTGCAAGGCTCACCGAATGTTCCCGTACCTGCCCGTCCTGCTTGCCCTCCTGGTTGCCTCGTCCCTGGCCGGTTGCCGGGCGGGGCCCGTCGAACCGCCGGCTGCGGCTGCCGGGCCGGCGGCGCCCCTGGCCATCGCCGCGAGCGGTGAGGTGGTCGCCCGGGTCGACGGCGTGGCGATCGACCGGCGCTGGGTGGAAGCCCTGGCGCGGGGCCGGCGCCTTGATCCCGCCGATCCGGCCCAGCAGGCGCAGCTGCTCGACGAGCTGGTCGAATACGTGGTCCTGGTGGAGGCCGGCCGGCGCGATCCGGCGCTGGAGGATGCCCAGGCGCGCATCGAGGTCGAGCTCAATGCCCTGTCCGCACGCGCCAGCGCGGTGATGGCGCGCATTGCCGCGATCGAGGACCCGGCCGAATCGGCGTTGCGGGAGGAGTACGACAACCAGCGCCGCATCAACGGCAGCCAGGAGTATCAGGTCAGCCATCTGCTGTTCGCGGACGAGGCGGTGGCGCGCGAGGCGGCGACGGCGCTGGCGGCCGGCCAGTCCTTCCAGGCGCTCGGTGCGGGCTTCGCCGACCGGATCCGGCCACCGGTCGAGATCGGCTGGCTGAAGCTGGGCCAGCTGCCCGAGGGTCTGGCCGACGTGCTGCGCGACCTGCAGCCGGGCAGCACCTCGGCTGAGCCGGTGCAGACCCCGTACGGCTGGCACCTGGTTCATCTGCAGGATGTCCGGCCGTTCGAGCCGCCGCCGTTCGAACAGGTGCGCGAGGGCATCCGGCGGATGCTGATCGCCCAGGCCAGCCGTGCCCGCGTCGATGCCTTGAAGGCCGCGGCCCGGATCGAGCTGCCCGGGCACTGACCACCGGCCTCCGGCCCCCGGCGCCGCAGGGTCGGCGCCGGCCCGGCACCCGGACGCGCCGAACCTGCCCTCGGACCGGGGCGTGTCAGAGCATTGAAAATCAATGGCCTGAGCGGTCCGCCCGGCCTGGTCCAGGCGGTACCTGCGATTTGCCGGCGCTGCGCCGGTTGCGTCCTGCGGCCGGGCGCATCCGGGGCGCCCCTGCTATCCTCGCGCGCCCGGCCGACGCCCGCCGAGCGCCGCCGGCGCCGGCCCGCCCGGCGCAGCCGATGGCGTCCCCTTTCCAGTCGATCCCCAGCCCATGCGCCTGTCCACCATCAAGTTGGCCGGATTCAAGTCCTTCGTCGATCCGACCACCTTGCACCTGCCCACCAACCTGACCGGCATCGTCGGTCCCAACGGTTGCGGCAAGTCCAACATCATCGACGCGATCCGCTGGGTGATGGGTGAGAGCGCCGCCAGCAGGCTGCGCGGCGATCAGCTCACCGATGTCATTTTCTCCGGCTCCAGCGCACGCAAGCCGGTCGGCACGGCCACCGTCGAACTGGTGTTCGACAACGCCGATGGCGTGCTGGTGGGGGAGTACGCCGGCTTTGCGGAGATCTCGGTGAAGCGCAGCGTCTCGCGCGACGGCACCTCGGCCTACTTCCTGAACGGCACCCGCTGTCGCCGACGCGACATCACCGACCTGTTCCTGGGCACCGGACTCGGCCCGCGCAGCTACGCGATCATCGAGCAGGGCATGATCTCCGAGATCGTCGAGGCTGCGCCCGAGCAGCTCCGAGTCCACCTCGAAGAGGCGGCCGGCATCTCCAAGTACAAGGAGCGCAGGCGCGAGACCGAGAACCGCATCCGGCACACGCGCGAGAACCTCGAGCGCCTGGACGACCTGCGCGAGGAAATCGGCAAGCAGATCGAGCACCTGCGACGGCAGGCCCGGGCCGCCGAACGCTGGACCGAGCTGAAGGGCGAGCTGGCCCGGCGCCAGGCAGAACTGCACGCGCTGGAGCTGGGCCGCCTGGAGGCCGAGCTGGCGCGCGATGCCGCGGCGCTCTCGGAGCGGGAAACGGCGCTGGAGCGGACCGTGGCCGGACAGCGCGCCTGCGAAGCGGCGCTCGAGGCCCTGCACGAGCGCCAGGTCCAGGCCGGCGGCCGCTTCAACCAGGTGCAGGCGGAGAGCTACCGGATCGCCGGCGAGATCACCCGGATCGAGCAGACGCTTGCGCACCAGAAGGACCTGGCGGAGCGGCTTGCCCGACAGCATGTCGAGACCGAGCAGGCGCTCGCCGAGGTCGAGGGCCACATCGGCGCTGACCGCGGCCAGATCGAGGAACTGGGCGCCGCCATCGCCGACGCCGAGCCTCGCCTGGTGCAGGCACGCGGCCGCGCCGAGTCGGGCAGCCAGGCGCTGCAGGCTGCCGAGTCCGCGCTCGCCGACTGGCAGGCGCGCCAGGACCGCCATGCCCGCGAGAGCCACGAGACCTCACGGGCCGCGGAAGTGGAGCGGGCCCGCATCGAACTCCTGGACCGCCAGTGCCTGGACGCGGACCGTCGGCTCGCCGTCCTCGCGCAGGAACGGCAGGGCAACGACGCCGAGGCCCTGGCCAGCGCCCTGACCGAGATGGAGGAGCGCGAGACGTCGTTGCGCAAGGCGGTTGAGGAAGCAACGGCTCTGCTCGAGGCGCGCCGCCAGGCGCTGGCCGCCGCGGAGCGCGAGGAGCAGGCGCTGCAGCAGCAACTGGCCGACCTGCGCAAGCAGGAGCAGGCCGAGCGCGGCCGGCTTGCCTCGCTGGAGGCCCTGCAGGGCGCCGCCCTGGGCGACGACCAGCCGGCCAGGCGCAGCGTGTTGGAGCGCCTCGGACTGGCCGGGGCGCCTCGGCTGGGCGAAACCCTGCGGGTGGACCCGGGCTGGGAGGCCTCGGTGGAGACCGTGCTGGCCGGCTGGCTGGATGCCGCGGTCCAGGACGACCCCGGCGCGTTGCTGGAGGCGATCGCCGCGGAGCCCGGGCAGGGTCTGACCGTGGTCGATGCCCGACCGGCCGCCGCCCGGCGGCCCGGCACCCTCGCCGGCCATGCCGGTGGCCCTGCGGCGGCGATGGCCCTGCTCGGCAAGGTCCATGTCGCTGCCGACCGCGCCCAGGCCGCCCGCCTGTTGCCGACGCTTGCGGCCGACGAATCGGTGATCACCGCCGACGGCGTCTGGCAGGGCCATGGCTTCGTGCGCACCGTGCGTGGCGACGGCGCCCAGGCCGGCGTGCTGGCCCGGGAAAACGAACTGGCCGGCGTGCGCGCCGCCCTGGAGGCCACCGCCACGGCACTGGCCGACCTGCACGGCAGGTCGCTGCAGGCCCGCGACGACAAGCGCGCCGCAGAAATCGAGCGCGACGACGCCCAGCGCGGCCTGTACCAGGCGCATCGGGCACTCAGCGAGATCGGCGGTGCGCTGAGCGGCCAGCGTGGCCGGCTCGAGGGCGCACGCAAGCGCATCGCCGAGCTTTCCGAGGAGCACGCAATCCTCACCGCCCGCCTCGCGCAGGACCAGGAGGATGTCCGGGCCGGTCGGGCGCGGCTCGAGCAGGCGCTTGCACGGATGGCCGATCACGAGTCCGCCCGCGTCCTCCTCGAGGGGGAGAAGCGTGGTCTGCTCGAGGCCCGCGAGCAGGCGCGCCAGGCCGCGGATGCCGCCCGTTCCGAGCTGCATGCGGTCGATCGCGAACTGGAGGCGCGACGGTCGGCGCTCACCTCCCTGGAGCAGGCGCTGGCCCGGCTGCAGGGACAGCGCGGCCAGCTGGTCGAGCGCGTGCAGTCCCTGGGCACGCAGATCGAGCAGGCGCGCTCGCCCCACGAGGAGCTGGCGGCCGCCCGCCAGGCGGCCCTGGAGCAGCGCATCCTGGTCGACCGCGATCTGGTCGCCGCGCGCGAGGCGGTGGAGGCCTGCGAGGCCGAGTTCCGACGCCAGGAACACGCCCGGCACAGCCTCGAGCGGGAGGCCACCGAACTGCGCGACCGCATCGCCACCGCCCGGATGCAGGCCCAGGCGCTGCAACTGCGCGCCCAGCGGCTGGTCGAGGAGGTCGAGCAAGCCGGCTTCGACCGCGCTGCGCTGCTGGCCGGCCTGGAGCCGGATGCCGATCCGGCCGGCTGGATCCAGGCCATCGACGACCTGGAGCAGAAGATCCGGCGCCTGGAGCCGGTCAACCTTGCGGCGATCACCGAGTACGAGGAGCAGAGCAAGCGCAAGGAGTACCTCGATGCCCAGAACGCCGACCTGACCAGCGCGCTGGAGACCCTCGAGAACGCCATCCGCCGCATCGACCGCGAAACCCGCAGCCGCTTCAAGGACACCTTCGACCGCGTCAATGCCGGCATCCAGGTGCTGTTCCCCCGCCTGTTCGGTGGCGGTCACGCCTACCTGGAGCTGACCGGCGACGACCTGCTGACCACCGGCGTCGCGATCATGGCCAGGCCGCCCGGCAAGCGGGTCTCCAGCATCTCCTTGCTGTCCGGTGGCGAAAAGGCGCTCACCGCGGCGGCCCTGGTGTTCGCGATCTTCCGCCTCAATCCGGCGCCGTTCTGCCTGCTCGACGAGGTCGATGCGCCGCTCGACGAGGCCAATGTCGGCCGGTTCTGCGAGCTGGTCAGGGAGATGAGCGAGGGCGTGCAGTTCCTTGCCGTCACCCACAACAAGGTGACCATGGAGTCGATGCGGCAGCTGTGCGGCGTGACCATGCGCGAGCCCGGCGTGTCGCGGCTGGTCAGCGTCGACCTGGCCGAGGCCGCAGAGCTCGCCGGTGCGGCCTGACCGGCTCGTGCGGCGCCCGCGCGGACCTGCGATCATGCGGCGGTCGATACAGGTGGGGCCATGAACGACAAGCTGATGCTTAGCCTGATCATCCTGGCAGTGGGCTTTCTGGTCGTGCTGCCGTTGATCTACTGGTTCGGAACCCGGTCGCCGAAGGCGCGTCCCAAGGGCGCCGAGCCGTCGCGGTCCGGCCGCAATGGCCGGGTCGAACCGTTGCTGGGCGCGGCAGCGGCTGGCGAGTCGCAGTCCGACCCCCTGCAGGGCATGGATCCGGACCTGCGCGACCAGCTCGCCGAACTCGGTCAGCTGTTGTCCGGCGAACGTGCCGATCCGGAACAGGGCGAACTGCTCGATGCGTCCGCGACCGGGGTCGAGCCGCACGTGGACGGTGCCGACGAAGCGCCTGTACAGGCCTCCGGGCCGCGTCCGGGCAGCCGGCCGAACCGGCCGTTCGATCGGATCGTCAGCCTGTTCGTGCATGCCCGCGACGGCGGCGTCCTGCGCGGCGACGACCTGGTGGTGGTCGCCGACAAGGTCGGCCTGGTGTACGGCGACATGGGCATCTTCCACCGCCTTGTCGACGGTCGCGAGCAGGACGGACCGTTGTTCAGCATGGCCAACATCGCCAAGCCGGGCAGCTTCGACCTGCGCGACCTGGCCCGGCTGACCAGCCCGGGGCTGACCTTCTTCATGACGCTGCCGGGGCCGATGCCGGCGCTGGACGCCTGGAACTCGATGCTGCCGGTGGCGCAGCGGGTCGCCCAATTGCTCGACGCCGAGCTGCTCGACGAGTCCCGCAACCCGCTGGTCGAACAGACCGTGGCCTACATCCGCAGCGAGATGCGCCAGTACGACCGGGACGCCGAGCGCAACCAGATCCGCACGCGCTGGTAGCGGGACGGCGGCGAAGCGCCCTGAGCCTGATTCGCGTTCCGGCACCGGCGCCGGAAGCGGGCGGAAAATCCGCGCTGTCGCCGCTCCCGGACCCCCCCGTGACCGCCAGCCCCGGCCGGAACCGCTACCAACCGCTGCGCATCGCCCTGCACTGGCTGACCCTGCTGCTGGTGGTCGCGGCGTTCGTCTGCATCGAGCTGCGCGAGCTGTATCCGCGCGGCAGCGACCCCCGCGAGGCGCTCAAGGCCTGGCATTTCACCCTGGGCCTGAGTGTGCTGGCGATCACCGGGGTCCGGCTGGCGGCGCGCTGGGCAAGCCCCGCGCCGCCGATCGTGCCGGCGCCGCCACGCTGGCAGCACCTGGCGGCAGGCGCCGTGCACCTGCTGCTGTACGGGTGGCTGCTGATCATGCCGGTGCTGGGCTGGCTGCTGCTGAGCGCTTCCGGCAAACCGGTGCTGTTCTGGGGCCTGGAGCTGCCCGGCCTTGTGGCGCCCGACGAGGCGCTGAAGAATCGCGTCAAGGACCTCCACGAGAGCCTGGCGAACGTCGGCTACCTGCTGGTGGGCATCCACGCAGCCGCGGCGCTGGCGCACCACTTCTGGTTTCGGGACGACACCCTCCGGAGGATGCTGCCGGGCGGTCGCCGCCGCAGCTGAGCGGCCGCCGACGGCAGCGTACCTACAGCACCTGGGCCAGCAGGTGGGACTGGGCCGAGTGCGGCATCGACTCCCCCGGCGCGAGGCGGAGATAGCCTCCGTCGGCCTGAAGCAGCCAAGCCTGGCTGTTGTCGGACAGGTAGTTGTCCAGGCACTCGGCGACCACCCGCGCCGCCAGCGCCGGATCGAGGATCGGAAAACAGGCCTCGATGCGGCGCAGCAGGTTGCGCTCCATCCAGTCGGCGCTGGACCCGAACACCTCCGGGTCGCCCGCGTTGGCGAACCAGTAGACCCGCGAGTGCTCCAGGAAACGGCCGACCAGAGAGCGCACGCTGATGTTCTCGGAGATGCCGGGCAGGCCGGGGCGCAGCGCGCAGGCGCCCCGCACGATCAGCTCGATCGGCACGCCGGCCTGCGAGGCCGCGTACAGCGCCTCGATGATGGCCGGTTCGGTCAGCGCGTTCATCTTGGCTCGGATGCCGGCGGGTCGGCCAGCACGGGCATTGGCGGCCTCGCGGGTGATCTTCGCCAGCATCGCCTTGTGCAGGGTGAACGGCGACTGCAGCAGCCGCTTCATGCGGATCACCGAGCCCAGGCCGGAGAGCTGCTGGAACAGCTTGCTGGCGTCCTCCGCGAGGTCCGGGTCGCAGGTCAGCAGGCCGATGTCGGTGTAGGCCTTGGCGGTACCGGGATGGTAGTTGCCGGTGCCCAGGTGCAGGTAGCGGCGCAGCCCCTCGGCCTCGCGGCGGACGATCAGCATCACCTTGGCATGGGTCTTGAAGCCGACCACGCCGTAGACCACCTGCACGCCGGCTTCCTGCAGGCGGTTGGCCAGGGCGATGTTGGCCTCCTCGTCGAAGCGCGCGCGCAGCTCGATCACCACGGTGACCTCCTTGCCGTTGCGCGCCGCTTCGACCAGGTTCTGGACGATCGGCGAATCGACACCGGCCCGGTACAGGGTCTGCTTGATGGCCAGCACGTGCGGATCGTGGGCGGCCTCGCGGAGCAGCTCGACGACGGTCGCGAAGCTGTCGAACGGATGGTGAAGCAGGGTGTCGGCGCGGGCGATGTCGTCGAACAGACTGCCGTCGTCGCCGGGATCGACCGCGATCCGGGGCTGGAACTTGGGGTACTTGAGCTCGGGCCGGCTGACCATGTCGTAGACGGCGGCCATGCGGTTGAGGTTGACCGGGCCGTCGCAGCGGTACACGGCCTGCTCGTCCAGTTCGAAATGCCCGGTCAGGAAACTGGCGATCTCGCGCGGGCAGGACTGGGCGATCTCCAGGCGCACCGCGCGCGCGTAGCCGCGCTCGCGCAGTTCGTCCTTGAGCGCGTGGGCGAGGTTCTCGGCATCGTCCTCGTCGACGAACAGCTCGCCGTTCCGGGTCACCCGGAACTGGTAGGAGCCCCTGACCTGCAGGCCGGGGAACAGCTCGTCCATGAACTCGGCAAGCACCGCGGCCAGGGTGACGAAGATGTTCTCGCCGCCGGCGATGGCGGCCGGCAGCCGGAACACGCGCGGCAGCGAGCGGGGTGCGCGGACCAGGGCCATGCCGGCGGGACGCCCGAAGGCGTCCTTGCCCTTCAGGGACACCGCAAAATTGAGGCTCTTGTTGAGGATCCGGGGAAAGGGGTGGGCCGGGTCCAGGCCCAGCGGCGAGAGCACCGGCAGGATCTCGGCCCGGAAGTAGTCGTTCAGCCAGCGACGCTGGCGGGCGTTCCAGACGTCGCGCCCCAGCACCTTGATTTCGTGGGCGGCCAGTTCCGGCAGCAGCACCTCGTTCCAGAGCCGGTACTGGGCCTCGACGAGTTCCAGCGCGCGTTCGCGGATCCTGCCCAGCAATTCGTCCGGCGCCAGCCCGTCGGGACCGACCGCGGGGACGCCGAGCGCCTTCTGCTCCAGAACGGTGGCGGCCCGGATCTCGAAGAACTCGTCGAGATTGGTGCAGGTGATGCAAAGGAAACGCAACCGCTCCAGCAGGGGCACCGACGGGTCCTGGGCCTGCGCCAGCACGCGGCGATGGAATTCCAGCAGGGAAAGCTCCCGGTTGATGTAGAGCGCAGGGTCGCGAAGGTCGATGGCGACTTCCTGGGCGCGGTGCTGGTTCATGGCGTCAGGCGCTTCCGTACGTCGGCTGGGCGGGTTCCCGGGCCGGCCATTGTTCCACGGCTGCCGCGGGCTGGGCGGTCGTTGCCGGTGCCCGGTACCGGCGCCGGGAGGCGACGTTCAGCGTTCATGCGGCCGCGCCGGCGCCATCGGCGCCTTCCGCCGCCGGCAGCGACCGGATCCGCTCCGTCCCGAACACGCAGGCGAAGCGGCTGCCCTTGCCGGGCTCGCTGCTGATCTCGAGCCGCGCCTGGTGCAGGGCGAGCACGTGCTTGACGATGGCCAGCCCCAGGCCGGTGCCCCCGGAATCGCGGGAGCGGCTGTTGGAGACGCGGTAGAAGCGTTCGGTGAGGCGGGGGATGTGCTGCGCGGCGATACCCTGACCGGTGTCGACGACCTCCAGCGCGGCGCCACCGTCGGGGTGGCGGCGCCAGGCGATCCCGATACGGCCGTCCGCCGGCGTGTAGCGGACTGCGTTGCTGACCAGGTTCGAGAACGCGCTGTGCAGTTCCTTGGTCGAGCCGATCAGGTCGGCGGCAAGGGCGTTGTCCACGACGATCCGGTGTCGTCCCTGGCTGAGCGCTTCGGCCTCGCGGCGCAGGGTCCGGAGCATGCCGTCCATGGCCACGTGGTCGTCCTCGATGGCGCTGCCCGCCTCCAGCCTTGACAGCGTCAGCAGGTCCTCGACGATCTGCGCCATGCGCAGCGACTGCGTGCGCATCTCCACCAGCATCGGCGCCAGCGCCGGCGCATCCTCCGGGTCCAGCAGGTCGAGGTAGCCGTGCAGCACGGTGAGCGGCGTGCGCAACTCGTGGGAGACATTGGCCACGAAATCGCGCCTGACCTGCTCGAGGCGCATCAGCTGGCTGATGTCGCGGATGATCAGCAGTTGCCGGCCGGCGTGGCCGTAGCGGATCAGCCGGAAGCTCAGGCGGCGCGAGGCGTCGTCGGGTGCGGGGACGTCGAACAGCGGTTCCGCGGCGCCTCCGGCCAGCCAGTCGGCGACCTTCGGCGAGCGCAGCAGGTGGGTGACGCCGACGCCGATGTCGCGCGGATGACTGAGCCCGGCGAGCCGGGTGGCGGCCGGATTAAACCAGAGGATCCGAAGGTCCTCGTTGAGGTAGATAAGGGCATCCGGCAAGGCCTCGGCGCCCTCCCTGAAGGTCGCCAGCAGGGCCAGCAGGCGACGCTGGCGCCTGCGCTGGTCGCGCTGGCGTCGTCGCAGCAGGGCGTGCAGCTCGTACCAGAGCCCGTACTGTTCCGACCTTGGCTGCTGGCGCCTGGAAAGCAGCCACGCGTGCAGCCGGTGCAGCTTCGCCAGGGTGTAGCCCAGCACCAGGGCCAGGGCGACCGCCAGGGCGGCCAGCGGCTGGCCGAGCAGGGCGCCGGCAAGGGTCGCCAGTCCGAGCAGCGCCCCGATCCGCCAGAGCAGCCGGGTCCAGACGCGATCGATGCGTTCGTGCATGGCAGGCAGGTTAGCCCGGATTGCGCGGTGGGTGTCTGAGCCGGCGCGGCCGGGGGGGGGCGTGGACCGGGCGCCCTGGCCCGGCCGGACCCGTTCCCCGGGGCGGTGCTCAGAAGGCGGTGGAGAACCGGTAGCCGGCGCCGCGCACGGTCTGCACCATGCCGTCGAGACGGTGCGGCTCCAGGGTCTTGCGCAGACGCCGGATGTGCACGTCGACGGTGCGTTCCTCGACGTAGACGTTGCCGCCCCAGACGTGGTCGAGCAACTGGCCGCGCGAGTAGACGCGCTCGGGATGGGTCATGAAGAAGTGCAGGAGCCGATACTCGGTGGGACCGATCTGCACCGGCTTGTCGGCGGCGAACACCCGGTGCGCGGCACCGTCGATGCGCAGGTCGCCGAGCTCCACCGAGCCCTGCTCGTCCTCGGCGTGGCTGCGACGCATCACCGCCTTGATCCGGGCAACCAGCTCGCGGGCCGAGAACGGCTTGACCACGTAGTCGTCGACGCCGGATTCCAGGCCGCTGACCCGGTCATTCTCCTCGCCGCGGGCGGTCAGCATGATGATCGGCACGTCGCGGGTCAGGTCCTCCCTGCGCAGCCGCCGGGCGAGGTCCAGCCCGCTCTGGCCGGGCAGCATCCAGTCGAGCAGGATCAGGTCGGGCACCTTTTCCATGATCGCCTCCTGGGCCGCCCGGGCATCGCCGGCATGGACGGCCTCCAGGCCGGCCTTGCGCAGCGCGAACGCCACCATGTCGCGGATGGCTGGTTCGTCTTCGACGATCAGGATGCGCTTCTGCATGGATTCATGCCGTGACGTGCGGGGAACGCGGCGGCATTATTGCGTCGGTTGTATGACAGCCCGGTGACATGCCCGGCTGCGGCGCCGGGTGCGCCGCGCCGTCCTCATCCGGTACCGCGGATCCCCCGCCGGCGCACCTCCAGCACGATCGGCGTCAGCTCGGTGATCCGCGCCTCGATCCTGGCGCGCTGGTAGTAGTCCAGGTCGTCGCGGCGTTGCAGGCGTTCGAACTGCACCATGGAATCCTCGAAGCGTCCGTTGTAGGCGGCCGACAGGGCATGGGCCTCGGCCGCCCTGATCTGCTCGCCGGCGAGCTCGTAGGCCCGCCCGATCAAAGCGTAGAGCTGGGCGTGGTCGGTGTCGCGGTCGATCAGCGGCCGGAGCAGGCGGGCAGCGATCCTGGCCTGGTCGGCGTCGCCGTTGCGCAGCAGCAGCTCAGCGTAAGGCGCCAGCACGGCGGCGCGGCCGGGGTGGCGCTCGTCCAGGGACCGGTAGCGCGCCAGTGCCGCCGGCTCGCGCCCGGTGCGGCCCTCGATGTCGGCCGCAAGCAGCGAGAAGGCCAGCGTGTCGGGGTGGTCGTCGAGCAGCGCCTGGGCGAGCTCCTCGGCTTCGCGCCAGGACTCCAGCCGGGCCAGCACCAGGGCCAGTCCGTAGCGCTGGAAGGGGTCTTCGGGCGCCCGCGCCACCCGCTCGCGGTAGCGTAGCAGCTGGTTCTCGCCACGGGGCGCCAGCAGCACGCGCATGCGTTCGCGGAACAGCTCGAACCGGTTGTCCAGCGAGCGCTGCCCGGCAGGATCCGGGGGCAGGATCCGCTCGTTGCGCCGCGCCGCCTCATCGGCCCGGGCCTTCGCCTCCGCGATCCGGCTCGATTCGAACGGATGGGTGCGCAGGATCTCCGGCGGCGACAGACCGTAGTTGCGTGCCTGGCGACCCATCCGGCCGAACACGTCGGCCATGCCCAGCGGATCGAAACCCGCCTGGGCAAGCGTCTGGATGCCGATCCTGTCGGCCTCGTATTCGTTGCTGCGCGTGTAGTTGATCTGCAACTGCTGCATCAGGCCCATGCCGCTGACGATCGCGGCCTGTGCTGCTTCGCCGGCCTGTGCGCCGCCGGCCTGGCTGGCGGCGACCAGTGCCGCCAGCATGCCGATCATGATCGGGATCGATGCCTTGCTGGCCGATTCGTAGCCGCGCAGCGCGTGGTTCTGCGTGATGTGGGCGATTTCGTGCGCGATCACCGCGGCGAGTTCGTCTTCCGACTCGGTCATCATGACCAGGCCGGCGTAGGTGCCGATGTAGCCACCGGGCGCTGCGAACGCATTGACCGTGCCGTCCCGGATCAGAAAGAACCGGAAGTGGTGGTCGGGGCGATTGGCGTGGGCGACCAGCCGGAAGCCCAGGGCCTCGATGTACTCGTCCAGCAGGGGGTCGTCGAACAGCAGGCCGGCCTGGCGGAACGAGCCGAGCATCTGCCGGCCGAACCGGCGCATCTCCTGCGGAGAGGCGATCGCCTCGGCGGAAGAGCCCAGGTCGGGGAGGTTGACGCTGGCCTGGCCGCGGACGGCGCCGGCGCCGCCGACGGCGGCGAGCAGGCCTACAATGAGCACGATGACGATTCGCACGACAGGATCATAACCGGTGGCCGGGCCTGCACCGACCAGGGCGAGGGAGCCGGGTTCCGCGCGGTTCGCAGCGGTTCATGCGGGCGCCGGCGCCGGGGTGCTCGAGATGGCGGGGCGCCGGGTGGCCGTCGATGCCGCGGGACACCTGCTCGACCCGGCGGGGTGGGACGCCGGTCTGGCCCGCGCCATGGCGGCCGCCGACGGCATCGAGTTGTCGCCCGCCCACTGGCAGGTCATCGATTTCCTGCGCGACTGGCACGGCCGGCACGGCAAGAGCCCGCCGATGCGGGTGCTGGTCCGGGAGCTGGCCCTGTCGCTGGGTGCCGAACGCGCCGAGAGCCGGGTCCTGTACCGGTTGTTTCCGCAGGGGCCGGCCAAGCAGGCGGCCCGCTACGCCGGACTGCCGAGGCCGACCAGCTGCATCTGATCGGGCCGGCCGGCCGGCGGCCGCGGACCGGCAGGAACCCCGGTGCTGCCGGTATGCTGTGCGGCCCTGGTACGACCGCCGATCGTCCGCCATGCCGACCGCCCTGCTCTACACCTCCGCCATCTGCCCGTACTGCGTGGCCGCCAAGAACCTCCTGCGCAGCAAGGGGATCGGCTACGAGGAGGTGCGCGTGGACCTCGACGCCGAGCGCCGCCGCGAAATGGTGGAGCGGAGCCAGCGCACCAGCGTGCCGCAGATCTTTTTCGGCGACATCCACATCGGAGGTTTCGACGACCTGGTCGCCGCCGACCGCAGCGGCGCGCTCGCGCGGATCCTCGAGGGCCAGCCGTGAGCGGCCGTCCCGAGGCTTTCGCGGCGTTCCGTAAGCGCCTGAACGAGCGGATCCTGGAGCACGACAACCAGGTCGTGCGCCGGTTTTTCGCGCTCGACACACAGACCTACCGCGAAGGTGCGCTGGACGTCCGCACCAAGGAGATGCTGGGCCTGGTGGCCTCGCTGGTGCTGCGCTGCGACGACTGCATCGCCTACCACATCGGCAAGTGCCGGGAGGCCGGGGTCGACCGCGACGCCTTCTTCGAGGTCTTCTCGGTCGGCCTGGTGGTGGGTGGCAGCATCGTCATCCCTCACCTGCGCCGTGCCGTCGACTACCTGGACACCCTGGAACAGGCCGACGTCGCCACGGCAGCCGGCGCGCCGGACGGTTGACTCCACGCGTCGGGCGCGCTGGGCCGGGCCAGCGGCTTGCGCCATAATGCGCGGCTTGGCCCCGGGCCGGTGGCCGGCCCGCCCCGGGCCCGCCCCTGGCCGACCGTGGTCGCCGCCCCTTCCCGGAGAATCCCATGTCGCACACCATCGCCGTCATCAAGGGTGACGGAATCGGCCCCGAGATCATGGACGCCACCCTGCACGTGCTCGACGCGCTGGGGTGCGGCCTCGAGTACGAGTTCGTCGAGGCGGGCATGTCGGCCCTGGAATCCCAGGGCAGCCTGCTGCCCGCCGCGACGCTGGAGGCGATCGGCCGGCACCGGGTGGCGCTGAAGGGACCGTTGACCACGCCGGTCGGCGAGGGCTTCAGCTCGATCAACGTCGAGCTGCGCAAGCGTTTCGATCTGTATGCCAACGTCCGTCCCGCCATCACCTTCCCGGGCACGCGGGCGCGCTACGAAGGCATCGACATCATCACCGTCCGGGAGAACACCGAAGGGGCCTACGGCGCCGAAGGACAGGTGCTGTCGCCGGACGGCCAGTCGGCGCAGTCGCTGATCAGGGTGACCCGTCGAGGTTCCGAGCGCATCGTGCGCTACGCGTTCGAGCTGGCCCGATCGACCGGCCGGCGCAAGGTGACCGTGGTCCACAAGGCCAACATCATGAAGACCACGTCCGGGCTGTTCCTGAACGTGGCGCGCGAGATCGCCCGGGAGTATCCGCAGATCGAGTGCCGCGAGATGATCGTCGACAACACCTGCATGCAGCTGGTGATGGATCCGGAGCAGTTCGACGTGATCGTCACCACCAACCTGTTCGGGGACATCATCTCCGACCTGTGCGCTGGCCTGGTCGGCGGACTCGGCCTGGCGCCGGGCGCGAACATCGGCGCCGAGGCGGCGATCTTCGAGGCCGTGCATGGTTCGGCGCCGGACATCGCCGGCAAGGGCGTCGCCAATCCCTGCGCCCTGCTGCTGGCCGCGGCGATGATGCTGGACCATCTGGGGCAACCTGGACAGGGCGCGCGCCTGCGCACGGCGATCCGCGAGGTGCTCGCGGCCGGGGAGGGCGTCACCCCCGATCTTGGTGGCCAGGGCAGCACCGGCAGTTTCGCCACGGCGCTCGCGGCGCGTCTGGCCTGAACACCTTTCCGCGCCCTGGGCAGCCGGCATCCGGCCTGCTGCCCCACCGACCGCACCTGCCGGTTCGGGCAGGGCGGCGATGGGTGCTGTCGGTCGGGGCCGGCCTGGCCCTCAGTCGCCCGCGGGGGCCGAGCCGCCCAGGCGGGTCAGGGGCAGGCTGCCCCGGATGAACTCGCTGTTGCCGGCGCCCTGGAACCGGGCCGTGAACTGGGCGCTGCCGCTGCCGTCGCTGCCAGCATCGATGCGCAGTTCGCCGATCTGCACGGGCGTTGTGCCACCGGCTGGCATCGGACACGTCCGGCAATAGCCCTGTATCTGGAACAGCGGCTGCGTCTGTCCAGGCTGGAAGTCGTTGGTCTGCGCCGCCGCCCAGCGCGGACGCCCTTCGCTGTCCGGGAAATAGAGGATGGTGAACAGACCGTGGCCGGCCGGACTCAGGAAGTTCAGGGTGGTCAACCCCCATCCACGATCCTGGAGGGCGGCTGCCGCCCAGTGCCCGGTGCGGTCGCCGACGGGACGGTCGGCCTCGGCCACGATCTGGGTGAGGCACCAGCGCAGGGGGGGCGTGGTTCCGATCTGGAAGGTCATCAGGGCGAGCGGACCGTTGCGGCCGGTGCCGTCGTTGCAGGCGGGCGCCCGCTCCGCCTGGTCGGCATTGAAGTCGATCCGCATCTGCCCTCGGACCGAGCTATCGGCGACCTGGGACGGCGGCGGCCCGAACAGATACCGGGTCCGCCACAGGCTGTTGCCGTTCGCGTCGTTGCCGGGGCGGAACACGCCGTCGACGATCCGGCCGATGGTCAGATACCACTCGGGGAGTCCGTTGGCGTCGAAGGTGTACAGCGTGAGCAGGTAGGTGTCCGGATTGCCCTCGACCCGGTAGATGTCGAGGCCATGCCCGTTGCGGGCGGGATCGAACCACTGGCCACCGAACGGCATCGGATGCACGCGGGCCGGCCGTGGCGTGTCGCTCCACCCCACCGCGCCGAGCACCTCGCCTGCCAGCCCGAGATCCCGGATCCCGTTGCGGATGTTCGGCCCCATCAGGCTGGGGGTCATGTCCGGATCGAGGTGGGAGACCGATGAGCCCGGCTGCAGGTCCGTCGGGGTATACACCGGCGGGAGGTTGAGCGGATAGGGCTGCAGACGCAGGTTGTTCTGCGGCGAGGTCACCGCCTGCGCCTCGAACCAGCGCAGGTTGAAGCGGGAGATCATGGCCTGGATGCGTTGCGCCAGTGTCAGGCGGTTGAACTCGGTGACGGTGTTGCCGTCGACCCAGGCGAGCTGATCGCTGAACGCGTCGTTGTGTCCCGGCTCGTCGAGCGTACCGTCCGGGAAGCGGACCCGCAGCTTTTCGCCGATCGGGCCCTGTGCCGGATCGAAATTGATGAGCGCGAGGAAGCCCAGGCCATGCGTCACCTCGTGCATCGCGGTACCGATGAAGTCCAGGTTTCCGCCCGGCCCGGGGGCGGCGTCGAGGCCATAGTGGAATCTTCTGCTGCCCAGCACTGTGTTGCCGTCGACAGCGGTGTTGAACTGGACATAGATGTCGAAGTCGTCGCAACCCCTGAAAGTGGTGCGACAGGCATCGGTGCCGCTGAGCTGCGCGGTGGCCGCCGACGTGTACCAGGTGTAGCTGCTGGGTAGCGACGGCTGCTGCCAGCGCCAGCGGTTCTGTTGTCCCGTGGCGGCGAACAGGCCCTCGTCGCGGAACACCCACTCCGGCCCGGCGGATGCCAGTACCGCATCCGACGCGGTGCCGCCGAGATCCTTCCAGCAGGCCAGGATCCGTACGGGCGCCGTGCCGCGCAGCTGCTCGCCCAACAGGGTGGCCGCCCGGTTGAAGGCGATCAGGCGCTGCTGCCCCAGCGTGGTACCCAAGTTGCCGGCCACCGGCGTTGCCGGCGTCGGATCGGTCCAGGGGGCGGCGGTGGCGCCGTTGGCGGCGCAGGCGTCCTCGTCGTTGAAGACGGTCTGGAACTGCACGGGACCAGGCTCGGTGTCGAGCAGGGACACGCGCAGCGTCAGCGCGACCTGCTGGTTCGACACATTCAGGGCCGAGACGTACCAGCGTCCCGCACGCAGAGGGATCGGCTGCGCGCGCGTCACGGTGATCCTGTGGTCTCCCCCTCTGCTGAACGACCGATAGTGGGCGTGCTCCATCAGCCAGTCGAGCCCGCCGAAGGTCCCGGCATTACCCTCGAAAGGGAAGGGTGAGCCGTAGCGTGTCATCAGGTCGACATTGCCGCTGCCGATCGGGCGGAGCTCGATGATCAGCTGGCGGGACTGTTCCGGGACTTCCACCCAGGTGTTGGTCAGCAGGCTGTTGGGCGACATCTCCAGGGAGTAGGTGGCGCCGGGCTGGAGCACGATCTGCGCCGATGCGGACAGGGCGAACAGCAGGCCGACCGCGGCGAACAAGGACCTCGCGAGGTGATTCATCGCTGCTGCTCCTCGCCATGCTCGCGTTGCCGCGGCGCCCTGAAGTCGTGGCCGCCGCTCTGCCGGCAGCCGTAGACCGGGGTGCCGTCGGCGGCGATCGAGACGGTCCGCTCGAAGCGGATGCCTGGCCGGGCGAGGGGCTGGTCCGCTTCCGAGACGGAGCGCGCGGGCGCCGCAATCTCGGCGGGCAGCGGAAGGATGCCCTGCTGCAGGGAAACCGCGTGCGGGTCGGCAGCGCCGGCTGCGGATATGCCTGCGCCGAGCAGTGCGAGCGACCACAGCGGGACAGCCCTGTGGCGCGAGCTCGGGTGGAGCCTGTTGATTGCCATGTGGAAGTATGCCCCCTTGGCTACGTTGCCAGTAAGTGTAGCGTCGGACGGGACCAGAGTGAGGATTTGCCTTGTGCCGTTCCTGCCGGGCCGTGACAATGATCCGGTTCGACGCAGGAGCGACCGATATGCCAGTCGATGCGCATGAGGCCGGAGTGGCTGTCGGCCTGCATGGTGCGGGGGGGCGCATGGGCCTTGCCCTGCTGGCGCAGGCTGCGGCCAGCGGCGATCCGGTGGTCGCCGCCTGGACGGGAGGCCGCACCGGTCGCCTGGGTCAGCCGGCCGGACCGGATTGGCCGGCATTGGCCCTGACCCGGCTCGGGGAGGGTGGCCGGCCCTCGGTGGTGATCGATTTCAGCCATGCGCAGGCTTTCGATCCGATGCTGGCCTGGTGCGTCGATCGCGCCGTGGCGCTGGTGTCCGGGACGACCGGCCTTGACGAACGCCAGGTGGCGGCGATGGATCGCGCAGCGCAGTCCATCCCCGTGCTCTGGGCGGCCAATTTTTCGCTGGGAATCGTGGTGCTGGAACGACTGGTACGGGAGGCTGCTGCTCGCCTGCCGGCGTGGTCCGCCAGCATTTCCGAGGCCCACCATGCCGGCAAGCGGGATGCGCCCTCGGGTACGGCCCTGATCCTGGCCAGGGCGATCGCGCGGGCGCGCGGACGGGTGCTCGACGAGGCCGCGGTGAGGGCCGACCCGGGCCGCGGCGATGCCGGGATCGGCTTCGCGGTGATCCGCGCCGGCGACATCGTCGGCGACCATCAGGTGGTGCTCGCAGGGCCAGGGGAGCGGATCGAGCTCGGTCACCGCGCGGGCGACCGGGCGGTGTTCGCCCGCGGCGCTCTGCACGCCGCACGCTGGCTGGTCGGCCAGCCGCCCGGCCGCTACGAGCTGGCCGACGCCCTGCCGCCCCGGCCGGAATCCTGAATGCCAGTGCGGCAACGGGTGACAGCCCCCGGCAGCCGCCCTACAATCCCTCCACCCTTGACCAACGCCCACGGACCTCCCGACGGAGGGCCGCGTACCGACTCGCACCCGAAACAAGGCGAAGCCGTGACCCACCCAGCCCTCCTGGTTCTCGCCGACGGCTCCGTGTTCCGGGGGCGCGCCATCGGTGCCGCCGGACCGGCGGTCGGCGAGGTCGTCTTCAACACGGCGATGAGCGGCTACCAGGAGATCCTCACCGATCCCTCCTACGCCCGGCAGATCGTCACCCTGACCTTCCCGCAGATCGGCAATGTCGGCTGCAACCCGGACGATGCCGAGTCGACGTCGGCCCACGCTGCAGGCCTGGTGATCCGCGACGCCGCCCGCGTCGCGAGCAATTGGCGATCCCGGGAAAGCCTCCAGGCGTGGCTGACGAGGCAGGGCGTCGTGGCGATCGCCGATATCGACACCCGGCGCCTGACCCGGATCCTGCGCACGACGGGCGCGCAGTCCGGCTGCATCGTGACCGGCGCCGAAGTCGAGGACGTCGAGTCCGCCCTGGCGCAGGCGCGCGCATTTCCCGGTCTGGCCGGGATGGATCTGGCGCGCGAGGTCAGCACTGGCGCTGCCTACCCCTGGCTCGAAGGCAGCTTCGATCTGGACCGCGGCGCTGCACGCCGGGGAGAAGGCCGCTACAACGTGGTCGCCTACGATTTCGGCGTCAAGCACAACATCCTGAGGTTGCTGGTGGATCGGGGCTGCCGGGTCACCGTGGTGCCGGCGACGACCGCGGCGGCGGACGTGCTCGCCCTGGCGCCGGATGGCGTGTTCCTCTCCAACGGTCCCGGCGATCCGGCGCCCTGCGACTACGCGATCGCCGCCATCCGGCGGTTCCTGGACGCGCGCGTGCCGCTGTTCGGGATCTGCCTGGGTCACCAGCTCCTGGGGCTGGCCGCCGGTGCCGGCACGCTCAAGATGAAGTTCGGCCACCACGGCGCCAACCACCCGGTCCAGGATCTCGACACCGGCAAGGTGATGATTTCCAGCCAGAACCACGGCTTCGCGATCGACGAGTCCAGCCTGCCGGCAAACGTCCGGGTCACCCACCGCTCCCTTTTCGACGGCTCAAACCAGGGCATCGCCCTTACCGACGCCCCGGCGTTCTCCTTCCAGGGCCATCCCGAGGCCAGCCCGGGGCCGCGCGATGTTGAGGGGTTGTTTGATCGGTTCGTTTCGATGATGCGGGACCGGGGACCGGGGACCGGGGACCGGGGGGGGCGGACTTGAGCGCCTCGCATTTCCGGGAGCTCGAGGTCTGGAAGGCCGCAATGGAGCTCGCCAAGTCGACCTACGAGATTTCCGCCCGATTTCCCGCCGAGGAGCGGTACGGGCTGACCCGGCAGCTTCTGCGTGCCGCTGTTTCGATCCCGTCGAACATAGCCGAGGGCAACGCACGACAATCTCGGGCCGACTACGCGCGATTCGTTTCCATCGCGTCCGGGTCCACCGCCGAACTGCTCACTCAACTGCAGCTCGCCGTGGAGTTGGGATTGGCTGAGGACGGCCAGGTCGAGCCGGTGCGCGACCTCGCGGAATCCGTGGGCAGGATGCTCTACCGGCTGCATAAAGCCCTGCTCAGGCAGGTGCCGCCCCGGTCCCCGGTCCCCGGTCCCCGGTCCCCCGATCCAGAATTCCTCGAGGGCGTTTGACCATGCCACGCCGTACCGACATCCGCACCATCCTGGTCATCGGCGCCGGGCCGATCGTGATCGGCCAGGCCTGCGAGTTCGACTACTCCGGCGCCCAGGCCTGCAAGGCGCTGCGCGCGGAAGGCTTCCGGGTGATCCTGGTCAACTCGAATCCGGCGACCATCATGACCGACCCGGACACGGCGGATGCCGTGTACATCGAACCGATCAACACCCGGATCGTCGAGCGGATCATCGAGAAGGAACGGCCGGACGCGCTGCTGCCGACCATGGGCGGCCAGACCGCACTGAACTGCGCCCTGGCGCTGGCCGACGCCGGCGTGCTGGACAAGTACGGTGTTGAAATGATCGGCGCCTCGCGCGAGGCGATCCGCATGGCCGAGGACCGCGAGCTGTTCCGCCAGGCGATGGCGCAGATCGGCCTGGAGTGCCCGAAGGCGCGCGTCGCGCGCAGCTTCGACGAGGCCGTGGCGATCCAGGCCGAGGTCGGCTATCCCACCATCATCCGGCCCAGTTTCACCCTGGGCGGTACCGGCGGCGGCATCGCCTACAACCGCGAGGAATTCGAGGAGATCGTCAGGCGCGGCCTGGACCTGTCACCGGTCGGTGAGGTGCTGGTCGAGGAGTCGGTGCTGGGCTGGAAGGAGTTCGAGATGGAGGTGGTCCGCGACCGTGCGGACAACTGCATCATCGTCTGTTCGATCGAGAACCTCGACCCGATGGGCGTGCACACCGGCGACTCGATCACCGTGGCGCCGGCGCTGACCCTGACCGACAAGGAGTACCAGCGCCTGCGCGACGCCTCGATCGCCGTGCTTCGCAAGATCGGCGTCGACACCGGCGGCTCGAACGTGCAGTTCGGCGTCAATGCCCAGACCGGCCGCGTGGTCGTCATCGAGATGAATCCGCGGGTCTCGCGGTCGTCCGCGCTGGCCTCCAAGGCGACCGGATTCCCGATCGCCAAGGTCGCCGCCAAGCTGGCGGTCGGCTACACCCTGGACGAGCTGCGCAACGAGATCACCGGGGGCGCCACGCCGGCCTCGTTCGAGCCCAGCATCGACTACGTGGTGACCAAGATCCCGCGTTTCGCATTCGAGAAGTTCCCCGCGGCCGATGCCCGTCTGACCACCCAGATGAAGTCGGTCGGCGAGGTCATGGCGATCGGCCGCTGCTTCCAGGAATCGCTGCAGAAGGCGCTGCGCGGGCTGGAGATCGGCGTCGATGGGCTGACGCCGCGCGGCGGGCCCTTCGACGAGGCCGGCCTGGTCGAGCTGCGCAGGCAAATGCGCGAGCCGGGCGCCGACCGGCTGTTCCATGTCGCCGACGCCTTCCGTGCCGGCCTGCCGTCCGACGAGATCCACGACCTGACCCGGATCGACCCCTGGTTCCTCGCCGAGATCGAGGACCTGGTGCGCACCGAGAAGGACATCGCCCTGGGTGGCGTGGCCGCCCTCGACGCCGGCCGCCTGCGCGCGCTCAAGCGCCAGGGCTTCTCCGACAGCCGTCTGGCCCGCCTGACCGGCACCGACGAGGCGGCGATCCGCCAGCTGCGTCGCGCCTACGGCGTGCGTCCCGTCTACAAGCGCGTCGACACCTGCGCGGCGGAGTTCGCCACCACCACTGCCTACCTGTACTCCTGCTACGACGAGGAGTGCGAGGCGGAGCCTTCCGATCGCCGCAAGATCATGGTCCTTGGCGGCGGCCCGAACCGGATCGGCCAGGGCATCGAGTTCGACTACTGCTGCGTCCACGCCGCCCTCGCGCTCCGCGAGGACGGCTACGAGACGATCATGGTCAACTGCAACCCGGAGACCGTGTCGACCGACTACGACACCTCCGACCGCCTGTACTTCGAGCCGCTGACCCTCGAAGACGTGCTCGAGGTCGTCGAGACCGAGAAGCCGGAGGGGGTCATCGTCCAGTACGGCGGCCAGACGCCGCTCAAGCTCGCCCGCGCCCTGGAGGCGGCAGGCGTGCCGATCATCGGCACCTCGCCCGACTCCATCGACCTGGCTGAGGACCGCGAGCGCTTCCAGCAGCTGATCGAACGGCTTGGCCTCCGGCAGCCACCGAACCGTACCGCACGCAACGCCGACGAGGCGCTGGCGCTGGCCCGGGAGGTCGGTTATCCGTTGGTGGTGCGGCCCAGCTACGTGCTGGGCGGGCGCGCCATGGAGGTTGTGCATACCGACGCCGACCTGGCCCGCTACGTGCGCGACGCGGTGAAGGTCTCCAACGACTCCCCGGTCCTGCTCGACCGCTTCCTGGATCACGCCATCGAGGTCGACGTCGACCTGGTCGCGGACTCGTCCGGGGCCAGCATGGTCGGCGGGCTGATGGAGCACATCGAGGAGGCCGGCGTGCATTCCGGCGACAGCTCCTGCTCGCTGCCGGTGCATTCGCTGTCGCCGGCGATCCAGGACGAGTTGCGCCGCCAGTCCCGCGAGATGGCGCGGGCGCTGAACGTGGTGGGCCTGATGAACACCCAGTTCGCCGTGCAGGGCGAGGACATCTTCGTGCTCGAGGTGAATCCGCGAGCGTCACGGACCGTGCCCTTCGTCTCCAAGGCGACCGGCCGGCCGCTGGCTAAGATCGCCGCGCGCTGCATGGCCGGCGCGACGCTCGCCGCCCAGGATGCCGGTGCCGAAGTGGTGCCGCCCTATTTCTCCATCAAGGAGGCGATCTTCCCGTTCGCCAAGTTCCAGGGCGTCGACCCGATCCTCGGGCCGGAAATGCGCTCGACGGGGGAGATCATGGGCGTCGGCGAGAGCTTCGCCGAGGCCTTCGCACGCTCGCTCGAGGCCGCCGGTATCCGCATGCCGGACCCGGGACAGGTGTTCGTCAGCGTCCGCGACAGCGACAAGCCGCGCCTGCTGCCGCTGGCCCGGGAGCTGATCCGGCGCGGCTTCACTCTGGTCGCAACCCGCGGCACCTGCGACTACCTGCGCGGCCAGGGCGTCGAATGCGCGTTCGTGAACAAGGTCATCGAAGGGCGTCCGCACGTCGTCGACCTGATCAAGAACGGCGACATCACCTACATCGTCAACACCACCGAGGGCAAGCAGGCGATCGCCGACTCGTTCTCGATCCGCCGCGAGGCCCTGCAGCACCGGATCACCTACTCGACCACCCTGGCCGGCGCCCGCGCGCTGGTCGGTGCGCTGGACCACGCCGGTTCGGGTACCGTGCATTCGCTGCAGGAACTGCACGGGAGACTGACCGCATGAAGCGCATCCCGCTGACCGCCGAGGGCGCCACCCGCCTGCGCGCCGAGCTCGAGAACCTCAAGAGCGTGCGCCGGCCCCAGGTGATCGCCGCGATCGCCGAGGCGCGCGCCCACGGCGACCTCAAGGAGAATGCCGAATACCACGCTGCCCGCGAGCAGCAGGGCTTCATCGAAGGTCGGATCCAGGAGCTGGAGTCCGCGCTGTCGCTGGCCGAGATCATCGACGTCGCCAAGCTGAACGCCGGCAGCCGCATCGTGTTCGGCGCCAGCGTCGAGCTGGTCGAACTGCACAGCAACGACGAGCTCCGCTACCGGATCGTCGGAGAGCTCGAGGCCGACATCAAGCGCGGCCTCATCTCCGTGGCCTCTCCCGTGGCGCGGGCACTGATCGGCAAGCACGAGGGCGACACGGTGGAAATCCAGACGCCGGGTGGCACCCGCCGCTACGAGATCGCCGCGGTCAGCTACGGCTGAGCGCGACCGCCCGGCAATGGCTCCGGCATCGCCAAAGCGCGACCTGGTGATGCTGGCGCCCGCGCGCCCGGGCGATGGCGTGCTGGCGCGCGACCTCGCGGCCGTGTTGCGGCGTGCCGACCGATTGCCTGCGCTGGCCGGCCCGATCGAAGCGCAGGTCGGCGATCTGTTCGGCGCCACCGGTTCACCCTGGCCGCTTGCGGCCCTGAGTCGACAGCACGATGCCGGCGATGCCGCGGGCCACGACTGGCTGCGAGCCGACCCCGCACACTTCCGTCTGGAGCCGGGCAGTGTGCGGCTGCTGGCCGTCGGCGAACTGGGCCTGGACGCCGACGATGCCGCCGCCCTGGTGCGGGCACTTGCGCCGCTGTTCGGGGACGCCGGCTTCGAGCTCAGCGCGCCGCTGCCGCAGCGCTGGTACCTGCGGCCGTTCCGCGCCGGGGGACGTGCCGAGTTCCCGTCCCTGCCGCCGCCCGAGGCCGCGCTGGGCGGAGACCTGTTCGGCCTGTGGCCCGAGGACGACGCCGGCCGCCACTGGCGCGCGCTGCTGGGCCAGGCCCAGATCGAGCTGGCCGCCCATCCGGCCAACGCCCGCCGCCTGTCCCGGGGCCAACCGGCCGTCAACGGGCTGTGGTTCTTCGGACCCGGCGCCTTGCCGGCCGCGCCGCCGAGTGTGCCGGCGATGCTGGTCAGTGAGGATCCGGTGTTGCTGGCACTGGCCGGTCTCGGTGGCGATGGCGCCGCGGCCGCAGCCGAACTCCACGACCTGCGCGGACGCGCCGATGCCGATGCGCGGCTGTCGGCGCTTCTGGCGGCCGTTTCGGCGGGCGAGGTCGGCCGCATGGACTGGCGGGCGCCCGACGCGCGGTGGCTCTGGAAGCCGGGCCACCGCTGGCGCTTCTGGCGCCGCTGAGCGCGATCGCGCGCCGGCGAACGGGTCGCAGTTGCCGCATCTGCATTAGAATCGGCGGTCGCGGAAAGGCCCAACGCCCCGTTTCCGCCCTGCCTTTCGACGGTGTCGCGCCGTTCCCCGGGAACCGGCGGTGCGCCCTTCATTACCGAACAGCCAAGTACGCCGCCTTCATGGAACTCAATCCCATCTACGCCAGTCTCGACGACCTGAAGGCGCGCACGCTCGCGCTCAGGGGGTTTCTTTGACTACGACCGCCGCAGGGAACGCCTCGAGGAAGTAAGTCGGGAGCTGGAGCACCCGGACGTCTGGAACGACCCCGATCGCGCGCAGGAACTCGGGCGCGAACGCGCCCGCCTGGAAGCGGTGGTCACCGAACTCGACCAGTTGGCGTCCAACCTGGACGACAGCCGCGAACTGCTCGATCTGGTCGCCGCGGAGTCGGACCAGGACGGCGTCGCATCGGTCGCCGCCGATGTCGAGACGCTGGCCGGACGGGTAGGCAAGCTGGAGTTCCAGCGCATGTTCTCGGGCGAGGCCGATCCCTTGCCGGCGTTCGTCGACATCCAGGCCGGCGCCGGCGGGACCGAGGCGCAGGACTGGGCGAACATGCTGCTGCGCATGTACCTGCGCTGGGCGGAATCGCGCGGCTGGAAGACCGAGCTGCTCGAAGTCTCCGACGGCGAGGTCGCCGGCATCAAGAGCGCGAGCCTGCGCATCGAGGGCGACTACGCCTACGGCTGGCTGAAGACCGAAACCGGCGTGCACCGGCTGGTGCGCAAGAGCCCGTTCGATTCCGATAACCGGCGGCACACGTCGTTCTGCTCGGTCTTCGTGTCGCCGGAGATCGACGACAACATCGAGATCGAGATCAATCCGGCCGACCTGAAGACCGATGTATACCGTTCGAGCGGCGCCGGCGGCCAGCACGTCAACAAGACCGAGTCGGCGGTGCGCATCACCCACGTGCCGTCCGGCATCGTCGCCGCCTGCCAGACCGAACGCAGCCAGCACGCCAACCGCGACCGCGCAATGAAGATGCTGCGCGCCCGCCTGTACGAGCAGGAGATCCAGAAGCGCAGCGCCGAGAAGCAGCGGCTGGAGGACAGCAAGGCCGACATCGGCTGGGGCAGCCAGATCCGCAACTACGTGCTCGACCAGTCGCGGATCAAGGACCTGCGTACCGGCATCGAGCGCAGCGACACCCAGAAGGTGCTGGACGGCGACCTCGACGAATTCGTCGAGGCCAGCCTGAAGATGGGCCTGGAGGCCGGTGCTGGCCGCACCTGAGGACGAACGACATGCACGCAGGACACAGTGACCCGTCGCCCGCCGGCGGCGACGACAATCACGTCGTCGCGGAGCGCCGCGCCAAGCTGCGCGAGCTTCGCCAGGGCGGCGTCGCCTTCGCAAACGATTTCCGGCCCGATGCATTCGCAGGCGACCTGCAGACCGCGTTCGCCGATGCCGGGCATTGGGACGCCACCGCACTCGATGCCCTGGGTCGCCGGGTGCGGATCGCCGGACGCATGCTCGCCAAGCGGATCATGGGCAAGGCCAGCTTCGCCTCGCTGCGCGACATGACCGGCGAGGTCCAGGTGTTCCTGCAGCGCGACACCCTTGCCGAGGCCTATGAGGCTTTCAAGGGCTGGGACATCGGCGACCTGGTCGCGGTCGAGGGCGTGCTCATGCGTACCCGGACCGGCGAGCTTTCGGTGCGGGCGACATCGGCCAGGCTGCTCACCAAGTCGCTGCGGCCCCTGCCCGACAAGTGGCACGGCCTGGTCGACACCGAGACCCGGTTCCGGCAGCGCTACGTCGACCTGATCGTCACCGAGCGCTCGCGCGAGATCTTCCGGCTGCGTTCGCGCATCGTCCGCTACATCCGCGATTTCCTGGAAGCGCCGGAGCGGCGCTTCATGGAGGTCGAGACGCCGATGATGCACCACATCCCCGGCGGCGCGACCGCGCGTCCGTTCCGGACCCACCACAACGCGCTCGACCTCGACATGTACCTGCGCGTGGCGCCCGAGCTGTACCTCAAGCGCCTGGTGGTGGGCGGCTTCGAGCGCGTCTACGAGATCAATCGCAACTTCCGCAACGAGGGCGTGTCGACCCGGCACAACCCCGAATTCACGATGCTCGAGCTGTACCAGGCCTACGCCGTGCACAGCGACCTCATGGACCTGACCGAGGACCTGCTGCGATCGATGGCGCAGGTGCTGTTCGCCGACCGCGAAGAGCCGACCGTGCTGCCCTGGGAGGACATGCGGATCGACCTGGGCAGCCCGTTCAGGCGCCTGCCGCTGGCGCAGGCCGTGCTCGATGCCAACCCCGGGATCGCGTCCGGCGACATCCGCGACCGTGAAGTCATGGCCGGACACTGCCGGCGGCTGGGCATCCCGGTGCGCGGCGGCGAGGGCTGGGGCAAGCTGCTGCTCGAGGTGTTCGAGAAGACCGTCGAGCATGCGCTGGTGGCGCCGACCTTCATCACCGACTACCCGGCCGAGGTCTCGCCCCTGGCGCGCCGCAATGACGCCGACCCGGAGATCACCGACCGCTTCGAGCTGTTCGTCGGCGGCCGCGAGCTGGCCAACGGCTTCTCGGAGCTGAACGATCCCGAGGACCAGGCCGAGCGCTTCCTCGCCCAGGTGCGCGCCAAGGACGCCGGCGACGACGAGGCCATGCACTTCGATTCCGACTACATCCGCGCCCTGGAGTACGGCATGCCGCCGACCGCCGGGCTGGGCATCGGCATCGATCGCCTGGTGATGCTGTTCACGGACTCCGCCTCGATTCGCGACGTGCTGCTGTTTCCCTATCTGCGGCCGGAGGCCCGGTGACCGTCGCGGGAGACACGCCAATGGTGCCCGCCTTTGCCGGGGGTGGCCCAGGGTGTAGAGTCGTGGGCATATGGACTCCGGGACACCCGCCCCGGACCGCTCCCAGGCACCGCCGCGCGTGAACGTCCTGATCGTCGATGACCAGTTGTCCGCACGCACCATGCTGCGGCACATCATCGAGGGCATCAGCCCCGACATCCGGATCGCCGATTTCGGCGACCCGGAAGAGGCCATGGCGTGGTCGCAGCAGTCCAGTCCCGACCTGGTCCTGCTCGACTACCGGATGCCGCGCCTGGACGGGCTGGAGTTCGCCCGCCAGTTCCGGCGCGACCTCTCCCACCGGGACGTGCCGATCATCCTGATCACCGTGGTCGGCGACGAGCCGGTGCGCCAGGCGGCGCTGGACGCCGGCGTCATGGACTTCATGGTCAAGCCGATCCGCCCGCGGGAGCTTCGATCGCGCTGCCGCAACCTGCTGCTGCTCCGGCAACAGGCCGAATCGGTGAAGCGTCGGGCGCGCTCCCTGGAACAGCAGGTCATCTCCAGCCAGCACGAGACCGAGCAGCGCGAGAGGGACATCCTGTTCCGGCTGGCCAAGGCCACCGAGTCGCGGGACCAGCATGCCGGCGCCCATCTGGAGCGCATCGCCCGCTACACCGCCCTGGTCGCCGAGGCGATCGGTCTTCCCGAGGAGGAGATCCGGCAGATCGAGGCGGCCGCGCCGCTTCACGATATCGGCAAGATCAGCCTGTCCGACAGCCTGCTCAACAAGCCGGGTCCCCTGGATCCGGCCGAAACGGCGCTGATGCGCCAGCACCCGAGGCTGGGCTGCGAGATCCTCGGGGAGAGCTCCAGCCGTTTCGTGCAGCTCGCGGCCGAGATCGCCCTCCGCCACCATGAGC
Source organism: Lysobacterales bacterium (assembly GCA_019634735.1). Taxonomy (NCBI): domain Bacteria; kingdom Pseudomonadati; phylum Pseudomonadota; class Gammaproteobacteria; order Lysobacterales; species Lysobacterales bacterium. The sequence continues at coordinate 187,165 of JAHCAT010000005.1, read as the reverse complement.
GGTGGGACGGCAGCGGCTATCCCGATGGCCTGATCGGCGAACAGACGCCGATCAGTGCGCGCATTGTCGGACTGGCCGATGTCCTGGATGCCCTGACCACGCGCCGGCCCTACAAGGCCGCCTGGCCGATGGCGCAGGCGCTGGAGTGGCTGCGCCAGCAGCGTGGCGTGCTGTTCGACCCCCGTCTGGTGGATGCCCTGCTCGACAACGCCGAGCGCGCCGAGGAGATCCGGCGGTTCTTCGCCCCGCTCGAGGGCGAGGGCTGAAAGGGCCCGCGGCGGTGTCCGGCTGGCGCGCCCGGGTCGCTGAGCTGCGCCGCCGGCTGTCCGATCGCCCGGACAGCGAACATGGCCAGGCCATCGTCCGGCTGCTGATCACCGGCGTATTCGTCGCCTATCTGCTGGTGGTCGACCGGCTGCAGGGGCAGGGCAGCATTCCGCTGGCCGCCGCCCTCGGCGTGGTCGGCATCGAGGCGGTGGTCGGCGTGATGATCATCGTCGCGATCCTTGCCCGACCGGGCGCTTCGCCGCCGCGGCGGGCGGTCGGCATGTTCGCCGACTACGGCTGCACCGGGGCGTTGATGGTGCTGCTCGGGGAGGCCGGGTCGCCGCTGTACGTGGTGCTCATGTGGGTGACCATCGGCAACGGCCTGCGCTACGGTCGGCGCGCGCTGGCTCAGGCGATCCTGTTCGCCGGGGTGGCCTTCGCCACGGTGATCTGGGCCACGCCCTACTGGCACGAGAACGCCGCCCTGGCGGGCGGCCTGCTGGTCGGCCTGGTGGCCGTTCCCCTGTACCTGTCGTCCCTGCTGGCCACCCTGACCCGGGCGACCCGCGACGCGCGCCTGGCCAGTGAGGCGAAGAGCCGGTTCCTGGCCAACATGAGCCACGAGTTCCGGACGCCGCTGAACGGCATCGTCGGCATGTCCGCGCTGCTCGCCGGAACCCGGCTCAGCAGCGAGCAGCGCGAGTGTGCCGACGTCATCGAGTCATCCGCCAAGAGCCTGCTGGCCCTGGTCGACGACGTGCTGGACATCTCCGCGATCGAGGCGGGCAAGCTGCGCATCGAACGTGTCCGCTTCGACGTCGCCTCCCTGGTCTCGTCGGCGGTCGGAATGCTCCGCCCAGGGGCCCTTGCCAAGGGTCTGGACCTGTCGTTCGAGGTCGACGGCCAGGTGCCGGCGCAGGTTCATGGCGATGCCGACCACCTGAGACAGGTCCTGCTCAACCTCCTGAGCAATGCGGTCAAGTTCACCGACATCGGCTGCGTCGTGCTGTCCGTCGGCAGGCTCGAGGATCCGGCCGACCACCGCCTGTGGGTCCGCTTCAGCGTGAGCGATACCGGCGTCGGCATTCCGGTCGCCGCACAGCAGCGCCTTTTCGAGGCCTTCGAGCAGGGCGACGCCGGCCGTGCCCGGCGATTCGGGGGTACCGGCCTGGGCACCACCATCGCCAAGAGCCTGACCGAAGCGATGGGTGGCCGGATCGCCTACCGCAGTGTCGAGGGCGAGGGGTCCACCTTCTGGGTCGACCTTCCGTTCGATCAGGTGGAGCAGACGGCGCGGGTACCCGGGCCGGCCAGTGGCGCCGAGGCAGCGATCGCTGCCGGAAGCAGCGCGCAGGTCATCGCATTCGACGATCCCTTCGTGCGTCATCGGGCCCGCGTCCGATCCTTGCGCGTGCTGATCGCCGACGACTACGAGGCGAACCGCGTCGTCCTTCGACGCATCCTGGAGCGGGCCGGGCACCAGGTCAGCGTGGTCGGGTCCGGCGAAGCGGCCCTGGAGGGACTGCTCGCGGACGACTTCGACCTTGTGGTGATCGACCTGCACATGCCGGAGGTCAGTGGTCTCGACGTGCTGCAGCAGGCGCGGGTCATGCAGGCCGGCCGCCGCAGGCGCACCAGCTTCATCGTGCTGAGTGCCGATGTGACGCCCGCCGCGCGCGACGCCTGCGAGCGGGCCGGGGCCGCGGCGTTCCTGGGCAAGCCGGTCCTGGCCGCGCGCCTTCTCGACGCCGTCGCCTCGCTGGCGCCCGCCGAACCGCGATTGCAGCGGAACGAGATCGGAGCGGCGGTCCGGGACGAGGAGGCGATCGACCCCATGGTGCTCCAGGAGCTTCGCGCGCTCGATGATGGGGCAGGGTTTCTCGAGGGCTACATCCGGGCCTGCAGGAACGACATCGACGGCTGCCTGGAGCGCATGGACGCCGCGGTCCAGGGACGGCACTGGGACGAGTTCCGCGATCAGGCCCACGCGTTGAAGGGCGTCGCAGGCAATCTGGGGCTGGGCGCCGTGGCGGTGGCCGCGGGCGAATGCATGGGTCTTGCGGCCGGGGTCTCCGAGCGCGAGGCGCGCGATCGCCTGGAGTCGCTGCGCAGTCGCGTCCGTCGCCTGGCACCCGTGCTGTCGGGGCTGGCCGACGCGGTCGCCGCGACGTCGGATGGCGGACGCGCCTGACCGGCAGGCGGGCGGACGTCGGCAGCCGGGCCGGCGGCGTGCCGCGCAGCCTCAGTGGCAGGCGGCCGCCGACAGGTCGTCTGCCGCTGGTTGGCGAGCGCGCGGCGCTTCCGGCTCCGGCTGCGATCGGCGCTGCTGCGCCCGGACCAGCCGTTCCATGGTCCTCAGCGCGCGTTCGTCGAGTGCGAGCGCGGTGTCCACCCAGATCTCGGTGATCCGCATCAGCTCGTCGAGACCGATCGGGCTCACGATTTCGCGAACCTGCTGGATCGCCCCACGGGCGCGCGCGGTGCGCTGGTTCCTGCGGACCATGGCCTCGACGGCGGCTCGGCCCTCGCCCCGTGGCACCAGCACGTCGACCACCCCCATCGCATGCAGTTCTTGCGCCGAGTGGATGTCGCCGGAAAGCAGCATCCGCTCCGCCCGTGCCGGGCCGATCCTGCGCGAAAGGAACGAATAGGCGCCCATGCCGGGGAACAGGTCGAACAGGATCTCCGGCAGGCCCATGCCGACGCCATCCTCCGCGACGATGGTGTGGCAGCTCAGGGCCGCCTCGAAGCCGCCACCGAGTGCATCGCCCTGTACCAGGGCGATGGTGTCCGCGCCTGCGGACAGCCCGGCGTGGAAGCTGTACACGCCCAGCACGCATTGCCGCGCGTAGTCCAGCAGCCGGGCGCGGTCGCCGGTCCGGATGCAGAGCGAAAACAGGGCGAGGTCGCCGCCCAGGTTGAAGACGTCGCTGTCGGAGGCGAGCACCACATGGGGCAGTCGCCCGGACTGGCTGTGTCTTCTCAGGTCCGGTGCGAGCCCCTGCTGCCAGTGGCCGATCGCGGCCACCAGCTGTGGTGTGAAACAGTCGCGTCCCCCGGATGCGGCGCGAAGCGCCGGATCGCCGTGCATGTGGCACCACCAGGTCAGGCTGGCCTCGTCGGTGACGCAGCGGATGGGGGAACTGGCGATTCTGAGGGTGTTTGCGGCAACAGCGGACATGTCGGGGCTCCCGTTCTAAGGATGGGGCCGCCTTCCGTGGCAGCCCAGGTCTGGGCAGGGCGAGCGTGTCGCTTCGCGGGCTGCTGGGCCCGACCTTACTCTGCTGCCGTGGGCGGCGCCAGTGAGCCTCGGCGGCCCACTTGACCCTGAAAAATGGACAGGGTCTACTGAGCGACAACGGGTTTATTGGAAGCTGTGTGCCGCACTCGAGGGGGTGCGGCGGGCGGTTCGGAAACGGGGTCTGCATCACATTGTCCGGGAGGGGCCATGATCAAGGTGCTGCTCATCGATGACCACGCGATGATCCGGGAGGGCTGTCGCCGGGTGCTGGAAAGCGCCGGCGGGGTCGATGTCGTGGGCCAGGCAGGCAGTGCCGAGGAAGGCCTGGTCCTGGCCCGGAAACTGCGGCCGGACGTCATCGTGCTCGACCTGCGCCTGCCGGGCATGAGTGGCCTTGAGGCCACCGAGCGCCTGCTTGCCGCTTGCGAGGGTCTGCGCATCCTGGTGCTGACGATGATCGACCAGTTGCCCATGCCGACCCGTCTCATCCAGGCCGGTGCCAGCGGCTACCTCACCAAGGATGCGCCTGCCGAGGAGCTGGTGCGCGCGGTCCGTGAAGTGTCGGAGGGGCGCAAGTACCTGTGCCAGCGCGTGGCCAACGACATGGCGCTGGGCAGCCTGCGCGCCGGGGGGCGCGGTTCGGTGGTGGAACTGCTCACCAGCAGGGAGCTCGAGGTCGCCTTGCGGCTGGCGGGTGGCTCCTGCAACCGGGACATTGCGGAGCAACTGCACATAAGCGAAAAGACCGTCAGCACCCACAAGACCCGGGTGCTGGAAAAGCTGGGCGTCGCCAGCACCGTCGCACTGGCGAGCATGCTGGTGAACCATGGCCTGGTGGTGCCCGACGGCCTCTGAGCAGATTCCGCCGGGGACTTCCCGGCATTCACGCGGCCGATAGGCAGCCGGCGAGGGCACGGGCCAGCGCTCTCCATTCGGAAGCCGGCGAGCCCGACCCATGCGGCCCACCTGCCTGATGCCCGGGGAAGGGCCTGATCGTCCGCCGACCCTGTGGTGCTTTTCGTCGCGGCGCAGCGCGGCAGGCGCGAACGGCTACCGCGAAGCGTGGCGGGTTCGGCGCAGCGCCGGTCCGGATGGTCCCGGACTCGACCGGCGACGCGGCGACCCGCGCCACGCAGCGCGGGTCACCGTCCGGCCAGACGCCATGACGCCGGACGTCAGTCGATCGCCCTCCGGATCAATCGTCGTCGCGGTCCCGGATCGGGGACGGTGCGGACGAGGGATCGCGGAACAACGGTGCCTGCGCTGGCGCAGCAACTGGACTGGAAGCCGAGCCCGGGGTCGAAGCGGGAGCCGGAGCCGGAGCCGAAGCTGGAGTCGAAGCCGGGGCCGAAGTCGGAGCTGGAGCCGGAGTCGGAGTCGGAGTCGGAGTCGGAGCCGGAGCCGGAGTCGGAGTCGGAGCCGGAGCCGGAGCCGGAGTCGGAGTCGGAGCCGGAGCCGGAGCCGGAGCCGGAGCCGGAGTCGGAGCCGGAGTCGGAGCTGGAGCCGGAGCTGGAGCCGGAGTCGGAGCTGGAGCCGGAGTCGGAATCGGAGTCGGAGTCGGAGTCGGAGCCGGAGCCGGAGTCGGAGTCGGGGCCGAAGTCGGGGCCGAAGTCGGGGCCGAAGTCGGAGTCGGAGCGGGGGTGGGGGCGGTAGCCGGGGTCGAATCCGAAGTCGGGGTCGAGGCCGGCGCCGGGACCGCCGGTGTCGGGACGGGACCCGGGAGCGGGGTCAGGACAGCCGCCGCAGCCGGCGCCTGTGCCGCCAGGATTGCGGTGCTGTCCGGTTCGGCGCCGCGCGATCGGCGCCCAGCCGATGATTCCGCGTCGCGGCGATCCGCCCGACCAGCGGGGTCGGCCAGGTCCGGGCTCCCGCCCTCGTCGGCCAGGTGCGTCAGGGCCTCGGTTTCGCCGCCGGCCTCGCCCTTGCGACGGCGGCGGCCGCCACGGCGACCCCGTCGCTTGCGGTTGGCACCCTCGCCATTCGCCGAGGGGAATTCGCCGTCACGCGCGACCGTCGCCGCCGGAATGGCGGTGGCCGCCAGGCGGGGAGCGTCCGTGTCGCCGGCATCGGCTGGCTTCGTGGGCGCGGGAGAGGCACCGCGTGCCGACGGCGTCTGGGCCTGCGCAACGGGGGCGCGGGGAGGCTGCTGTGCCTGGCGTTGCTGCCCGCCGCGGCCGCCGGCGGCCTGCTGGCCACCACCTGCGGCGCCGGTGCCGCCCGAGCGCTTCCCGCTGCCGGACCGCTTGGGCCGGGCTGCGGGCTTGTGCGGGTGGTGGCTCGCGTGGCCGTGGCCCTGGCGCGTGCCCTGGCCAGCGCCGCGGTTGCGCGCGGCCTGTCCCTGCTTGCCGGACTTTTCGGCGGGTTCCCCACCACCGAACAGGAATCGGGCGATCCGGGCGAACAGGCCCGGTCGCGGCTCGACGGCGTTGCGGGCCGATGCCGGAGCAGGCGTCGCCGGCGTGGGTTCGTCCTCCTCGAACTTGACCGGCGGCGGGCTCGAAGGCCTGACGCCGCTGACCATGGGCTGCTCCGCCTCGCTCTGCGGCGCCTGCGAGCCGGGCGTGACCGGTGCCGGCGCCACGCTGACACGCTGGTAGCTGGGACGGGCGCTGGATTCGCCCAGCTCGGTGCTGCGCAGCCGCTGGATGTCGAAATGCGGCGTCTCCAGGCGATCGTCGGCGACGATGATCACCGGCGCGTTGTGTCGCTGTTCGATCTCGGTGAGCTGGAGGCGCTTCTCGTTGAGCAGGAAGTTGGCGATCTCGGACGGCGCCTGGACAAGGACCTGGCCGGTGTTGTCCTTCATCGCATGCTCTTCGACCAGGCGCAGGATCGACAGGGACAGCGATTCGACGCTGCGGATCCGGCCATGGCCGTCGCAGCGCGGGCAGACGATCTGCGTGGATTCGCCCAGCGAGGGGCGCAGGCGCTGGCGCGAGAGCTCGAGCAGGCCGAACTTGGAAATCCGTCCCAACTGGACCCGGGCGCGGTCGTGGCGGAGCGCGTCGCGGAGCTTCTCCTCGACGTCTCTCTGGTGGCGGCCGGACTCCATGTCGATGAAGTCGATCACCACCAGGCCACCCAGGTCGCGCAGCCGCAACTGGCGTGCGACCTCGACGGCCGCCTCCATGTTGGTGTTGAACGCGGTCTCCTCGATGTCGGCGCCCTTGGTGGCGCGTGCCGAGTTGATGTCGATCGCGGTGAGCGCCTCGGTATGGTCGATCACCATCGAGCCGCCGGACGGCAACCGGACCTGCCGCTCATAGCAGTTCTCGATCTGCGTCTCGATCTGGAAACGGGAGAACAGCGGCACCGTTTCCTGGTACAGCTTCAACTTGCGCAGGCTGCCGGGCATCACCTGCTGCATGAAGTCCCGGGCCTCGTTGTAGACCTCTTCGCTGTCGATGAGGATCTCGCCGATCTCCGGGCGCAGATAGTCGCGCAGCGCGCGCATGATCAGGCGCGACTCCTGGTAGATCAGGAATTGCCCTGGACGGCTCTGCGCAGCCTCGGTGATCGCCTTCCACAGGTGCAGCAGGTAGTCGAGGTCCCACTGCAGTTCTTCGGCGTCGCGGCCCATTCCGGCGGTGCGCACGATCAGGCCCATGCCGTCGGGCACTTCCAGGTGGTCCATCGCCTCGCGCAGGGCGGCACGGTCGTCGCCCTCGATGCGCCGCGACACCCCGCCGGCACGCGGGTTGTTCGGCATCAGGACCATGTAGCGGCCGGCCAGCGAGATGAAGGTGGTCAGCGCCGCACCCTTGGTGCCGCGCTCCTCCTTGTCGACCTGCACGATGACCTCCTGGCCCTCGCGGACCAGTTCGCGCATGGTCGCCTTGTTGGGGTCGACGCCCTGGACGAAATACTCCCGGGCGATCTCCTTCAGCGGCAGGAAGCCGTGGCGGTCGCCGCCGTAGTCGACGAACGCGGCCTCGAGGCTGGGTTCGACCCGGGCGATGCGACCCTTGTAGATGTTGGACTTCTTCTGTTCCCGGGACGGCAGTTCAAGGTCGAGGTCGTAGAGGAGCTGGCCGTCGACGATCGCCACGCGCAGCTCTTCGCGCTGCGTGGCATTGATCAGCATGCGTTTCATTGATAGGGGTCCTTGCCGGCGCGGCGAGGCCGGGATCCACGAGCGGGACCAACCGCAGGACCTGCGCTGGCGCCTGCGCCGGCCAGCGCGCGCCGGCCGCGACGAGGTCGCGGGCGAGCAGGCGGAGGATCGTCAGCAGGAGGGCCATCGTGTCGTCGCGGTTGCGTCCGTCGGGCCCGGTGCCGGACCGTTGGAATGGGTGGAGCGTGGGCAGGCAGTCCCGCCTGCGTGGGCGGCGGCGCGCGGGGCGCGACGCCGGCAAACCTGTACCGGGGATTCCGGGCCGGGCCGTACGAACGTGGGCAGGAATTTCCTACCGGGATCGCGGCATGGCCGGCATACTATACCAATCAGACACTTGGCGCGGCAACGTGAAATCACCCCCGAACCGGCGCGCGGCCGGCAGCGAGCACGGCCGGCATGAAGCGGCCGGCGGCGCCGGCGAACGCACCGGCGTCGTCATCCACGAGGTCGATGCCGGCCAGGACGGCCAGCGCCTTGACAATTTCCTGCTCGGTCGCCTGAAGGGCGCGCCGCGCAGCCTGGTCTACCGACTCCTGCGCACCGGGCAGGTGCGGGTCAACGGTGGCCGGGCCCGCCCGGACACCCGACTGGCGATCGGCGACCGCGTCCGCCTGCCGCCGGTCCGCATCGCCCCGGCCGGCGAGGCGGCACCGGTGCCGGCGGCGATGCGGGACCGTCTGCTGGCCGCCGTCATCCACGAGGACCGCGACCTGCTGGTGCTGGACAAGCCGGCGGGCATCGCCTGTCATGGCGGCAGCGGCGTCAGTCTGGGCGTGATCGAGGCCCTGCGCGCGCAGCGCGGCGACGCCTACCTGGAACTGGTGCACCGGCTCGATCGCGACACCAGCGGCATCCTGGTGCTGGCCCGGAGCCGGAAAGCCCTGCTTGCACTTCAGGCGCAGCTGCGCAGCGGCGGTGCGCAGAAGCGCTACCTGGCCCTGCTCGCCGGCCGCTTGCAGCCCTCGCCGTTCCGCATCGAGGCACCGTTGCGCAAGCACGTGCTGCAGGGCGGCGAGCGCATGGTGCAGGTTGCCGCCGACGGCAAACCGTCGGTCAGCACGTTCACGGTGGCGCAGCGGCTGCCCGGCGCCACCCTCGCGGAGGTCCTGATCGAGACGGGACGTACCCACCAGATCCGCGTCCATGCCCGGCATATCGGCCACCCGGTGGCCGGCGACGAGAAGTACGGCGACGCCGAATTCAATGCCCGGATGCGCGCGATCGGTCTGCGCCGCCTGTTCCTGCACGCGGCCAGCCTGCGCATCCGGGGTCCCGCCGGCGAGGATCTGCTTTTCCATGCCGAGCTTCCGGTCGATCTGCGGCAGGCACTGGACGCGCTCGAACGGCACTGAACGCAGCCGGCCGAGGCGGCTCCCACCCTGCCTGGCCCGGGTGCTTCAGGAGGGCGCCATGGCGGCCCGCTGCAGCAGCCGGGCCGGGTCCGAACGCCTGGCAGGCTGTTGACAAACAGCCTGCCGGCTGCGGCCATGGGTGGCCGCTCGTCGAAGCATCTGCGCAATCAGTTGATTCGACGGAAGCGCGTCCGGACCTGCGCCGGACGGGCGACTTGGAGAACGACCACGAGGGTTGTTTTTCAACAAGCTGCTGGACACCGGGTTGGCGTCGAGCCCCGGCCAGGCTGTGGCGGTGTCTGGGAGACGACGCCAATCGGGCGGTCGGTAATGGTCCGGCGCATCTGCGGTACGGGGAGGGTAGCCTGCCAGCGGACCGCCCGATGATTCCCAGCCCGCCCGATGACGATCCGGCGTTCCTCCCGGACTTCCTGGACTTCCTGACCCGCGGCGCGGAGCCCGGCTGCCGCGTCGCCGGCCACGAACTGCGGGAGGACGGACTGGCCTGTTTCAACGCCGCGCTGCATTCGATCAGTCCGCGCTCGCCCGGACTGGTCCTGGACCAGCTGGCGATGGCCGCTCAGCGGGCGCTGGACAACCATCCCGACGGCAGCCGCCCCGCCTTCGTGAGTTCGCGACTGGCCAGCCTGTCGCGCCTGCAGGTCATGCGGGAAGACAGCGGCTGGCTGGCATCGGCGGCGCTGGCCGCGCAACTGGATGCGATCGCCGCCTACGCGGCCGATCCGCGTGTCCTGCTGCCGGCCTCGATGCCGGTGGTCGGTCGCCTGGACGAGGCCATCCTGGCCGATGTCATGCTGCAGCGGGTGGGCGACGAGTTGGCCGAATACGAGGACTACTGCCGGCTCAGGCAGGACACCTCTTTCGCCGGGGGACAGGCGGCGTTGCGCCCCCGGCGGGTTGGCGCGGAATGGCTGGAGGGACTGGTACCGACACGCCTGTCCAGGGAATCGCCTGGCAGCATCCGGCGCAGGCCCGCGCCCGACCCGCGGGCTTCCCTTTTCCAGGTACTGTAGTCGCGGCCTGGCCCGGGACGGTGCTTGCTTGCCGGCTCATCCCCGCGCGCCCAAGGTGGATCGGCCGGGCGCCGTGCGGCAAGCGACGTCGCCTGGTGCCGTTCCGCTCGCGTCCGCCGGGCCGTTCCAGTTCCGGGAGTGCTGGCCGATGCTGCAGTTCGCGACCACCCGCTGGAGCCTGATCATGCAGGCGCGCGGCGGCCCCGAGCAGGCGCGGCAGGCACTCGAATCGATCTGTCGCAACTACCGGCGACCGGTGGTGGCCTTCATCCGTCACCGCGGCCACGATGCCAGCGAAGCCGAAGATCTCGCGCAGGACTTCTTCACGCGCCTGCTGGAACGGCGCTGGGACACCCAGGCCGATCCCGAGCGGGGCCGCTTCCGCGCGTTCCTGCTGACCAGCCTGCGGAACTTCCTCGCCAATTCCCGGGTGGCCGCGGCTGCGGTAAAGCGCGGTGGTGGACTGGCGTCCGTGCCGATCGACGATGCCTTGGCCGTGCTGGCCGATACCGGGGGATGTACTCCGGAGCAGGCCTTCGAGCGGGCCTGGGCGCTGACCGTCATCGAGCGCTCCTTCGAGCGTCTGCGCGAGGAGGCCGAGCGGGCCGGGAAGCTCGCGCTGTTCGAGCGCCTGGAACCCCACCTCGGCGAGGGCGCAGGTCCGGCCGACTATCGCCGGTTGGGCGAACAGCTCTCTCTGCGGCCCAACACCGTGGCGGTGACCGTGCACCGCCTGCGCGCCCGACTGCGCGACCTGGTGCGTGCGGAGCTGGCCGACCAGACCGGCGATGGCGCGGACATCGACCAGGAGTTGCGCGCCATGCGCGCGGCCCTGCTCGCACACGCGGCGCCGGAAAGCGGCAGCGGCGGCAACTGAGGGCAAGTGTCGGGAGGGCACGCCCCTGGACCGGCGACGATCCAGATCCTGGCGAGCCCCGACCCTCTCCCCCGCCCCTCCCCCGCAGGGCGGGGGAGGGGAGAAGTGCGGTGCCGTCGCCCGGCGGCACGCGCTTGGCAGAAGGGGTACGGGCCTGACTGGGGCGGTGTCTTGGAGACGACGCCAATCAGGTCTCTCAGAGGGAGAGCAGGTCGCGCTCCACTCCGGCAACCCCGAATCCCGAATCCCGAACGCAAACCCCGACCCCGAACCCGACCCCGAACCCGACCCCGAACCCGACCCCGAACCCGACCCCGAACCCGACCCCGAACCCGAACCCGACCCCGAACCCGACCCCGAACCCGAACCCCGAACCCGAACCCCGAACCCGAACCCCGAACCCGAACCCCGAACCCGAACCCGAACCCCGAACCCGAACCCGAACCCCGAACCCGAACCCGAACCCCGAACCCCGAACCCCGGTCCTCAAACCCCGGTCCTCGAACCCCGGTCCCTGGTCCCCGGTCCCTGGTCCCCGGTCCCTGGTCCCCGGTCCTCGAACCCCGGTCCCCGGTCCCTGGTCCCTGGTCCCCGGTCCTCGAACCCCGGTCCCCGGTCCCCGGTCCCTGGTCCCTGGTCCCCGGTCCTCGAACCCCGGTCCCCGCTCCCTGGTCCCCGGTCCCCAGTCCCCAGTCCCCAGTCCCCGGTCCCCCGCCCGACCGCTCGAACGAGTCGAAGAATCGCGGCATGACGCGATCGTCCCAGCGGTTCGTCGCATCCATCCATGGCAGGGCGCTCCTGGGTCAGGGCACAGTCCGGCGCCGGAGGACCACCACCATGCGCACCCTGATCATCATTCTCGCGTCAGCGATCCAGGTCGGTTCGGCCTGGGCCGATGTCGTCAACCCGCTGCCGTTCGACCTGCTCTATGTGCGGGCGCCGCGCCCCAGCAATGGCCCGATGCCCGGCCACCCCGAGAACGGCGCCAGCGTCTGGCCGGATACGGTCCGTCCGCTCACCCCCGATGCCGGCGCGGTGCTGGTCCGGCTGCGCCCCGACGGTACCCGGCAGGTGATCTTTCCGTTGGAATCGCACCGTCCGCTGCTCGACACGCCCGGCGGCTCGCCCCTGTCGGTGGGATCGGTATCCGACCCGAATGTCTCGTTCGACGGTCAGCGGGTACTGCTGACCTGGTATCACGACCTCACCACCGGCAACCCCCAGCGCGGCGGCCTCTCGGCGGCGGGGGCGGATCTCTACGTCCTGGACCTGGGCACCCTCCAGGCCCAGCGGCTCACCACCCAGCGCCATACCCCCAACCTGGGCAATGGCGCCAACTTCGGGCCAGGCCCGAACAGCAACCTGCCGCGGATCGGGGTGTTCAACACCGGCGGCACCTGGGCGCCCGGCGGCACCATCGTGTTCACGTCCACCCGCAACAACGTGCTGCCACCGAAGGTGATGGACGTCGGCCAGCGCACCCTGCAGCTGTTCCGGATGGACGCCGACGGCGCCAACCCCGAGCTGGTCGGCCACCTCAACCTGGCAATGGCGCTGCACCCCCAGGTGCTGGCCGACGGCCGGATCATGTTCTCCAGCTGGGAGGAGCAAGGGCTCAGGGACGAGCGCAACTTCCCGCTCTGGATCATCGAACCCGACGGCCGCGCCTGGAACAGCCTCAGCGGATTCGCGGAGTTCGGCATCACGCACCACTTCGCGACCCAGATGCCCGGCGGCGACATCGTCGTCACCCGCTACTACAACCTCAACAACAACGGCTTCGGCGACCTCATCCGCTATCCGCTCGACCCGCCCGGTCCCGACTTCCTGACCGGTGATCCGCCACCCTTCGGCCCGATTCCGTTCGCCCGTCGCGACCCGGGCCAGCCTGGCGAGCTGCGCCGGGTGCTGACCCCCTGGACCACGCCCGACGACTTCCCGGCACCCTGCCCCGGCAGGGAGCACGATCCCTACGGCTCGGCCGAGCCCGGCCAGTGCGCAGGCACTGCACGCCGGGGCAAGGTGACGCAGCCTGTCGCGGTACCCCCGCTTCCGGGTGTGGGGGGTCCGGCCGCGGAAATCCTGGTCGCCTACTCACCGGGACCCGCCAACCACAACGGCATCTATCAGGGCACCGGCACGGCGTTTCCCTGGTACCACGGCGAGATCCGCCTGATTCCCGACGGCAGCGTGGTCCCGACGCCGCCGGCCAACGTACCCGGGCCGCCGTCCGGCATGCCGCTGGTGGTGCGCGAGCTGGGCTTCAACCTCCAGTGGCCGCGCCCCGTGGTGCCCTGGTCGGCCCTGCACGGCGCCAGCGAGCCGCCGCTGCGTCCTGGCCCGAACGACAGCCAGATCATCGCCACCGGACTGGTTCCGGGTGAGCCCTTCGGCCTGGTCGGATCGTCATCCCTGATCTGGCGCGAGACCGAGCCCGCGCTGGGTCCCTGGTGGGGCGACCGCGATCCCTGGAACCCGGGCAACCTGGAGACGGTGTACTCGTGGGTCCGACAGGGCGCCGACGCCGGCGTCTACGGCGACGACGACATCTGGGGTTTGCGCGTGCTCGCCATGGAGCCGCAGACCGACCGCTCCTACCCCTGGAACAGCATCGAATACCTGGCGGTGGGCGGCGAGCGTCTGAGGATCCTGGGCGAAGTGCCGACCCGCGGCGCGGCCTCGGGCAAACCGCCGGGAGCGACCAGCATGCTGCCGGACGGAAGCATCGCGCCGGACACCTCGTTTCTGGTCAAGCTGCCCGCCGATGTGCCCTTCACGTTCCAGACCATCGACCGCAATGGCCTGACGCTGAACATGGCGCAGACCTGGCACCAGTTGCGGCCGGGCGAGGCGCGCTGGGACTGTGGCGGGTGCCATGCCCACTCAAAGCAGCCCATGCCGTTCCCTGGCACCGCGGCCTCCAGCCCGACCTATCCGGTACGCGACCTTGCCCGTACCACGCCCTTGTTCGTGCCGGCGGCCGGCGGCGGCGAGCCGACCGTCCAGGCCGTGGCCAGTCCGCAGGTCACGGTCGAGTACTTCGCCGATGTGCTGCCGGTGTTCGAGTCCCGTTGCGCGAGCTGCCACGGTGCGAGTTCGCCCGCGGCAGGACTTCCGCTCACCGCCGCCGCGGGCACGATCGCCGGCTGGCCCGCCACTATCCACCGCCTGCTGTTCAACGGCGCGGGTGCGGCGCCGCCGGTCCAGCCGACCCGCCTGGTCCGGTCCTACCAGGCGCGCCAGAGCCTTCTCGTCTGGGCGCTCTGGGGCGCCCGGCTGGACGGTCGCAGCAATGCCGACCGACCCGACGACCTGGACTTCGCCGGACATCCTCCGATTCCGGGGCTCTCCTCAGCGGAACGCCTCACGGTCGCCCGATGGATCGATCTGGGCACGCCTGTGGAGCTGGTCGCATGGAACCAGCCCGGCCAGCCACCCGGCCAGCAAGCCTTCTGGGGCTTCCACGAGGACGACCTGCGGCCCACCCTGGTGGTCCGGCCCGCCGCGGATGCGGCCAGCGAGCCGGTTTCCGTCATCCAGATCTCCGCCTTCGACACCGCGTCCGGTGTCAACCCGGCGACGCTGCGCGTCACCGCGAGTCATGCGCTGGGCGGCGTGCCGGCCGGCACCAACCTCGCTGCCGGCCTGGCCCTGGACCCGTCCGGCTCGGTCGCGAGCCTGTCGCTGCCGTCGGCGATACCGCCCGGCAGCCCGATCGTGGTCACTGTGCGGGTGCGCGACCATGCGGGCAACGAGACCGTGGTCGAGCGGCGCTGGCGGATGCCGGGCGATCTCCTGTTCGCCAATGGCTTCGAGGCCGGCGGCGGGGCGGGAACGGCCCCCTGACGGGTGGTTACCGCACCCCTTGGTCCGCACCCGATGAACCGGCCGGGACGAATGCGTCGTTCCGGCCCTGGGCCATCCCGGCGCCGCGCCCGGCCTGGCGTGGCCATCCGGGTCATTCGCCCGGTCCGCGGTTCGGTTCCACGCCCTCGCTGCGCGAACGCGCAGGACCGGTGCAGCGTCGCGCGGCCAGGCAGCCGGCGCGGTCGATCAGGCCAGGACGGGGATGGGCGGTGTGCGGACCCGCCGGTCAGCTCGGCATGACGGCCGTTCTCGCCCGCTCAGCGGGACAGGCGGTCGCCCGGGTCCCGGCGATCGCCGGCGTCGGTCTCGGTTCCAGACAGCGGGCCGCAGCGATTCCTGGCATCAGTCTCCGTTTCTGAGCGACGACGGTGGCAGCCCCCAGTGCGCCCGAAAACGCCGGGAAAAATGCCCGGGGTCGCCGAAGCCGACCCGCTCGGCGATCTCGCGCACGGTCAGCTCGCCCTCCTCGAGCATCTTTCTGGCATGCCGCATCTTCACCGAATCGATGAGCTCGCTGGGCGTGCATGCGGGTGCTTCGGCGAGTCGCCGCTGCAGCGTACGAAGCGAGACATGCAGCGCGGCCGCCAGTTCGGCGGGGGTGATCGAGCGCGCCAGGCGGGCTTCCACTGCCGCGGCCGCACGCTGCGCGAACACGGCCGCCGGATCATCGTCGATCATGCCGGCTGCCGGGACCGGTTCGTCCAGGGCCGGCGCACCCTGCCGAAATCCGTCGTTGCCGGCGGGCCGGCCGACCCGTTCGAGCATCGCCGCGCGCCGCCGCCGTGCAAGGGCAACCGTCGCGAGCACAGCGACGCCCAGCATCGATGCTGCCAGCGCGAACCAGACCGCGCCCCGCGGGCCTGAGGAGGCTGCTCCCGCCTCCATCAGCACCACCCTGCGCCACTGGTCCGGATAGCCGTAGTCGCGGCCCTCGGTCCAGCTCCAGGGCCAGTAGCCCGAGCCGCGCAGGCTGGGTTCCGGGCCGCCGGCATCCGTTGAACCGGAGGCGGCGATTCCGGCCAGGCTGGCGAGGTCGGGTTCGCGCATGGCGAACGGGGCGTGATCGAAGAGCCAGTCGTTGGTGGCCAGACCGAGGCCAAGCTCCATGCCGGGCGCGGCGCGCTCCATGCCCAGCAGCGGCCACGGAATCTCCAGCTCGGCAAGCCAGCCGCCTTCGACCTCCCTGGTCGCGGCGCGAAAGCCGGCTCCGGACCTGAACCGCTTGGGTACCCGCACCCCCGGCGCCTGGGCGATCAGCTCGTCGCCTTCGAGCATGGCCTTGGCGCCGCCCAGCGCAACCAGCAATTGCACGTCGTCGGCGCGCATCCTCGGCCCGCCGTCGGCACGGGCGTCCAGATAGACCTCGACCGAGTCGAACTGGAACACCTGGCTGGATTCGAGGCCTTCCGGCGCCGCCACAAGGTCGCTGTCCCGCACCTCGAACGCGACCCAGAGCGCACGTTCGTCCCAGACCACCCGCGCGATCGTGTGGTTTCCCAGGGGCGGCTTCAGCTCGGGCTCGGTGTACTCGATGCGCAGCGCCGCCTCGTCCCGCCAGTCATCGAGTCGCCCGTCGACCGCGAGCATGCCGGCCCGATGGGGAATCTCGAGCGCCAGCACCTGCGCGGACGACACAGGGGGTCCGGCCAGGCCACCCGGCGCCAGGCCCAGGCAGCTCAGCGCGAAGGTCCACCGGACGGCGGTCATGGTCCCATTGGGCAACGTCGCCCGCGCGCCCGCCCCGCGCCGGAACACGGACGTGGCGGCCGGGCAGGCTGTCCTGGCACGGCCTGCTAGAGGGCGGGCATGAAGAAGCGCGCCCCGATTTCCGCGTTGCGCATCACCCAGGGCGGCGTCATCGCCATCAGGCAGACGCTCAGCACGACATGCGACACCGCCAGCGGCAGCACGTAGGGACGCCGGAAGTAAAGCTGCGTCCAGACGAAGGCGCCCAGGCAGGTCGCGCACATCAATGCGAAGTTGGGCGCGTGCAGCAGGCCGAAGAGGGCGGCGACGATGGCAGCGGCCAGCGGCTCGCGGCCCCGGGTCAGACGCAGCGCCTCGCGTGCCAGCACGCGGTTGATCAGCCATTGCTGGAAGACCGCCCAGGCCGCGTAGCGCGCCAGCTTGTCCGGACCCGGCCAGCGCACGACATGGTCCGGCGCAGCCAGCCAGCGGTAGGCCAACAGCAGCCCGATCACCACGGCGGTGAACGCCAGCGCATTGCGCCAGGCGGCCAGGTCGCCCGGTGAAAGACGCAGCCGCGACACGTCGCGCTGCCCGACGATGGCGCCGTAGGTCAGCCCGAGGATGAACACCAGGGCGGCGCTGGCGCGGGTGTTGTCCTGCACGCCGCCGAGGATCACCACCACCAGCGGACCGGCCAGGGTCAGCGCCAGGTTCCACGAGGGCGGCGCCTCGCCCTTGAAGAAACTGCGCCGGAGCACGTAGGCGACCGGGATCAGGTAGAGCGCCAGGGTCAGGAACCAGACGACATCGGGGATCACCAGGGCGCCGGCGGCATAGCGCTGGTACAGCACGTTGGCCGGCAGGCCCGTCGCGGCGGCGCGCTGTTCCTCCATCCACAGGGCGCGTTCGGGGATGTAGGCGGCCAGCAGGTCCGGCGCGGGGCGCAGCACCGGCGCGGCATGCCAGTGCGACAGCACGAAGTAGACGGTCAGGGCGACCGTCACCAACCACAATGCCGGCAGCCAGCGCGAGACGGGGCCGCCGTTGCCGGCCTCAGGCGGCGCCGTCAGCGAGTGCATCGACCTTGGCGGCACAGATGAAGTCGTTGCGCGACAGACCACCCACGTCGTGGGTGGAGAAGCGCACCTTGACGTAGCCCCAGCCCAGTTCGAGGTCGGGGTGGTGGTTCTCCTGCTCGGCCATCCAGCCGATCGCGCTGGCGAAGGACAACGCCGGGAGGAAGCCGTCGAAGCGGAAATTGCGGCCGATCGCCTTGCCATCCTCGCGCAGCGACCAGCCCGGCAGGGCGGCCAGCAGTTCGCCGAGGGCGGTGTCGTCGAGACGGTGTTCGGGGCCCTTGAGCGGCCGGCAGTGCTCGGCGCGCAACGTCGAAACGGACATGGCGGATTCCTGGTCGGGTCGGTCGCAGTATAGCCGCGGCGCGGTGCGCACCCGGCCCGGCGGCGGCGTCAGTGCGGCAGCGGCACCCTCGGCGCCGGCCGGCGAAAGCCGCGCAGCGGGGTCGGCAGGGGCACCAGATCGATACAGTCGACCGGGCAGGGCGGCAGGCACAGTTCGCAGCCTGTGCAGTCCGCGGCCAGCACGGTGTGCATGCGCTTGGGTGCGCCGACGATGGCGTCCACCGGGCAGGCCTGGATGCACAGGGTGCAGCCGATACAGCGTTCCTCGTCGATCAGCGCCACCTGCGGCGGCTTCTCCACGCCGCGAGCAGC
The DNA here is from genome assembly GCA_019634735.1 of Lysobacterales bacterium. Lineage (NCBI taxonomy): Bacteria > Pseudomonadati > Pseudomonadota > Gammaproteobacteria > Lysobacterales > Lysobacterales bacterium. Next base: position 168,988 of record JAHCAT010000005.1, on the reverse strand, counting down.
GTCCAGGGGGCGCGGCTCGCGGCCGAGCAGGTCGGCCAGGGCACGCACCGTGGCGGCGCCGCCCGGCGGGCACTGGTTGATATCGGCCTGCCCGTCGGCGATCGCCTGCGCGTAAGGACGACACCCCGGATAGCCGCACTGGCCGCACTGGGTCTGCGGCAACAGGGCATCGATGCGCTCGACCACCGGGTCTCCTTCGACGCGGAGGCGCCGTGCCGCCCAGCCCAGCAGGAGCCCGAGCAGCAAGGCCAGGCCGCCGATCGCCGCCACCGCCGCCAGCATCAGCCGCGGCCCATGCCGGCGAAGCCCATGAAGGCCAGGGACATCAGGCCGGCGGTGACCAGGGCGATCGGCACGCCGCGGAAGGGTGCCGGCACCGGGCTCGCCTCGAGGCGTTCGCGGGCGGCCGCGAACAGCAGCAGCACCAGGCCGAAACCGAGCGCGGCGCCGAAGCCGGCCAGCATCGCCTCGAACAGGCTGCGCTGCGCCCAGGTGTTCAGCAGGGCGACGCCGAGCACCGCGCAGTTGCTGGTGATCAGCGGCAGGAAGATGCCCAGCGCCTGGTACAGCACCGGTGCGGTGGCGCGCAGCACGGTCTCGGTGAACTGCACGCTGGCGGCGATCACCAGGATGAAGGCCAGGGTGCGCAGGTACTCCAGGCCGAACGGCTCGAGCAGCCAGCGGGTCACCAGCCAGCACAGGCCCGAGGTGAGGGTCAGCACCAGGCCGGTGGCCAGGGCCAGGCCGAGCGCATTGTCCAGGCGCCGGGACGTACCCATGAACGGGCACAGCCCGAGGAACTTGGTCAGCACCACGTTGTTGACCAGGACGGTGCCGACCAGCAACAGCAGGTAGTCAGCCATCCGCGGTGGCATCCGTCGCCGCCGGCGGTGGCCGCCTGGCGCCGGTCAGCCGCCAGGCGATCCAGACCAGCGCGGCCGTTGCCAGGGCCCCGCCCAGCATCGGCCAGGGCGAACTGAACAACAGCAGGGCACAGGCCGCCAGCGCGCCGGCGCCGTACAGGCGGTCCCGCCCCGTGGCCGGCGCGGCCGGCGAGCCGACCAGCAGGCTCAATCCGGCCGCGGCGTAGGCGATCACCACCAGCAGCACCACCATGCCGACCAGGCGGCCGAACTGCTCGCCGACCGTCGGTGCCGAGGTCAGCACCGCGACCAGGCTCATGCCCACGGCGATCACCAGCAGTCCGCGGCCGGCGGCGCCGTTGCCGCGCACCGGTCCGAACAGCGCCCAGGGCAGAAAGCCGCGCGCGGCGGCCCGTGCGCCGGTCTCGCCGCTGACCAGCATCCAGCCACCCAGGGTGCCGGTCGCCTTGATCGCCGCCGCGGCGGCGACCAGCCAGAGGCCGAGCGGACCGAACAGCTGACCGGCGACCAGCGCGAACGGCGCGCTGGAACCGGCCAGCTCGGCGGCCGGCACGATACCCATCAGCAGCACCGAGGCGAGCACGTACACGCAGCCGGCCAGGACGATGCCGGCCAGGGTGGCGCGCGGCACGTTGCGGTCGGGATCGCGCACCACGCCGGCGATCATCGCGCCGGACTCAAGGCCGACGAAGGCCCAGAACACCGGCGCCAGGCTGGCCAGCACCACCGCCGCGTCGCTGTCCGAGGTCCGGTTCCAGCCACCCGCGAAGGTGTCCGGGTCGAACTGCTGCCAGCCGAACAGCAGCACCGCGAGTACCGGCAGCAGCCCGAGCACGACCGTGGCGCCCTGGAAGCGCGCCACTTGCCGCGGGCCCAGCAGGTTGAGCGCGAACACCAGCCAGATCAGGGCGAGCTGGCCGGCAAGCTGGACGCCCGGCTCATGGCTGGCGAAGGGCAGCAGGGTCGCCAGGTAGCCGAAGGCGGCGACGGCGATGGCGTTGTTGCCGATCCACGACGCCAGCCAGTACAGGGTGGCGGCCAGGAACCCGGCGTCGCGGCCCAGCGCCGGCCGGACGTAATCGTCGGCGCTGGTCATCGCCGGGTGGGTGCGCGCCAGTCGCGCAAAGGCGCCGCCCAGCAGCACCGCCAGGGCGGTGCCGACCAGCCAGGCGATCCAGGTCACGCTGCCGCTGCGCGCCAGGGTCGCCGGCAGCAGGAAGAAGCCGGCGCCGATCATGTTGTTGGCGACCACGAAGGTCGCAAGGACCGGACCGATGCGGCGTGCCGAGGTTGCTGCCATGCCGCTTGCCTCTCCGTGGATGGGCGCCGACCGCGCCGGGGATCACTTCACCGGCATGCCGGCCTGGGCGCCGGTGTCGACATCGAGCAGGAAAAGCTCGCCGCCGCCGCTGCCGGCCGACAGGATCATGCCCTCGCTCATCCCGAAGCGCATCTTGCGCGGCGCCAGGTTGGCGATGAACACCACGTGCCGGCCGACCAGGGCGGCCGGCTCCGGATAGGCGGCCTTGATGCCCGAGAAGATCTGCCGGCGGCCAAGCTCCCCCGCGTCCAGTTCGAAGCGCAGCAGCTTGTCGGCGCCCTCGACCGGCTCGCAGGCCAGCACCTTGCCGATGCGCAGGTCGAGGCGGGCGAAGTCGTCGATGGAGATGGTTTCGGGGCCGGGATTCGGGGCCCGGGACTCGGGACTCGGGGTGGGCGTGTTCTGGGGACCGGGGACGGATTGGGGACCGGGGGGCGTTGCCGTGGCGGCCTCGGCAGGGGGGGCGGCGAGGGTGTCCTTGCTGGCTTCGATCATGGCGGCGATGTGCTTGGGGTCGATGCGGGTGAGCAGGGGCTGGTAGGCGGCCAGTGTCCGACCGGAGATATCGACGGCATAGCTGTCTACGGTCCACCGCCCGGCATCTTCGCCGAGCCAGCGACCGACCGCTGCCGCGATTGCAGGCAAGACCGGCGCCAAGGCTATGGCCATGGCTCGGAACCCGGCGATGCCAACCAGCAGGGTGTCGCCCAGTTCGTCATGCCGGCCTGAGTCCTTGGCCTGCTCCCACGGTTTGCGCTCGTCGATGAAGCGGTTGAGTCTGTCCGCCACTGCCATGATGTCGCGTACGGCAGCCGCGAATTCGCCACGTCGGAAGGCCTCCCCCACACGCGTGCCCAGTTGGCGCACGTCGGCGAGGTGCCAGGCACACGAAAACTCCGCGCTGGGCTCCGAGGCCGACAGCCTGGGCAAGGTGTTGCCGAAGTGAGTCGCCAGCAGCTTCGCGCAGCGGCTGGCGATGTTGACGAACTTGCCGACCAGGTGGGAATTGACCACGTCGACGAAGGCCTTGAGGTCGAGGTCGAGGTCGTCGACGCCGCCGCCGGAGACGGTCGCGTAGTAGTAGCGCAGGTACTCGGGTTCCAGGCCGGCATCCAGGTAGGTGCGGGCCTGGATGAAGGTGCCGCGCGACTTGCTCATCTTGGCGCCGTTGACGGTCAGGTAACCGTTGACGTGCAGGCGGGTCGGCAGGCGCAGGCCGGCGCCGTGCAGCACGGCGGGCCAGAACAGGCCGTGGAAGTTGACGATGTCCTTGCCGATGAAGTGGTGCAGTTCGGCCTGCTCGCCGGGCGCCAGCAGGGACTCCAACGTGGTGGCATCGGCGCCAGCCACGCCGCCGCCGTCGAACAGCGCCGCCAGGCTCGACAGGTAGCCGATCGGCGCGTCCAGCCACACGTAGAAGAACTTGCCCGGGTGGCCGGGGATCTCGAAGCCGAAGTAGGGCGCGTCGCGCGAGATGTCCCAGTCGCGCAGGCCGCCCTCGGCATCGATCCATTCGCGCAGCTTGGCCTTGACGCCGGGCACGGCGACGTCGCCGGCCAGCCAGTCCCTGAGCACACCGGTGAAGTCGCCGAGCCGGAAGAAGAAGTGCTCGGACTCGCGCAGCACCGGGGTGGCGCCGGACACCACCGAACGGGCGTCGACCAGGTCGGTGGGCGCGTAGGTGGCGCCGCAGGACTCGCAGTTGTCGCCGTACTGGTCGGCGGCGCCGCAGTTCGGGCAGGTGCCGCGCACGTAGCGGTCGGGCAGGAACATGCCGCGCTCGGGATCGTAGAGCTGGGCGATGGCGCGCCGCTCGATGTGGCCGCCGGCGTCCAGCGCCCGGTACAGCCGTTCCGCCCACTGCCGGTTGCGCGCCGAATGGGTGGAGCCGTAGTGGTCGAAGGCGACATGGAAATCCGCGAAGTCGCGCTCGTGGCTGGCCTGCATGGCGGCGATGAAGTCCTCCGGCGAGACGCCCTGCTTCTCGGCCGCCAGCATCACCGGCGTGCCGTGGGTGTCGTCGGCGCAGACGAAGTGCACGGTGTCGCCGGCCATGCGCCGGGCGCGCACCCAGATGTCGGCCTGGATGTAGCCCACCAGGTGGCCCAGGTGCAGGTGGCCGTTGGCGTAGGGCAGGGCGTTGGTGACCAGCAGGGGCTTCGTCGGCATGCGCGGGCGGGACCTCGGGGGCCGCGCATTATCGCACCCGGCGTGCGACCGCGGCCTACAATGGCCGCCCCGCAGCAAGGAAGGTGAGGCGATGGCAGGCGTCGAGGACAGGGTGCGCGAAGTGCTGGCCGGGATCGTCGATCCCCATACCGGGGTCGACCTGGTCGCCGGCGGCGCGCTCAAGGCGGTGGTCGAGGGCGGCGGCCGGCTGGCGGTCGACCTGGTGCTCGGCTACCCGGCGCGCTCCTGGCTGCCCGTCCTGCGCGATCAGGTCGCCGCCGCCCTGGCGGCGGCCGGCTTCGCCGATGCCCTGGTCGGCGTCGACCAGCGCGTGGTCGCCCACCAGGTGCGTGCCGGGCTGACGCCGCTGCCTCAGGTGCGCAACATCATCGCCGTCGCCTCCGGCAAGGGCGGCGTCGGCAAGTCGACCACGGCGGTCAACCTGGCCCTGGCCCTGGCCGCCGAGGGCGCCCACGCCGGCGTGCTCGACGCCGACATCCACGGCCCCAGCGTGCCGCGCATGCTGGGCGTGTCGGGCCGCCCGGACAGCCCCGACGGCAAGCGGATCGTGCCCAAGCAGGCGCACGGCCTGCAGTGCATGTCGATCGGCTTCATGATCGACGAGGACACGCCGATGATCTGGCGCGGTCCGATGACCACCCAGGCCCTGCAGCAGATGCTGACCGAGACCGCCTGGGACGACCTGGACTACCTGGTGATCGACCTGCCGCCCGGCACCGGCGACATCCAGCTCACCCTGTCGCAGCGCGTGCCGGTGTCCGGTGCGGTGATCGTCACCACGCCGCAGGACATCGCCCTGCTCGACGCGCGCAAGGCGCTGGGCATGTTCCGCAAGGTCGAGGTGCCGGTGCTGGGCGTGGTCGAGAACATGAGCACCCACGTGTGCGGCGCCTGCGGCCACGTCGAGCCGATCTTCGGCGAGGGCGGCGGCGCGCGCATGGCGCAGCAGTACGACGTGCCCCTGCTCGGCCAACTGCCGCTGGCGCTGGCGATCCGCGAACAGGCCGACGGCGGCAACCCTACCGTGGTGGCCGCGCCGGACTCGGCCGAGGCGGCCGCCTATCGCGCCATCGCCCGCGCCGCCGCCGGTCGCCTGAGCCTGCGCGCGCGCAGCAAGGAGCTGGGCCTGCCCAGCATCGTCATCGAGTAGGGGCCGACGGGCCACCCCGGATCTTTCGTGCGGCCGCTGCTGCGGTCGACGACCTTCGCGCCGTGGCACGGTCCGCTCCCGTTGGCCGGTTCGACGGAGCCATCCGCATCACGACGCGATCTCGAAGGCCTCGCTACGCATTCTCAAGAAGCATCCTGGCGCGTCGACGCCGGCCCGCGCGACCATTGGCGCCCGCTCAGCGTGACCCGCGGTCGGCCGGAAGATCGGATTCGAATCCGGTCGACAGCAGGCCGTCGCCGCTGGCCCAGACCAGGCCGCCGAGCAGCAGCCTGCGGAAGCGCGGATCGGCGTAGGTCTCGATGCGATGTCCCAGCGCGGTGTACCAGGACCGGCCGGCGTCGACGCCGCGCCGCCAGGTGATCGGATGGTCGGCGCCCATGGCGCCGCCGCCGGGGGCGTAGCTGCCCTCGTCGATGCGCAGCAGCACGGTCACCGCGGGGCGCGGGTTGGCCTGGAAGTTGTACCACTCGTCGCGGAAGCCGAACCGCGCGGGCAGGTGGCGGGTGGCGCGGTCGTCGCCGGCTTCGACATCGAGTTCGGCGTCCTGGATCGCCGGATGGCTGAGGAACCAGGCGTCGCCGCCGAGCAGCTCGCCGTAGAAGGGCCACTGGTATTCGGTGTCCGCGGCGGCATGGACGCCGACGAAGCCGCCGCCGGCGCGGATCCAGGACTCGAAGGCCTGCTTCTGGGCGGCATCGAGCACGGTGCCGGTGGTGTTGAGGAACACCACGGCGTCGAAGCCGGCAAGGCTGGCGGCGGAGAACTGCGCCGGATCCTCGCTGGCCACGGCGACGAAGCCGTGCTGCGTGGCCAGGGCCTGCAGCAGCGCGTGCCCGGCGGGGATCGAATCGTGGCGGAAGCCTGTGGTGCGCGAGAACACCAGGACCGTCGGCCCCGAGGTGCCCGTGGTCGCGCCGGATGGACGGTCCTCCCCGTCGTGCGCCGGGGCGGATGCCAGACCGGCTGCGGCCAGAAGCAGGCCGCAGCCGGCCCGCCGGATCATGGCTGGAAGCTGCCTGCGAACACGCGGTCGTGGGTGGCCTCGAACCAGGTCAGCAGCTCGCGCAGGGCCAGCGGCGTGTTCTGCGCCGCACCCTGACCGACCTGGTTGGTCGGCGTGGCGCCGTGGCAGCCGTCGCAGGCGCGGACCTCGCCGGGCTGCACGGTCAGCCAGTAGCGCTCGCGCACCACCGGCTCGCCGTTCGGGGCGTTGACCTGCCAGGACAGCGCTCGCCGCGCCGGCACGAACATCGCCACCGAGCCGTCCGCGGCGATCGCCACCGAGCCGGGCGGGCCACCGGGGTTGCCGGGATTGAAGCGGACGGCGGCGGCGTCGTTGAGCCAGCGCGCCAGCACCCGGCGGCCGGGCCGCGGGTTGGCGGTGCCGCCGTAGCCGCGCACCTGGTCGCCCTGGACCACCTGGAAGTGGGCGATGTCGTAGACCTGGCCGGTACCGGTGACGGTCTGGACGCCGCCCGGCACGCGCAGGTTGAACGGCTGCTGGCGATCCGGGCCGTCGCGGGTGGTGGCGTCGCGCACCACCACCAGGCCCAGGTCCCAGGCCTTCAGGAACGCCTGCAGCGAATCCAGGCTGCTGCCGGCCTGGGCGAACGCGGCGGCCTCCGGCGCCTCCAGGCCCGGGTCGTTGACCACGGGCGGGCGCGGCCGCGCGCGCACCGGGACCGGCGAGAACTCCCACATCGGGCCGTTGTAGGTGACCATCACGTCCGGGCTCCAGAACTGGACCTGCCGGGTGATGCCCTGGGTCAGCGCCGTGCCCGGGTTCACCCGGCCGTCGCCGCCGACCACCAGCCGGCGGATCCGGAACGCGTACGAGGACTGCGGATTGGCCAGGTTGCCGAGGTTGGCGGCATAGGCGGCGGTCGTGGTGTGCGCGGCGATCAGGCTGCCGTCGGAGAACACCGCCGGATTGCGGTAGCGCGCGAAGCCGGCCGGCGCCGGCGACGGGAAGCCGGCGCCGCTGCGGTCGCTCAGGTACTGGACCTGCAGATTGCGCGCCTGCAGGTGCGGCGGCGCCAGGTAGCTGACCAGCTGGCCGGAGGCGTAGGCGCCGAACTCGGGCGCGTCGATCGACAGGTAGCGGCCCGGCGTGGTCGGGTCCTCGATGGTCTGCAGCAGGTGCAGCACGTTGTTGCGTCCGGACGGCGCGCCGAAATGGTTGATCAGCGGGTCGGTGTTGATGCTGGCCTCGAAGTAGGCGTGCAGCTCGTGGCGGCCGATGTGGTTGAGCGATTCCTCGCCGGTGCCGTCCGGGCGGATCATCCAGGGCATGAAGTGGTTGATGCGGTTGCCGTGGAAGATGCCGGTGGGCAGGCGCGGTTCCGGGAACACCTCGCTGCGGTCGGGCAGGCGGGCGGCGTCGACGGCCTCGCTGGCGTAATTGAAGGCGCCGTGCGGATTGCTGGATGGGTTGTCGCCCTGCTGGTCGCGCATCAGGTGGTCCCAGCGCGTGAAGACCAGCCGACCGTAGCTGTCCACGAACGGATGGAACGAACCGGACGGGCTGTGCTGCAGCAGGGACAGCCGGCCGCTGCCCGCCTCGATCTTCCACAGGCCGGTCGGCGTCGGCGCCGATTCGTACTCGTCGAACTGCGGGTACAGGTGGCGCTGGCCGTTGCGCGGCCGGTCCGAGGAGAACACGATGCTGTCGTCGGCCAGCCAGGCGGCCTCGACGTTGTTGTAGTTCTCCGGCTGGGTCGCCAGCCGGGTGATGGTCGCGGCCTGGCCCTGGCCCAGACCGGTGACCTCGTAGATCTGCCAATAGTCGCTGCGCACCTGGTACTGCTGGGTGGGCGCGCCAACCACCATGGAGAACAGCGCCTTCTGACCCGACCAGTGCACGTGCGGGTCGCGCACCGAGATCGCCTGGCCGGTCTGCATGCCGACCATGCCGAAGCCGGCCTCCCGGGTCAGGTTGCGCAACGCGCCGTTCGGATAGCAGATCATCAGGTCGCCGCCGCGCCCGGCGTTGCCGATACCGCCCAGGTGATTGGCGAACACCGAACCGATGCTGCCGAAATCGTTGGGCACCGGATACTGCAGGACGAACAGCACCGGCTCGGGCAGGCCCGCGCCATTGCATTGGGTTTCCGAGGCGCCGGCCGGGGGCGGGACCAGGAAAAGGGCCAGGAGGGGAAGCAGACGACGCATGGCGGGAGTCACAAGGGGGCAGTGGCGGCGGACAATAACAGGCGCTGCCCCGGGTATTCCGTTAAATACCGCACAGCTGGTCCGGTCAAATCCGTGTCGGGGCGCACGCAGGCGCTGCCAGGCGTGCAGGCCCAGGCGCATTGGGGCATTCGAAAACAACAGGTTGAGGAGATTTCCTCGCGGCTCGGCACTGGCGCGATCCGGGTCGATTCGGAAATCCGGCCTGCCGGAACCGGCCGCCTGGCGCCTGGTCGATGCGCCTGGGTGGCCATGTCCGGGCTCGAGAAAATGCCCGGCGGATGCGGCGGGCATTGCGGTCAGGGGTGTCCGGATAACCGGACACATCTGAAAATTTGAAACGGATCCGAAAAAAGACACGGCCGCCGCAGGACCCTTGGCGCTGCCCGGCTCATTGGGATGGCTCTGCGGGTCGCCCGGGCACGGCACTCGACGTGTTGGCGGCAGGGTCCGGCAGGGTCCGGCCCGGGCTGGGCCTCAACCGGCCGCGCGGAACCGCGCCGCCGCGTCGAACAGCAGGCCGACCCCGACGATCCCGAAGATCCACAACAGGGTCTCCCGGGCGCCGGCCTGCAGGCGCGCCTGCCAGCCGCCGTAGCGGCTCCGCAGCCGCGATCCGAACGCCAGGTGGAGGCCGAGCAGGGCCAGCGGCGGCAACACGAAGATCAGGTTGTAGACCAGCAGCAGCGGCAGCCACACGGGCGCCGGCAGCCCGGCCCCGACCATGAGCGCGATGGCGCCGAAGTAGGGCAGCGCGGTCACCAGCTCCAGCACGGTGACGGTCGCGCCGAGCAGCATCATGCCGACCAGGCCGCCGGCGCGCGGCGCGGGTGGCGGCGGCATCGAATCCGCGCCCCGCTTGGGCGCGAACACGGCGAAGGCGAGCAGGACCGCGCCCAGCGCGGCCTGCACGCCCCAGACGACGGGATGGTCCAGCGCCGCGCCGAACCGTGCGAACACCGCCCCGGCGCCGAGCATGAGGGCGCAGCCGAACGCGAAGTAGCTCGCCAGGATGCCGGCGACGTAGGCCAGCAGGCGCGCCACCACGTTCGCCTGCGTCAGCAGGTAGATGGCCACCACCAGGGCCGAGGGATTGATGCTGTCGACGACGGCCAGCGCCAGCACGGCGGCAAGGGTTTCGGTCATGGCGCGGGTCCGGCGGCTGGCTCGATGACCGGCATTGCAACACCGTCGGACCGCTTCGGCATGGGCCGGAGGTCAGCAGGCCGCCGCGGGGACGGGTACCAACCGGTCAGTCGGATGCAGCCAGGACCGCCGCCCGCGTGGCCGCGGGTGGCGCCGGCGGACGGCCGCGCACCGGGATTCGCCGCCCGCACATCGCGGGAGCGAACGATGCAGACGGACGCCCCTCAGGGCGACTCGAAGCCGTCCGCGAACAGCCGGTCGCCGTCGATCACCTCCAGGAACACGGCGGCCGGCGGTCCGGCGCCGTTGGTCGTGCGGCCCTGCACGTACAGCAGGTGCCGGCCCGGTGCCAGGCCGGAGGTGTCGAGGTCGAGCCGCACGTTTTCGGTAATCGCGTCGAAGCCGCCGTCGGCGGCGGCCATCTCGAGCCCGGTCGCGCCGTCCTGCCATGGCAGGCTGCCGACGTACAGCCGCGCGCCGATGACGGGGACGGGCGGCGGCTGAGGCGATGGGTTGGTCCCGCCCACGTTGCGCAGACGGTTGTCGTCGATGCGGGCGGTGACCGTGACCTGGCTTCCGCGTGGCACCCTGGCCAGGTCGACGGCCACCTGGTCGGCATCGGGGCCGGCCGGCAGCCGGTATGGCGCATGCAGGCTGCGCGATGCGTAACGCAGGGCGGCCAGATTGTCGGGGAACAGCGTCTGCTCGGCGTAGGCGCAGTCCTCGAAGAAGGCCAGGCCAAGCTCCATGGTGTAGGCCGGCACGCCCAGCTCGCCGTAGGCGAAGTCGATGGTGGTGCCATTGGTCGCGTACAGGTTGAGCGAGCGTTGCGGCGTGTATTCCGTGAACCAGGCCAGACGCCGGCCGAGGCGGACCAGGGCGGCGTCGTTGCCGGTCACCGGGCTGCCGGAATAGCCCCAGGGCCACAGCACCAGACGCGAGTAGCTGTGCACGTCCAGGAACAGGCCGCGGGTGTCGGGGTCGGCGGCGATGGCGGGGTCCAGGGGGTCGCCGGGCCGGGTGTCCGGAAAGATCGCGGTGACGTAGTCGCGCACCGCCTGGGTCTCGGGCTCCGACGCCGGCGAGGGTCCGCGAAAGGTGCCGCTGCACTGGATGGTGCTGGAGCCGGTGCCGATGCCCCAGCGCCACGGATAGTTGCGGTTGAGGTCGATGCCCGGATGGCTGTTGCCGTTTGGCGGATTGGTGCTGCAGGCGCCGTCCTGGGTGTTCTGGTTCTTGCGCCACAGGATGCCGGTCTCGGCGCGCTTGCGGCCGTCCGGGTTGGCCTGCAGCAGCAGGTGGAACTCGTTGTGGTCGAGCAGCCAGGTCGCCTCGGCGTCGACGCCGTGGCCGGCCAGGAGCTGCTCGGCGAAGCGGGTCATCAGCTCGGCGGTGCTGTACTCGCGGGCATGCACCGCCGACATCGCGAACAGGCGCGGCTTGTCGCCGGGAATCGCGGAATTGCCGAGGCGCAGCACCCGCAGCGGCCAGCCGGCGCCGTTCGGGCCGTTGCCGGCCTGCCAGCTCTCGCCGATGTCGACGTAGCTTGCGAGCGTCGGGTGCGCCGCCACCAGGGTGTCGATGGTGGCCAGCGTCTCCTCGACCGTACGGAAGCAGGCATAGCCGGGGATAGAGCGGCTGGCGCCCTGGACCTGGGCGGCCAGGCCGGCGCTGGCCGCCTCGTCGCGGCGCCAGTCCAGGGCCAGGCGGGCGAGCAGGGCGTGGACCGCGCCATCGGCCTCGACCAGCACATCCCCGCTGTCCGGCTCCACCACCAGGTGGCCGGCCAGTTCCGCCAGGGCATCCCGGGTGGCGGCGTCCGGCGCGGCGATGCGCAGGACCTCGGGGGCCGCTGGCTGGGCAGCGGCGGGCAGGGCAAGGGCGGTCGCGAGCAGCAGCGACAGGGCGGGCGGACGGAATCTCATGGGCGGTGCTCGTCGTCGTGGTAGCGGGGGACGAGCGGGTCCCTGGTCGCCGTTGCGACGGCCGGTGCCCCTCCTCCCCGGGCGACCTTAGCACCCGGAGCGGTTGCCGCGATTCCGCCCGGCGCAGCGTGCCGGGGGCCGGACGCGGCTTGCGCAGATGGCCCCGGCAAACGGCAGGGAGCGCGCCTCGCGTCCCGGCCGTGGCCGGCCTGCTGGTACATTTGGCGCCCCGAGGCACAGGCGCGAGCACCGATGAGCATCAAGTCCGACCGCTGGATCCGGCAGATGGCGAGCGAGCACGGCATGATCGAGCCGTTCGCGCCGGGCCAGGTCCGCCACGGCGACGACGGTGCCCGGCTGATCTCCTGGGGCACCTCCAGCTACGGCTACGACGTGCGCTGCGCCGACGAATTCAAGATCTTCACCAACATCAACTCGACGATCGTCGATCCCAAGGACTTCGACGCCCGCAACTTCGTCGACTTCAAGGGCGATGTCTGCATCATCCCGCCCAACTCGTTCGCGCTGGCGCGCACCGTCGAGTACTTCCGCATCCCCCGCGACGTCCTGGTGGTCTGCCTGGGCAAGAGCACCTACGCGCGCTGCGGGATCATCGTCAACGTGACGCCGCTGGAACCGGAGTGGCAGGGGCACGTCACCCTGGAGTTCTCCAACACCACGCCGCTGCCGGCGCGCATCTACGCCAACGAGGGCGTTGCGCAGATGCTGTTCTTCCAGTCCGACGAGACCTGCGAGACCTCGTACGCCGACCGCGGCGGCAAGTACCAGGGGCAGCGCGGCGTCACCCTGCCGCGCACCTGACCGGCGCCGTCGGCATCAGCGCGCGCGGCGGATGGTGAACTTGCCGAACGCGACGCCGAGGTCGAAGCCGCGGCCGGTGCCGCTCAGCGCCATCGCCACCTCGCCCTTGGTCATCACCCGGCCGGTCGCCGAGCGGACGGCACCGGCGTGGGCCTCGGCGGTCGCGTAGCTGCCGAGCACCTCGGAGATGTCGTAGACGCCGGTGAACTCGCCGCGGCCGTCCTCGATGGTGTGCCGGCCGACGGTCAGCCCGCCGCCCTTGGCGCTGAGGCGCACGTTCATGCGCTGGCCGTTGTTGCAGGTGACCGTGCCATTGCCCGAGGCGGTCTTGAAGAAGGCCGACCAGCCGCTCAGCGTGAAGCGCATCTGGCAGTCGATGGTCTGCGCCGCGGCGGTGCCGGGCAGGGCGAACGCGACCAGCAGGGCCGCGGCGGCAAGGGCGGAGCGATGGTGGACGAGGGTCATGGCCTGGTCTCCTGGCATCGGGGGAGGCCCAAGCGTACGCCGCCGTGCCGTCGGGCGGAATCGCCGCGACGTGCAGCCGGCGTGAAGGTTGCGCCGGCGTTCACCTCGTTGCGTCGTGAGGGTGACAGAGCGAAGGCCGGGGGTGTCCGAGCAAGCCGTGGGTTCAGGCGCCCGTCAGGGCTGCGGCCAGGTCGGCGAGATCGCGGCCCAGGCGGTCCGGCGCATAGGGACGCGGGTCGCCCACGCCCCAGACCGGACGCGGCCAGGCCTCGTCGTCGCGCCGGCGCGCGATCACGTGCACATGCAGCTGCGGCACCATGTTGCCCAGCGCGGCGATGTTGAGTTTGTCCGCCGGGTACAGCCGCTGCAGGACGCGTCCGGCGCGGTTCACTTCCTTCAGCAGGGCGAGCTGGTCCTCGGCGGCGAGGTCCATCAGTTCGCGCAGGAAGGGCTGGCGCGGCACCAGGATCAGCCACGGGAAGCGGGCGTCGTCGACCAGCCGGACCGAGCACAGGGCCAGCTCGCACACCGGGTGGCTGTCGGTCAGCAGTTGCGGGTGCAGCAGGAAGTCGCTCACAGGTGCCTGCGCAGGAAGTCGAGGGTCCGGTCCCGGGCCAGGGCCGCGCTGGCGGGTTCGTGGTCGGCGCGGCGGTCGCAGTTGAAGCCATGGCCGGCCGGATAGACGTGGATCGTGGCCTCGGTGCCGGCCAGGGCCTGGCGGTGGCGCTCGACGTCGGCCGGCGGAATCAGCGGGTCGCGTTCGCCGAAGTGCAGCAGCAGTGGCGCGCGCGGCCGCTCGTCCAGGAACGGCAGCGAACGGCCGCCGTAGTAGTCGACCGCCGGCATCGCCAGCCGGGTGCAGGCCAGGAAGGCCACGGTGCCGCCCCAGCAGTAGCCGACCGCCGCGATCCTGCCGGCCGAGGCGATCGCCTCGGCGGCGGCGGCGACCCCGGCCACGGCGCGCTCGAAGCCCAGCTCGGCGGCCAGCGCCCGGCCGCGTGCGACCCCGGCCTCGTCGTAGTCCAGTTCCACGCCGTCCTCGACCTGGTCGAACAGGGCCGGGGCGATGGCGTCGAAGCCGGCCTGCGCGAAGTCCTCGACCACGGCGCGGATATGCGCGTTGACGCCGAAGATCTCCTGCACCACGACCACGCCGCCGAGCGCCCGGCCCTGCGGCCGCGCGCGCCATGCGCCGATGCAGTGCATGCCCGCGCCGGCAATCCGGATCGCCTCGCCCATTGCGCCCTCCGCCTCGACGGGCGCCATCATACGCCGGGAGCCCGCCCGGGCAGGTGCCGCACGGGCTCCCAGGACGGGGCCAGGACGGCCGGTCCTTCGTCGAGCCTCCAGGGGCGACCCGGCGCCGGTCTCGCCGATATCCGCGATAATGGCGACCCGCCTCCGTTGCTGCCGTTTCCCATGACCGCTTCCGCCCCGCCCAAGGTCGGCTTCGTCAGCCTGGGCTGTCCCAAGGCCCTGGTCGACTCCGAGCGCATCCTCACCCAGTTGCGCGTCGAGGGCTACGACATCGTCGGCAGCTACGACGATGCCGACGTGGTGGTGGTCAACACCTGCGGCTTCATCGAGTCGGCGGTGACCGAGTCGCTGGACGCGATCGGCGAGGCCCTGGCCGAGAACGGCAAGGTGATCGTCACCGGCTGCCTGGGCAAGCGCGCCGAGGTCATCCGGGAGGCGCACCCCGGCGTCCTGGCGATCAGCGGCCCGCAGGACTACGCCAGTGTTATGTCTGCCGTGCACCACGCGCTGCCGCCGGCGCACGACCCGTTCACCGACCTGTTGCCGCGCCGCGGCGACGACATCGGCGTCAAGCTGACGCCGCGCCACTACGCCTACCTGAAGATCTCCGAGGGCTGCAACCACCGCTGCAGCTTCTGCATCATCCCGTCGATGCGCGGCGACCTGGTGTCGCGGCCGGTCGACGAGGTGCTGGCCGAGGCCGAGCGCCTGGTCCGCGCCGGCGTCCGCGAGCTGCTGGTGGTCTCGCAGGACACCAGCGCCTATGGCGTCGACCTGAAGTACGCGCCGCGCGACTGGCGCGGCCGGGCCTGGCGCACGCGCATGGCCGACCTGTGCGACGGCCTGGGCGAGCTGGGCGCCTGGACGCGCCTGCACTACGTCTATCCCTATCCGCACGTCGACGAGGTGATCCCGCTGATGGCGGCCGGGCGGGTGCTGCCCTACCTGGACATCCCCTTCCAGCACGCCAGCCCGCGCATCCTGCGGCTGATGAAGCGGCCCGGCAACGTCGAGCGGGTGCTCGAGCGGGTCCAGGCCTGGCGCGCCGCCTGTCCGGACCTGGTGATCCGCTCGACCTTCATCGTCGGCTTTCCCGGCGAGACCGAGGCGGAGTTCGAAGAGCTGCTGGACTTCCTGGATGCCGCGCAGCTCGACCGCGTCGGCGCCTTCGCCTACTCGCCGGTCGAGGGCGCCAGCGCCAACGCCCTGCCCGACCCGGTACCGGAAGCGCTGCGCGAGGAGCGCCTGGCACGCTTCATGGAACGCCAGGCGGCGATCAGCCAGGCGCGCCTTGCGGCACGCGTGGGCGGCATCGAGACCGTGCTGGTCGATGCCGTCGAGGACGATCTCGCCACCGCGCGTTCCAAGGCTGATGCCCCCGAGATCGACGGCCTGGTGCATGTCCAGGCGGTGCCCGACGGCGTGCGTCCGGGTGATTTCCTGGAGGTCGAAATCCTGGCCAGCGACGAACACGACCTGTTCGCACGGCCGGTCGGTTCGCCCGAGCCCTGAGTGCCGCCAGCCCGGATCCTTTCGGAGGGCGCCGAGGCGAGCTCGAGCAACCCTCAAGGTCAGGGCTGGACGTCGAAGCCGTCGCCGTAGAGCACATCGCCGAACAGCACGGTGCCCAGCGCGCGATAGGTCGGGCGGTTCGGCGACACCGGCGACCAGCTCTGGCCCTCGTTGGTGCTGCCGTACGCCTCGAACACCGGCCGGGTGGTGCCGCCGCCGACTTCGGCGTCGTTGCACAGGAAGAACTGCCGGTCGACGAACGGTTGCCACTCGGTGCCGACATGGATGCGGCCGGCCAGGCTGCGCGCGGCCTCGGGCAGTTCCACCGGGTACAGCGCCACGCCATCGACGGCGAACTCCGGCACGCCCTCCGCGCGCGCGGTGACCCGGCCGAGGAAGGTGCCGGGCCAGTCCGGCTCGCCCTTCGGCCCCTTGCCGTCGGCGGCATGGAAGACCAGTTCGAAGTCGATGTCCGGACCGGTGTTGAACGGTCCGCGCGTCCAGCAGATGCAGACCCGGGCCGGCGCGAAACCGTCGGGAATGTCGAAGGCCATCACGTAGCTGCCGCGCAGCACGGCGTTGGCATAGCCGACCGCGCCCTCGTAGCTGCCATCGTCGTTGCGCAGGCCGCCGGTGCAGGCGGCCGGCGCGCTGGCCGGCACCGCGCGGCCGTCCGGCGACGCCAGCACCAGACGCAGGCTGTCGTCGGCGCGCAGCGGACCGCAGGCTGCCAGCAACAGGAACGGCAGCAGGGTACGGAAGACAGTCATGGTGGGTTCCTGCGAGGGGCGTGGCGCAAGGCTAGCCGATCGTCGGGGTCCCGGCGTCCATGCCACGTACACGGCCCGCCGGGTCGGATCGGGGCCGCAGACCCCGCCAGGCGCTCAGGGACTGGCCTTGGAGGCCGCGACGCTCAGCAGGCCGCCGCCGACGATCAGGGCGCAGGCCACCGCCTGGCTCCAGTGCGGACTGCCCGCGCCGGCCAGCAGCAGCCAGGCGGTGGACAGCAGCGGCGCCAGGTAGGCCAGGGTGCCGAGCAGGGCCAGGTCGCCACGCTTGGTGCCGATGTCCCAGAACCAGAAGGCGGCGCCGACCGGTCCGGCACCCATCGCCGCGATCGCCAGCCACTGGCCGGCGGTCGGCGCCACCGTGGCCTCGGTGGCCAGATGCGCCAGCCCGCCCAGCACCGCGACCAGCAGGCAGGGCCCGGCGATCGCCGCCGAGGGCACCGCGGCGTGGCGGCGGTTGAGCACCGAATAGGCCGCCCAGGTCAGCGCCGCGCCCAGCGCTGCCAGGTAGCCGGGCAGGTGGGCCGCCTCGACGGCCAGGGCCTGGCCACGGGTGACGATCAGCACCGCCCCGGCCAGCCCCAGCAGCGTGCCGACCACTTGTCGCGCGCGGATCCGCGCGCCCGGCAGCAAGGCCGCGAAGGCGACGATCAGCAGCGGCCACAGGTAGTTGACCAGGTTGGCCTCGACCGCCGGCGCCGTCTTCAAGGCCAGGAAATACAGGGCGTGGTAGCCGAACAGCGCGGCGCTGGCCAGGGCGAAGGCCGCCGGCGGCTGCCGCAAGGCGGGCAGCAGCGGGCCGCGCAGGCGCAGCAGCGCCAGCCCCGTGACGGCCCCCACGGCGAAACCCAGCGACAGCAGCTGGAAGGGCGGGATGTCCCCGGTCGCCAGGGTCAGCACCGCCAAGGCCGACCACAGGCCGATCGCGGTCAGGCCGGCCAGGGTGGCATGCGATCGGGTCATGTCCGTCGCGGCGCAGCGCTGGGCCGGCGCCGGCTCATGACGCCAGCGCGGCGGCGTGGTGGCGCAGGTGGTCGTCGATGACGCTCTGGATGAAGAAGTAGCCGTGGTCGTAGCCGGGGTGCTGGCGCAGCGTCAGCGGCTGCCCGGTCTCGGCGCAGGCATCGGCGAACAGCCCGGGACGGAGCTGCTCATGAAGGAAGCGGTCGGCCTCGCCCTGGTCGACCAGGATCGTGCCCGGAAAGCGGGCGCCTCGACGCACCAGTTCGCAGGCGTCGTAGGCGGCCCAGTCGGCGCGGTCCTCGCCCAGGTAGCGGGGCAGGGCCTTGAGGCCCCAGGGCACCTGCGAGGGCGCGACGATCGGCGCCAGCGCCGACAGCGACCGGTAGCGCTGCGGTTCGCCCAGGCCGATGGTCAGCGCGCCGTGGCCGCCCATCGAATGGCCGAGCAGGCCGCGGCGCGTGCCATCCAGCCGGAAATGACCTTCGACCAGGGCTGGCAGTTCCTCGGCGACCCAGGTGCGCATCCGGAAGCGTGCCGACCAGGGCGGCTGCGTGGCATCGACATAGAAGCCGGCCCCTTCGCCGAACTCCCAGTCGCCGGTGGCGCCCTCGATGCCGGTCTCGCGCGGGCTGGTGTCGGGCGCGACCAGGGCCAGGCCGAGCTCGGCGGCCAGCCGCTGGGCGCCGGCCTTGACCATGAAGGTCTCCTCGGTGCAGGTCAGGCCGGCCAGGCAGTACAGCACCGGCACCGGCTGCGCGGCCGCCTGCGGCGGCAGGAACACCGAAAAGCGCATCGGGCCGCCGCAGGCGTCCGAGACGTGGCGGTAGAAGCCCTGGCTGCCACCGTGGCAGCGGTGCTCGGCGAGGATCTCGATCATGGCGCTGGCTCCAGTGCGGGCCACGAGGCTGCCACAGGTGCCATGCCGCGGTCATCGGCCGTGCGACCGGCGTGCCGGCGCCTGCGGCCGGCAGGTTGCGGGGCGGGCCGTGCCGGACTTCCGGTATCGGCACCCCCGCTCCGGCCGGGCCTGCTCAACGGCGATGCGCGCGACCTCGGCGCGCCTGCGGTCGGGTGCCGCGCCTGGACCCGCCTGGACCCGCCTGTCCCCGCCCTGGTCAGAACAGCAGCGAGGACATCCGGCGCCGCACCTGGCCGACCAGTTCGGCGTCGTCGACCACCGCGAAGGCCTGCACCAGCGCCTTGCGGCCCAGGTCGTCGCCGTACTTGCGGTCGCGGCGCATCAGTTCCAGGAAGGCGTCCAGGGCGGCCGGGGCATCGCCGTCCAGCAGCAGGCGCACGCCCAGCAGATGGCGCGCCTCGTGGTCGTCGGCATCGGCCTGCAGACGCGCGTCCAGTTCGGGAACGGAGGGCGCGCGGGCGGCCTGGTAGTGGAAATCGAGCAGGGCGCGGGCACGCCGGGCGCGGTCGCCGGTGGCGAGGTCGGCCGGCAGGTCGTCCAGCCGCGACACCGCCTCGTCCAGTTCGCCGGCGGCCAGCAGGGCATCGACCAGGTCCAGGCGCCGCTCGCCGTCGTCCGGCGCCTCTGCCAGGGCATGGCGGGCCTGGGCCAGGCGCTGGGCCGGATCGACGGCGGCAGCCGGGGGCGAGGCGGCCGGCTCGTCGGCCTCGGCGTCCGGTGCGTCCCCGGCCTCGGGCAGGTGCGGCGCCAGCCACTGACGGATCGTGCCTTCGGGCTGCGCGCCCATGAAGCCGTCGACCGGCTGGCCGTCCTTGATCAGCACCACCGTGGGCAGGCTGCGGATGCCGAACAGCGAGGCGAGCTGCATCTCCTCGTCGGTGTTGACCTTGACCACCTTGAGCCGTCCGGCCAGCTCGCCGGCCAGCTTGTCCAGCACCGGACCCAGCGAGCAGCAGGGCGCGCACCAGGGCGCCCAGAAGTCGACCAGCACGGGCACCTGCATCGATGCGGCGATGACTTCGGTCTCGAAGTCGGCGGTGGTGACGGCAAGGGCCTGGGACATGGACGGCTCGCAAGGCAGGTCGGACTCACCGACATGGTGCCGGAATCCGCCGCCGCAAGGGCAGGGCGGTGCGGTGGCAGCCGGTCGCGCCCCCCGGTTCCTGCGCTGACCTTCCGCGTGGGCACCGGCGGCGGGGACCGTTCGCCGGGCGGGCCGCTGTCGAAGGGGCGCCGCTGAACCGCACCCCGCGCCCCGGAAAACCAGCCATCGCCGAATGCCCCGCCCGCTGCGACAATGGCGGACGCCCGGACCCGGCCATGAACCACGAACTCGAACGCCACCGCCTGGAACAGCTCAGCCGCAAGCGCCGCATCCGCCGGCTGCTGCGGCCGTTGCCGCGGCGCGCCAACATCCGCCGCTACCCGATCATCAAGTGGTTCCAGGATGCCGCCCGCAAGGCGCCGTTCCTGTGGTCGTTCAAGCGTGCATACGTGCTGCGCGCGCTCTACGTGGGCTCGATCCTGGCCTTTCTTCCGCTCTATGGCTTCCAGTTCCTGCTGGCCTTCGCTCTGGCCCTGGCGTTCCGGGCCAACCTCACCCTGACCGTCGCCCTGCAGTTCATCACCAACCCGTTCACCATCCTGCCGATCTTCGGATTCACCCTCTGGCTGGGCGTCACCCTGATGGACGCGGTCGGCATCGGCGGGCACCTGGGCCCGGCCTTCAAGGCCGCCAACGCGCTGTTCGTGGGCGGCTTCGTCACCGGACTGGGCATCGCCGTGCTGCTCGACATCGGCTACCGCATCCTGCACTGGGAAGCGCAACGCTTCTCCGCCCAGGGCCGCCGACTGCGCGAGCTGCTGCACCTTCCGGCCAGGCACCCCGAACCCGATCCGGCGCCGTCGGCGACGCCGGCAGAAGCCGGCAGCGATCCGACTGCCCAGCCCTGACCGTCACCCCGCCTGTGCGGGTTCCTCAGAACCACCAGCCCAGCCGCGCGCCCAGCACGTCCCAGTCGCGGGAGCCGCCGAACTCGTAGGTCAGGGCCCCATGGAAGTGCCGGCCGAGCCGCGATCCCACGGCGGCGGTGAAGAAGTCGGCGCTGGATGGATAGTCCGGTCGGATGCGCGTGCGGTCCCAGCCAAACCCCGAGCAGTTCTGGGGGAAGAGGCATCCACCATTGGCCTCCCTGAAGCGGTTGTAGGCAAGGTGCCTGTAGGGCAGGTAGGCGTAGCGTTGCAGGGTATAGCCGCCTGCCATCCAGACCGGCCCGGCCAGCCGGTAGCTCAGCTGCAGGCCGCCGTGCAGCCCGGACTTGACGTTGCTGCCGGCGCTGGTCTGGCATTCGGGGATGCGCCGCGTAGCGCGCAGGCGGTCCAGCGGCGCCATGACGAAGGTTGAATCGATCGCCAGGCAGCGGCCGACGGCGATCGCCTCGACATCGTCGTGGGTCTGCCAGGCCAGGCGGCCATAGCCCAGATGGGCGTCGAGGTGGAAGCGCTCGGCCAAGGGGCGGTGGAAGCGTACCTCCGCGCTGAGAGTCTCCGCGTTGTCACGCGTCAGGATGGCCAGGCGTGGCCGCAAAGCAAGTTGGCAAAAGGTTCCTTCAAAGAAGAACCTCGCGTCTAGCTGACAGCCAGGGTCCAATGGGCTGGCATAGCGCACTCGCTCCCGGCTCAGACCCAGGGCAAAGGAGAGCCCGCTGCCTAAGTTCAGCGCGACTTTTAACGCCCGACGCTCACCATCTTCAATCGTCCGGACATTCCGCGAGTAGGGATCATCGGGGCCACCTGGACCCTCTATAGATCCGTACTCGACCGTGACCTCGCTGCGCTGGGTGGCGAAGGGGTTCTCGGCCTGCGCCGGGCCGGCAGGCCAGGACGCGCCCAACGCGATCGCGAGACAGACGTGTCGGATCAGGATGTGCTGGCCCGTCCGCATGGGTTCAGAACCACCAGCCCAGCCGCGCGCCCAGCACGTCCCAGTCGCGGGAGCCGCCGAACTCGTAGGTCAGTGCCCCATGGAAGTGCCGGCCGAGCCGCGATCCCACGGCGGCGGTGAAAAAGTCGGCGCTGGATGGATGGTCTGGGCGGATTCGCGTGCGATACCACCCGAATGCGAAGCAGTTCTGGGGATCGAGGCATCCACCGTTGGCCTCCCTGAAGCGGTTGTAGGCGAGGTGCCGGTAGGGCAGGTAGGCGTAGCGCTGCAGGGTATAGCCGCCCGCCATCCAGACCGGCCCGGCCAGGCGGTAACTGAGCTGCAGGCCGCCGTGCAGCCCGGACTTGACGTTGCTGCCGGCGGTGGTCTGGCACTCGGGAATGCGTCGCGTAGCGCGCAGGCGGTCCAGCGGCGCCATGACGAAGGTTGGATCGATCGCCAGGCAGCGGCCGACGGCGATCGCCTCGACATCGTCGTGGGTCTGCCAAGCCAGGCGGCCATAGCCCAGATGGGCGTCGAGGTGGAAGCGCTCGGCCAAGGGGCGGTGGAAGCGCACCTCCGCGCTGAAAGTCTCCGCGTTGTCGCGCGACTGCCCGGCCCGCGGCGGAAACGCGATCTGGCAACCGAATCCTTCGAAGAAAAACCTCGCGTCTGGCTGACAGCCTGGTTGCAGCGGGCTGGAGTACACCAGGCGCTCACGCCTCAGCCCCAGGGCAACCGAGAATCCGCCGCCCAATTCCAGCGCGATCTTCAACGCCCGGCGCTCGCCGTCGTCAATGGTGTGGACATTCCGCGAGTAGGGATCATCGGGGCCACCTTGACCCTCTATAGATCCGTACTCAACCGTGATCTCGGCGCGGTGGGTGGCGAAGGGGTTCTCGGCCTGCGCTGAGAGCGCCGAAGCGAATGCCTGCAGGCAAACCACGCAGACCGCCATGGATGCACTCTTCATGGTCCGACCTCAGTAAACGCAGCCGGCAGGCACAGGGCCCAGCCGTGTCAAGGGAAGCGAGCCGGACTGGCCCGCGAAGGTGCCGGAAGTCAGCGAGTAGTCGAGCGTGGCGCTCGAACAGCTGTGAAATTCAAGGTTGGCCGTGCCCACCTGGGAGAGTCCTGGTATCGGCGTCGAGGCATTGAACGCGCCGCTGGTCAGGGTCTCGCCGACTGGGATGGACTGGATGCTGCGGGTGCCGGGGCTGTAGGGCCTCTGCAATGACAGCCAGCGCTGGGATGCGGGCCCGGAGCCCGGCTGCCCAGCCGGGCGAAAGGTGAACCACAGGCCGAACACGAATGCTTCGGTGGGGTTGACCTCCAGCATCAGGCCCTGCCCACCGAAGGCCGGGGTATACCAGTTGCCGGAGAACCGGTAGTCGTTGTGGCCGCCGCCACCGCCCTGGGGCGTGCAGGAAATGTTCGGCAGCAGGGGCACCAGGGGGATCTGGCCGGAGCCGTAGGGTGGCTGCAGGTCGAAGGCCAGAGCGGCTTCGTTGCAGTTGTCGAAACTCAGAGTGCCCGTGCCCATGATGAGGGCGGACGGTTCCGGACCTTGCGCGAAGCTGCCGTTGTACCGGGTCAGGATCGTCACGTCGACCGAACTGGCCGAAGCGCTTGCCGTCACGCCTTCGACGGTGAACCAGCGTTGCCGGTCGACGCCGCCCGCCACCGTGTCGAAGGTGAACCAGCCGCCCATGACGTAACCCTGACCCGGCCCATTGCTGTCCGGGAAGACTTCAAGTTGCAGGCCCTGGCCGGGCGTTGACGGGTTGTAGTAATTGCCGGTGATGCCGTGCTGGTTGATCCGTGTGCCCTGCTGCAGCGCCAGCCAGGCATGGGCCTGGCCGCAGTTCAGGCGCGGATACGCGGCGTGTCCAGGACGGGTCACGCTGATGGACGAGGTCGACAGGGCGGAGCGGATCTGCTCCACCGTTGCGCCGGGAAAGCCTTGCTTGAGCAGGGCGGCACAGCCTGCCGCGAGCGGCGCGCTGTAGGACGTTCCGGCGAGGGCCTGGGCCGCGAGGCCAGTAATGGGCGCGGCCGTGGCTGCCAGATCGGTCATCGAGCTTGCGTCGGCTCCAAAGCTTGGAGTGCTACGCCAGAGTGTGCTGAGAGATGCGATCGGATCATCGCAGTTCTTGTTCTTGCCGTCGAAAAAGCAGCCCCAGTGGCCGGTCACGGCGATGGTCGAGCTCAGGCAGGCAGGAAAGCCCATCGCCGGCATGCCCTGCGATTCGAGTCGGTTGTTGTTCCCTGCAGCCGCAACAACGGACTTGCCTTGCTGGTAGAGCAGGTTCACCAGGGGGCGGATTGCCGGCCCTTGGACGCTGGCGGCATCACAGCTTCCTGGGAAATTGCCTCCGTACTCAAACGACAGGTTGATTATGGGGATGTCGGGGCGGCTGGACAGGTAATAGAGGGCATCGGCAACTCCTGCGGTGGTATCAGTCGCTATCCCGACGATTCCAACCGAGGGTGCCGCGCCAGCGGTGTTGGCACCCAGCACCGCGGCCACGAGCGCACCGTGCGCTGCGTCACCCGCCACCCCGCCATTGGACTGTGCGGCCCCGGGACCGGACTGCTGGTGCTGCCCATTGCTGCAGCAACCGACGCCGAAAATCGGATGGGTACACCAGCAGTGCTCCTCGACCAGGCTGGCACCGGCGTTCACAGCGGCATCGATGACCGCGACCTTGATGCCGCCGCCGGTGAGTCCCTGGCTGTGCAAGGGGGCGAAATTGGCCACGCCAACCGCATGCCCCAGCAGCTGCGTAGCCGGCGGGATGGCCAGGATCGACTTGATGGTGGGCGTGGGGCGGAAGGACGCCAGGAACGCCGGTGAAACGCGAAGTCGCGCTGCCCCGGCCAGCGGATAGGTTGCCATCACGCGAACCTGGTTCTCGTCGAACTCGGCCAGGTCGGCAAGAGCCCGGGCGAGGCCCGCCTCACGAAGGGCCGGATCGGTGAACTTCGGATGCGAAAAGGGCAGGCCGTCTACCTCGGTAGTCGCCTCGAGGATCGCGTCAACGAAGCGCGGGGGGGGGGGCATCGGAGCGGGCGCCAGGGCTGCCGACCAGGGCAAGGAGCCCGGCGAGCAGGCTGCACGTTCTCAGGACCACGACCATCTGTCACCTCCAGAGGCGGCGATTCGGCGGGGACCTGGTGGCCAGGAGCTTGGCCCAAGAAACCTGTAAAGCGGATCGGTGCGCGTTGGCACCGTCCATGCGTCTTGTTCGTGTTGCTGGACCTGATAGCACGCAGCGTTTTCCAGTGCAAGCCAGCGCCGGGCGGAATAACGTGCGGTATTCGACGAGCGGACCCTCGGATGAACCACTGGACCCGCCCGGTGGGCGGCCTGGGCCGGCGCGGCCGTGCGCGCGGAGAACCGGCCGGGGGACTGGGGTTCGCCCGCTCAGCTTGACTGGAAAATTCCTGAGGATGCGAAGCTCGGCAGCCGCAGCAGCGGCCTTCAGGAATCCTCCGGCTTGAGGCGCACATGCAGTTGCTTGCGCACCCGCGCCACTACCTGGCCATCGGCGTCGACCACCTCGGTCCGGAACCAGCGCAGTTGGCGCTGGCCGTTGGCGGCCTCGGCGCGCATCGCCTCGACGGTGGCGTCGTCCAGCTCGAAGCGGGCGTACACGTCGCGGCGGCCGGGCTTCACGAACTCGATCTCGGCGGCCTTGTCCCAGACCACGTAGGCCGGGCCCAGGCGGTGCATGGCCAGCATCATCCAGAACGGGTCGGTCATCGCAAACAGGCTGCCGCCGAAGTGCACGCCCACGTAGTTGCCGTTCCACCAGCGCCGGCGCAGCACGACCCGGGCGCTGCGGAAAGCCTCGTCCAGTTCCAGCACGCGGATGCCGGCGAAGGCGAACGGCGGCCACAGGTTCATCAGCCAGCGCAGCCGGCGCGCCGACAGGCGGCGCCCGGCCGGGCCGGTGCCGGGGCCGTGGCTCATCGGTCGGCGGTCAGCTCGTCCTTGTGCACCACGCCGTCCTTCATCACGAAGCCGACGCGGCGCATCAGACCGATCTCGGCGACCGGATCGCCGGCCACGGCCACCAGGTCGGCCAGCTTGCCGGCCTCAAGGCTGCCCAGTTCGTCCCAGCGGCCGAGCAGCTCGGCGGCGTTGCGGGTCGCCGACTGCAGGGCCTGGGCCGGCGGCATGCCGGCCTCGACCATCAGTTCGAACTCGCGGCCGTTGTCGCCATGGTGGAAGACGCCGGCATCGGTGCCGAAGGCGATCCGCACGCCGGCCCGGTAGGCGCGGGCGAAGGTGCGCTGGATCTGCGGGCCGACCGCCAGCGCCTTGGGCCGGACGATCTCCGGGTAGTAGCCGGGCTCGCGCGCCATCTCGCCGACGAACACGCCGGCGCTGATGGTCGGCACGTACCAGGTGCCGCGCTCGCGCATCAGGGACATCACCTCGTCGTCCATCCAGGTGCCGTGCTCGATCGAATCGACGCCGGCGGCGACCGCCCGGCGCATGCCCTCGGCGCCGTGCGCGTGGGCGGCCACCTTGTAGCCGTAGTCGCGGGCGGTCTGCACGATGGCGCGGATCTCGTCCTCCATGAACTGCGGGTTGTCGCCGCTGCGCGCGAAGCTGAGCACGCCGCCGGTGGCGGTGATCTTGATGACGTCCGAGCCTTCCTTGTAGCGCTGCCGAACGGCGCGCCGCGCCTCGACCTCGCCGGCCACCACGCCGTCCTCGGGGCCGGGGTAACCCAGCGCCTGGACCAGCTCGCGGCTGATGCCGTTGCGCGGGTCGGCATGGCCGCCGGTGGTGGCGATCGACTTGCCGGCGGCCATGATCCGCGGGCCGCGCACCAGGCCCTGGTCGATGGCGTTGCGCAGGCCCTGGACCTGGGCGCCGCCGAGGTCGCGGACCGTGGTGAAGCCGGCCATCAGGGTCTTCTCGGCATAGCCCACCGAGCGGTAGGCATAGTCCTCGGGATTCATCCGGAAGCCCTCGGCATAGGCGGCCGGGCTGGTCTGGCTGCCCAGGTGCACGTGCATGTCGATCAGGCCGGGCAGGCAGGTCGCTGCGGAGAGGTCGATGCGGGTGACGTCGCCGGCATCGGCTGGGGCGGCGCGGTCGATCGCGGCGATCCGGCCGTCGCGCACCAGCAGGTAGCGGGCGTCGAGCAGCCGGGCGCTTTCGGCATCGAACACCCGGCCGCAGTGGACCAGCAGGTCGCCGGGGGCGGCAGCCGTGAGGGCCGGGGCAAGCAGGGCGGTGAACAGCAGGGAACGATGCACGGGGTCTTCCTCCTTGGACACGCCACGATAGCGCCGCCCGGGCATGCCGGCCGCCACCGCCCGACGCGGCGGCCGGGCGGCTTGGCGCCCATGTTGCACTGCGGTAGTCTCCGGAGGAACCCGAACGATCCCGGGCGGCCGCCCCGGCCGCTCCCACCCCGTGCGCCCCGGAACCGCCATGCAGGAACACTACGACCCCCGCGCCGTCGAGGCCGCCGCCCAGGACTACTGGACCCGGACCCGCGCCTTCGAGGTGACCGAGCAGCCGGGACGCCCGACCTTCTACTGCCTGTCGATGCTGCCGTACCCCTCCGGTGCCCTGCACATGGGCCACGTGCGCAACTACACGATCGGCGACGTGATCAGCCGCTACCAGCGCATGCAGGGCCGCAACGTGCTGCAGCCGATGGGCTGGGACGCCTTCGGCCTGCCCGCCGAGAACGCGGCGATCAAGAACAAGACGGCGCCGGCCAAGTGGACCTACGCCAACATCGAGCACATGCGCGGCCAGCTGCAGGCGCTGGGCTATGCGATCGACTGGTCGCGCGAGTTCGCCACCTGCCGGCCGGACTACTACGTGCACGAGCAGCGCATGTTCGTGCGGCTGTTCCGCAAGGGCCTGGTGTACCGGAAGAACGCGCAGGTCAACTGGGACCCGGTCGACCAGACCGTGCTCGCCAACGAGCAGGTGATCGACGGCCGCGGCTGGCGCTCCGGCGCCCTGGTCGAGAAGCGCGAGATCCCGCAGTGGTTCCTGAAGATCACCGCCTACGCCCAGGAACTGCTCGACGGCCTGGACACGCTGGACGGCTGGCCGGAGCCGGTCAAGACCATGCAGCGCAACTGGATCGGGCGCAGCGAGGGCCTGGAGATCGCCTTCCAGGTCGAGGCGCTGGCCGAACCGCTGCGCGTGTTCACCACCCGGCCCGACACCCTGATGGGCGCCACCTATCTGGCGGTCGCTGCCGAACACCCGGTCGCCCAGTGGGCGGCGGCCGGCAACCCGGCACTGGCCGACTTCATCGCCCAGTGCCGCAAGGGCGGCGTCTCAGAGGCCGAGCTGGAGACCCAGGAGAAGCTGGGCATGGCCACCGGCCTGCATGCCCTGCACCCGGTGTCCGGCGAGCGCCTGCCGATCTGGGTCGCCAACTTCGTGCTGATGGGTTACGGCACGGGCGCGGTGATGGCGGTGCCGGGCCACGACCAGCGCGACTTCGAGTTCGCCCACAAGTACGGCCTGCCGGTGCGCCAGGTGATCGCCGTCGAGGGCGAGACCTGGGATGTCGACGCCTGGCAGGACTGGTATGCGGACAAGAGCCACCCGGGCCTGCGCGTGGTCGACTCCGGCGCCATCGACGGCCTGGGCCATCGCGAGGCCTTCGACGGCATTGCCGGCATCCTCGGCGACAAGGCGGTTCGCAAGGTCAACTTCCGGCTGCGCGACTGGGGCGTCAGCCGGCAGCGCTACTGGGGCTGCCCGATCCCGATGGTGCTGTGCCCGTCCTGCGGCGACGTGCCGGTACCAGAGGACCAGTTGCCGGTGGTGCTGCCCGAGGACGTCGCCGACGCCTTCGCGGCCGGCACGGTGATCTCGCCGATCAAGGCCGACCCGGCGTGGCGGCGCACCACCTGCCCGTCCTGCGGCGGTCCCGCGGAGCGCGAGACCGACACCTTCGACACCTTCATGGAGTCGAGCTGGTACTACGCCCGCTACACCAGCCCCGGCGCCACCGACATCGTCGACGCCCGCGCCGACCACTGGCTGCCGGTCGACCAGTACATCGGCGGCATCGAGCACGCCATCATGCACCTGCTGTACTTCCGGTTCTTCCACAAGCTGCTGCGCGACACCGGCTTCGTTGGCAGCGACGAGCCGGCACGCAACCTGCTGTGCCAGGGCATGGTGGTCGCCGAGACCTTCTACCGCGAGGCGCCCGACGGCGCGCGCACTTGGTTCAATCCGGCCGAGGTCGAGACGGTGCGCGACGAGCGCGGCCGGATCATCGGCGCGGCGCTGGTCGCCGACGGCACGCCGGTCCAGGTCGGCGGCATCGAGAAGATGTCGAAGTCGAAGAACAACGGCGTCGACCCGCAGTCGATGGTCGACAAGTACGGCGCCGACACGGTGCGCCTGTTCTCGATGTTCGCGGCGCCCGCCGAACAGAGCCTGGAGTGGAACGAGGCGGGTGTCGAGGGCATGGCGCGCTTCCTGCGCCGGCTGTGGACCCAGGTGCAGCGCCATGTCGCCGGTGGCCCGGCCGCGCCGCTGGATGCGGCGACGCTGGACGCCGACCAGCGCGCGCTGCGCCGCAAGCTGCACGAGACCATCGCCAAGGTCGGCGACGACCTGGGCCGGCGGATGGCCTTCAACACCGCGATCGCCGCGGTGATGGAGCTGATGAACGCGCTGGCCCGCGCCGAGGACGACACTGCCCAGGGCCGCGCCCTGATGCAGGAGGCCTGGGAGGCGGTGGTGCGCCTGCTCGACCCGATCGCCCCGCACATCTGCCATGCGCTGTGGCAGGCGCTCGGCCACCCGGAGACCCTGGTCGAGGACTTGCCGTTCCCGGTCGCCGACCCCGCCGCCCTGGTGCGCGACAGCCTGGTGCTGGCGGTGCAGGTCAACGGCAAGCTGCGCGGCACCATCGAGGTGCCGGCCGACGCCGACCGCGACGCGGTCGGCCAGGCGGCCCTGGCCGACCCTGCGGTGCAGCGCTTCCTGGACGGCGCCACGCCGCGCAAGCTGATCGTGGTGCCCGGGCGGATCGTCAACATCGTGGTCTGACGCTGTTGACCCACGAGTGCGCGCGGTGAGGCCGGCGGGGTCCCGTCGCGGTGCGGGCAGCGTGCCGTTGGACAGTGAAGGCGGACCCGACACGACATCGAACCTGGCCACGGGAGCGGACCGCGGAACGGTGCGAAGACCGGCGGCCGCAGCGGCGACCCGATGAAGCCTCCGGGCCGGATGCCGGTCCGCCGGCCGCTGATGGCGGTCGCCGCTCGGGCATAATGGCGCACCCCCGCGGAGATCGCTGTGCGCACGCCCGTCCTGCTCTGCCTGCTCGCCGCCACCGTCCTGCTCGGTGCCTGCGGTTTCCAGCTTCGTGGCGAGGCGACGCTGCCGCCGGAACTGCGCGCCCTGCGCCTGGACATGGCCGACAGCGGGCCGCGCATCCGGCGCGACCTGGCAGCGGCCCTGGAGCGGGCCGGCGTCGCCCTGCAACCCGCCGATGCCACCGCTGTCGCCGTGCTGCGCGTGCCGGTCAACGCGGTTGCCACCGAGGCGCTGACCATCAGCGAGCAGGCCCGCGTGCGCGAGTTCGCGGTGCGCCATCGCGTGGTCTTCGAACTGCGCCTGGCCGACGGCCGGGTCCTGGTGCCGGAGCAGGAGCTGGTGCTGGAGCGCGACTTCGTGTTCGACGAGCGCGATGCCCTGGGCGTCGCCGGCCAGGAGGAAGCGTTGCGCCGCGACCTTGAGCGCGAGATGGTCCGGGCGCTGATGCGTCGCATCGAGCGCGCCGCCGGCAACCTGGGCGGCGGCGCGATGCCGTGAAGGCGGAACGCGCCGAGGCGCTGGTCGCGCACCTGGCGCGCGAACCGCTGGCGCCGTGTTATCTGGTCGCCGGCCAGGAGGAATTGCTGGTGCTGGAGGCCGCCGACGCCGTGCGCCAGGCGGCGCGCCGCCAGGGCTTCGACGAGCGCCGTGTCCTCGAGGCCGGCGAGAGCGGCTTCGACTGGGCTGCGCTGGCCATGGCCGGCCAGCAGGGCTCGCTGTTCGGTGGCGGCCGCACCCTGATCGACCTGCGCCTGCCGTCCGGCAAGGCCGGGCGCGAGGGCAGCGAGGCACTGGCGGCCTGGGCCCAGGCGCCGACGCCGGACAGTGTGCTGCTGGTCACCTGCCTTGCCTGGAGCCGCGAGCACGAACGCGCCGCCTGGGTCGGGGCTCTGGCCACGGCAGGCTGGCAGCTGGTGCTTTGGCCGCTTCGCCGCCACGAGCTGCCCGCCTGGATAGCCGAACGCGCCCGGCGCCTTGGGCTGGCCCTGGCTGCCGACGCCATCGACCTGCTGGCCCTGCGCACCGAGGGCAACCTGCTGGCCTGCGCCCAAGAGCTGGACAAGCTGGTGCTGGCCGGCGAGACCGGGCCGCTGGGAGCCGATCGCCTGGCGGCCCTGCTCGCCGAACAGTCGCGCCTGGATGTCTTCGCCCTGACCGATGCCGTGCTGGCCGGCGAGCCCGGCCGCGCCCTGCGCATCCTGCGCGCCTTGCGCGCCGAGGGCGAGGCGCCGGCGGCGCTGGTTCCCTGGCTTGGCAGCCAGATCGAGGTGCTCGCGCGCGCCGCGGAGGCCAGCGCTGGCGGTCAGCCGGAAGCCGCAGCGCTGCGCGCCGAGAAGGTCTGGCAGAGCCGCATCGACCTGTACGCGCGCGCCTTGCGCCGCATCGGCCAGGCCGGCCTGGTGCGCGCCCTGTCCGGGTTCGCCGAGGCCGAGCGCCAGGCCAAGGGCCAGGGCCCTGGCCTGCCCTGGCTGACCCTGGAACGCCTGATCGTGCGTCTCGCCGTCGGCGGCCGGCGGGTGCGCGCATGAACGGCGCGGTCGGGCAGGGCGCAACCGGCCCGGTCGCGGTGTTCGGCGGCACCTTCGATCCGGTCCACTACGGCCACCTGCGCGTCGCCTGGGAGGTCGCCGAACGCCTGGACTGCGAGGTGCGCCTGATGCCGTCCGGGCGGCCGCCGCACCGCGGCCAGCCGGGCGCGCCCCCGGAGCAACGGGCCGCCATGCTGGCGCTCGCCCTTGCCGGCCAGGACCGCTTGCGCCTTGACCGGCGCGAGCTGGACCGCAGGGGCAACAGCTACAGCGTCGACACCTTGCTGGCATTGCGCGAGGAGCTGGGACCGGCGCGCCCGCTGGTGTTCGTGCTGGGCGCCGATGCCTTCCGCGCGCTGCCGGGGTGGCATCGCTGGCAGGAGCTGACCGGGCTGGCGCACCTGCTGGCCATGACCCGGCCCCGGCAGCGCCTGGACCGCCTGGACCCCGACCTGCACGCGGCCATGGCCGGCCGCTGGACCGGCCGGGTCGACCTGCTGCAGCGCGAGCCCGCCGGGCGGGTCATGGTGCAGCGGGTGACGCCGCTGGCGGTGTCCTCCAGCCTGATCCGCGCCGCCCTGGCCGCCGGCCGGTCGCCCCGCTTCCTGTTGCCCCAGGCTGTGCTCGAGCATATCCAGGCGCACGGGCTCTACCGTTCCTGAGCGTCGCGCCGTTCAGCCCGGCGCCGGGTCGCCGGACGCCCCGGCGCTATACTGGCGGCCGATTCCCCCGAGACGCCCTGCTTGACCGCCACGACCCACGCCCCCGCAAGCAACACCGCCCACCCTGACCCGGAGACCATGCGCGACAGCGTGGTGGCCGCCCTGGAGGACCTCAAGGCGGTCGACATCAAAGCCATCGACGTGCGCGGCCGGACCAGCGTGACCGACCACATCGTGGTTGCCTCCGGCACCTCCAACCGCCACGTCAAGTCGATCGCCGACGAGGTCGTCCGCCAGCTCAAGGCCGCTGGCGCCGCCCTGCTGGGCGTCGAGGGCGAGCGCGAGGGCGAGTGGGTGCTGGTCGACCTGGGCGATGTCGTCGTGCACGTGATGCTGCCGCGGGTTCGCGAGTTCTACGGCCTGGAGCGGCTGTGGAGCGTCACCGAGGAAGCCCGCCAGAACGCCGCCGGCGCATGAGTGCGGGCGCCGTGGCACGGGCGCCGGACCACGCGCTCGCCTGGCTGTGGCTGGCTCTTGCCGTGCTGGTTGCCGACCTCGCCAGCAAGGAGATCGCCCTGGCGATGCTGGCGCACGGTCAGCCGGTACCGGTGCTTCCGGTCCTCAACTGGACCCTGGTCTTCAATCCCGGCGCCGCCTTCAGCTTCCTGGGCGACGCCGGCGGTTGGCAGCGCTGGCTGTTCAGCGGCCTGGCTGCCGTGGTCAGCGTGCTGCTGGTGGTCTGGCTGCGCCAGACGCCGCGCCAGCAGCGCTGGCTGGCCGCGGCTTACGCCCTGATCCTGGGCGGCGCGGTCGGCAACCTGGTCGATCGCCTCCGTCATGGTCATGTCGTCGATTTCGTCGACGTGCACTGGCGCGGCTGGCACTTCCCGGCATTCAACGTCGCCGATGCCGCGATCACCTGCGGCGCCGCGATCCTGATCGCCGTGCTGCTTTTCGGGCCGCGCGAGTCGCGGCACGGTTGAGTCGGGAGCGGGGAGCGGGGAGCGGGGAGCGGGGAGCGGGGAGCGGGGAGCGGGGACCGGGGACCGGGGACCGGGGACCAGGGACCAGGGACCAAGGACCAAGGACCAAGGACCAAGGACCAAGGGGACTAAGGACTCGGACTCGGACTCGGACTCGGGACTTGGGACTTGGGACTTGGGGGGATCTGTTTGCGGTCGCGGATCGCGGTCGCTGCGGGTGCGATAATCGCGGGCATGGACGTCCTGCTCGCCAATCCCCGCGGCTTCTGCGCCGGTGTCGACCGCGCCATCGAGATCGTCGACCGCCTGCTCGATGCCTTCGGCGCGCCCATCTATGTCCGCCACGAGGTGGTGCACAACCGTTTCGTGGTCGACGGACTGCGCCGGCGCGGCGCCGTCTTTGTCGAGGAGCTCGACGAGGTCCCCGATGGCGGCACCGTGGTCTATTCGGCGCACGGCGTGTCGCGCGCGGTGCGCGACGAGGGTGCCCGGCGCAGCCTGCAGGTGTTCGACGCCACCTGTCCGCTGGTCACCAAGGTGCATATCGAGGTCGCCCAGCACTGCCGGGCCGGCCGCGACGTGCTGATGATCGGCCACGCCGGGCATCCGGAAGTCGAGGGTACCCTCGGCCAGTGGAGCGAGACCGACTGCCAGGGGGCGCGCATCCAGCTTGTCGAGACCATCGAGGATGCCCGCAGCGTGCAGGTTCGCGATCCCGGGCAACTGGCCTTCGTGACCCAGACCACCTTGTCGGTGGACGACACCCGGGACATCATCGCCGCCCTCCAGGAACGCTTTCCGGCGATTGCCGGTCCGCGGCGGGACGACATCTGCTACGCCACCCAGAACCGCCAGGACGCGGTCAGGCGCCTGGCCGGGCAGTGCGACCTGGTGCTGGTGGTGGGCTCGCCCAACTCCTCCAACTCCAACCGCCTGCGCGAACTGGCCGCCAAGGCCGGCATTCCGGCCCACCTGATCGACGGCGCCGCCGACATCGATCCGGCCTGGCTGGCCGGCTGCCGGCGGGTGGGGCTCACCGCCGGCGCCTCGGCGCCGGAACGGCTGGTCCAGGACGTGGTGGCCCGCCTGCGCGCCCTGGGGGCGTCGTCGGTCGAGGAGCTGGACGGCGAGCCTGAGGACATCGTGTTCGCCCTGCCAAGGGAGCTCAGGGTCCGCCTTGAGGGGTAGGTTGGGCTGGAAGCAGGGCGCTGGGGCCAGGAGGGGGCGCCGCTTGTCGGCTGGCAGGCGCCGTCGGTCGGGGCGGGCTTGAGCCCCCGACGCGGGCCGCGACACACTCAGGGCCCGGGAGGTGCGCATGAAACCCTGCAGGCAATCCAGTCTTGGCCGCGACGAAGGTGGCTTCACGCTGATCGAGCTGATGATCGTCCTGATCGTCCTGGCCGTCATGGTCGCCATTGCCACGCCAAGCTTTCGGGAGATCTCCCTCAACAACCGCAGCACCAGCAATATCAACAACTTGCTGGCAGACCTCTCCATGGCTCGAAGCGAGGCGGTCAAGGTCGCCCGGACCGCGGCGGTGGCGGCGCTCGGCGGCGACTGGAACGAGGGCTGGGAGGTGTTCGAGGACACCAACGGCAACGGCATCCGCGATGCCGGGGAGGCGCTCATCAAGACCGCGCCCGCCGTCAACGTGGGCTATGAGGGCAATACCAACTTCCTGTTCACCTTGCGTGGCGTTTCCGGCGCGGCTGCCGGCGGTGACCCGGTCCCCGTGGTGATCTTCGGGCCGCTGGGCCAGACGCGAACCCCGGCCGACGGGGCCCGCTTCGCGCTGTGCCGCCCGGGTGGCGACGCCGCCCGGTCCACTGGCATCCGGCTCGACCCCTCGGGCAGGGCGCAGGCTGTGCGCAATCTGGCCGGCATCGGCCTGGGATGCAGCTGATATGGCCAGTCGCCGATCGCCTGTTCGTCGAGCCCAAGCCGGCTACTCGTTGCTGGAAGTATTGATTGCCCTGCTGGTGTTCAGCATCGGCCTGCTCGGACTGGCTGCCATGCTGGTCTCCGCGGTCAAGGGCAACCACCAGGCCTACCATCACTCCCAGGCGGTCTACGTGGCCGAGGCGATGGCCGACGGCCTGCGCGCCAACCTGGCGGCGGTCAACGCCGGCAACTACAACACCGGTGGCTTCATCAGCGGCCCCACCGTTGCCGACTGCGGTCCGTGCACGCCGGCCCAGACGGCCGCCCGCGACCGCGCCGCCTGGGCGGCGATGGCGGCCCAACGCCTGCCGGCAGGGCAGATCTCGGTCAACTGCACCGCCGGTGCGGCCACCGGGTTCACCGCCGCCGGCTATGCCGGCGTCTGCACGCTGGGGGTACGCTGGAGCGAAGTCGGCGACACCGGACAGACCCAGGACGTCAGCCAGCGCGCCTTCACCTGGATGGTGCAGCCATGACGAACCTCCGCCTCCGCCAGCAGGGCCTGTCGCTGATCGAGCTGATGATCGCCCTGCTGATCGGCACCATCCTGCTGCTGGGCATCACCTCGCTGTTCAATACCACCGCCAACGTCAACCGGCTCGAGAACGGCCTGGCGCGACTGCAGGAAAACGGCCGCTTCGCGCTCAGCCGCATCGCCGAGGACCTGCGCATGGCCACCGCGACGCGCAGCATGCGCAAGGCCAGCGAGGGCGGCGGCCCGGGCGCCACCAATCCGGACCGGCCGATGCTGAGCTTCGTGAATCTCGGCGCCGGGCTGTTCGCGCAGGCCGGACTGCCTGCAGCGCCCACCGCGGCCGGCACCAGCCGCTACCTGATTCCGCCCAGTTACCTGCTGCGGGGCCACGACTGCAATGCCGCCACCTGCGCCCCGGCGATCGCTGCGGCGCCTGGCGCCGACCTGTACAACGTCTCCGGCTATGGCCCGCTGCCGGCGCTCGGTGTCACCGTCAACAGCCGCGCACGTGGTGGCGATGTGCTCACCTTGCGGTACCTGCGCGGGGAAGGAACGCCCCTGCGCGCCGACTTCAGCGGCCCCGTCGAGGGTGGCACGCTGCTCCTGCGTGCCGGCAGCGATTTCCAGCTCGGCAACAGCGGCCTGGTCGTGGTCGGCGACTACGCCACCACCGCGATCATGGCGGTGCGCCGCATCGACGGCGAGACCCTGGTGGGTGTCGGCAACATGACCGACGCGCGCGTGCTGAGCGCCTTCTCGCCGGACAACGATGCACGGGTGAACAACTTCGACACCGACTTCGTCACCGTCACCTACTACCTGCGCCTGAGCGACGATCCGTCGCGCCCGGGCCGCCTGGTCTCGACCCTGCGCAGGCGCGAGAACGGCATCGATGTCGCCGTTGCCGAAGGCATCGAGCGGCTCGACTTCCTTTACCACGTCGAGGACCGCCTTGGACGCATGAGGCCATTGACCGCCGCCCAGGTCCAGGCGCTTACGCCCGCCGACTGCGCCCAGGCCTCGCTCAATCCGCCGCTGGTTCCGCCGATCGCGGCGCAGGACGCCGCCAACTGCGGGTGGCGCTCGGTGCGCGCCGTCGAGGTGTTCCTGCTGGCCAACACCGTGGATGACGCCGGCTCCCTGGTGGAACCCTTCCAGTACGCCTTTCTCGCCACCGGCGCGGCCAATGCGGCCAATACGGTCCAGGTCGCCTGCGACCCAGCGCACGGCACCTGCCCGGGCGGCAGCATGACCACCCTGCCGTCCGGCCTGCCTCCTGGCCGGATGCTGCGTCGCGAGTTCCGCACCGTGGTCACCCTCCGCAACAACGCCTACTGACCGGAGCGCCGATCATGCCGATCACGCCGATCCGAACCACACGAAACCGAGGCAGCCGGCTGCCGCGCCGCCAGCAGGGCATGGCCCTGGTGATCGGCCTGATCTTCCTGCTGATCACCACGCTCATGGCGGTGACCGCCATGAGCGGCGTGGTCATGCAGGAGCGCATGGCCGGCAATCTCCGCAACGTCTCGATCGCACAGACGGGAGCGGAAAGCGCGGCTCGCGCCGGCGAGGCCTGGATCCGCGAATTCCACTCCAAGGGCGATCAGCTTTCCGGTGACTGCTCGGCCCTGGACCGGGTCTTCGCCCGCTCCGGATCCCTCACCGACCAGGCCGACGCCGCCTGCGGGACCAACGCGGCCAGGGCACAGCAGTTCCGCAGCAACCGGTCTTGGACCGCGGTGCCGACGGGATCGTTCATCCAGGAATTCCCTGCCGCGCGCATTCCGGACACCCAGCTGGGCGCCTACGATGGCGCCGGCCTGGCGCGGCGTCCGCAGTTCATGATCGAGAGTCTGGGTCCGCTCAAGGGCCTGGACAGCCAGGGTGGCCAGGTCGGTTCGTTCGGCGGCGTCGATGCCGCCGGCAGCGGCAGCGCCACACCGCCGCCCACGGTCTACCGCATCACCGGGCGCAGCACCGGCTCGACGATCAACGTGATCCGCTCGGTCGAAACCTATTACGTCGGCATCATGGGCGGCGCCAACGCACCCCCCCCGCCACCGCCGCCGCCCAGTCCCTAATCCGCTTGCCCGCGCGCCAGGAGCATCCGTCATGGCCTCCCTAAAGACTTTCCTCGCTTTCGTGGCGATTTCCGCTGCCGGAGCCGCGCATGGCCAGTCGCTGGACCTGTCGCGCGTGCCGCCTAGCATCAATGCCGCGCTGCCGCCCAATCTGCTGGTCACCCTCGACGATTCGGGAAGCATGGCGTTCGGATTCACGCCGGACCTGCTGGGATTCACGGCGACCGGCTCCAACAGGGGATGCTTCTGGCGCCACCCCCAGTACTACTCGGCGCATGTCAACAAGCAGTATTTCGATCCCAACATCACTTACACGCCGCCCAAGCGTGCGGATGGAACGTCTTTCCCGAACGCCAGCTTCACAGCTGCCCGCATCGATGGATTCGACGGGACCTCGACCGCCTACAACCTGTCCACTGGTTATCGGGTGACGATCAGCATGGCGCACGGTGGTCCGTGGGTCACCCATTCCGCATTGTCGACGACCACCACCACCCCAATGGGCGCGGGCTGTACGAGCGCCTACAATTCCACGAGTAACAAGACGGCGCGCTTCCCGTTCGAGAACGCGGCGTTCTACTACGACTTCACGCCGAACAGCAACTACAGCTCGGGATCGCCCGACGACCAGCGCAACTACACCGC
This sequence comes from Lysobacterales bacterium, assembly GCA_019634735.1. NCBI lineage: Bacteria > Pseudomonadati > Pseudomonadota > Gammaproteobacteria > Lysobacterales > Lysobacterales bacterium. Next base: position 130,862 of record JAHCAT010000005.1, on the reverse strand, counting down.
CCGGCAGGTGAGCACCGCGCAGCGCCAGAACTTCGCGAACTGGTTCAGCTACTACAGGACGCGCCTGCTGACTTCCCGCAGCGCCCTGACGCTGGCCTTCGACGACATGAACCCGGCCAACCGGGTGGCGTGGCAAAACTATCACCAGAACCAGATCGGGACGAGCACCGAGATCAAGGCACTGGATGCCACCGACGGCACCTATGCCGACTGGAAGGGCAGGTTCTTCAACTGGATCCACAATTCACCTGCCGATGGCGGAACGCCAATGCGTGCCTCGCTGATCCGGGGTGGCCAGTTCTTCGAGCGTGGCGGGGCGAGCCAGCTCAACGCACGCAACCCCTACTACGACCCGGCTTACGGGCGGGAACTGTCCTGTCGCCAGAACTTCCATATCATGGTCACGGACGGCTACTGGAACGGCACAATCCCCAGCACCGCGCCGTCGATCGGCAATTACGACGGGACGGCCACGACCTTCCCCGATGGCCGGGCGTACTCCACCTCTGCGGCAGCGAGCCGAGTGTTCTGGAACGTGGCATCCGGAGGCACTGCGGCGCCCAATCTGGCCGACATCGCGTTCTACTTCTGGGCCCGCGACCTGCGCGCGGACCTGACCAACGACGTGCCGATCCATACGCCCGACACCCGCACCGGCGTGGTGACCGGGGCGTCCGCCGGTGACGAGATCTACTTCAATCCAGTCAACGATCCCGGCAACTGGCAGCGGGTCGTCAGCTATTTCGTGGGATTCGGCCTGGGCGGCACCCTGGAGTACGACACCTCCGGTTCGTGCGTGGACAACCCATCGCTCAATGTGCCAAACCTCTGCCAGGGCGCCCGTCTTACCCGCCTGCGCCGCGGCGACGACATCTGGCCGGCGGCGACCTCCGGCCAGTCGAACACGCTGGACGACGCCTGGCATGCCGCGCTGAACAGCCGCGGACAGTTCCTCAGCGCCCAGGACCCCCAGGAACTGGTCGACTCCCTGAACTCGGTGCTGGACAACGTCAGCCGGCGCCAGGGAGTCACCGGATCGGCCGGCTCCACGGCCTTCCTCCGAACCGACACGGTGCAGTTCGAGGCGTCCTACGATAGCGGTTCCTGGGCCGGCGACATCCAGGGCCGGCAGATCAATCCGGAGACTGGCCTGCCCACGGACGTGTTCGCATGGAGCAGCAGTGCGGGCGCCCAGCTCGACGCCCGGACCCCGGCTTCCCGGCGCATCCTCTTCAACCGGGCGGCGAGCGGTCCGGCCACCACGGTGGAGTTCCAGTGGGGCAACCTGAGCGGCGCGCAGCAGACCATCCTCAATCGCAATCCGCTGACCGGCACGGCCGATGCCCTGGGTACCCAGCGGGTCGCGTGGATCAGGGGCGCACGCAACGTCGAGCAGGGTACGGGGGGCGTGCTCAGGCAGCGGTCGACCATTCTGGGTCCCTTCATCGGTTCCAGCCTGATCAACGTCGCGGCGCCCCGCTTCGGCTATCGCGGTCGCAGCGATTTCGCCGAAGGCGGCACCCAGTACGCCCGGTTCCGCCAGGACAACCGCGATCGTCCGGCAACGCTCTACATCGGCAGCAACGATGGCATGTTGCACGCGTTCAATGCCGAGACCGGCGCCGAACGCTGGGCTTTCATCCCCAACCGCGTGTTCGCGAACCTGGGGCGCCTGACGGTCCCGGAGTACCAGTTCGTTCCGTTCGTGAACAACACGCCGATCGACCATGACGTCTTCTTCGGCGGTCGCTGGCGAACGGTGCTGGTCGGCACGCTGGGGCTTGGCGGGCAGGGCGTCTACGCCATCGACGTATCCAACCCCGACTCGCCGACGGTGTTGTGGGAGTTCACGGACGAGGGCGACGCCATGCTGGGCTACACCTATGGCCGCCCGAACGTCGTCCGCCTGAGCGACGGCACCTGGGTGGCGATGGTGCCGGCCGGCTACAACAGCGAGGCGACCGTCGACTACGCCACGCGCGGTCTGCCCAACGAGCGGACCGATGCCCATGCCCACGCAGGCGGCAACAGCACCGGCGCGGTCTTCGCCATCAACATCGCCACCGGTCAGGCCCGTCGCATCAATGTCACCGCGGCGCGCGGGTTGGCCACCGTCCAGGCGGCCGACTACGAACTCGACTACAAGGTCGATTTCCTGGTCGCTGGCGACCTCAACGGCGACCTCTACCGCATCGACCTGCAGGACCGCACCTGGGACAACGTCGCATCCGCGCCTGTCGACCTGCTGTTCCGCGGCAACCGGGTGACCGGCGTTCCGCAGCGCCCGATCACGACCGCGCCGACCATCTATGCCGATCCCAGCAGCGGCAAGATGACCATCGTCGTGGGTACCGGCAAGTTCATCGAGAACAGCGACCGCGAGATCAACATTCCGCGGCAGGCCATCTATGGCATCCGCGAGTGCGGGCAGGGATGCAGCCGCTATCCGATCACCCAGGCAACCCTGGTCGAACAGACGCTGGCAGCCGGCACGGGCGGCTTCCTGAACATGAGCCAGACCAACGTGGTGCCACAGGACCGCGATGGCTGGTTCGTACAGATCGGCAACCCCAGCCTGATGGGCGGGGCGTTGCGCGGCGAGCGGGTGATCGAGATGTCGGTGCCGGTGAGCTTCGCCTCGGGCATCGTCGCCCTCGGCAGCTTCATTCCGTCCAACGACCCCTGCTCGCCCCTGGGTACCGGCGCCATCTACGTGCTGTCGGCGTTCACCGGCGGCTTCCCGTTGCCGGGCGATCTCAACACCGGCGGGACCGCCTATCTGCCGGGTCAGGGCGTACTGGGCGGCGGTGCTGCAGGCAGTGTCGGCACCGTGACCAACCGTCCGCCCGACCTGTCGGCATTCCTGAATCCCGACGGCGGTTCGATGAGCCTGATGGGTCAGAAGATCCTGGGTGTACCGGTGCGCCGCCGCAGCGGCTGGCGCGAAATCCCGCTGGAATGACGGCCAAGGAGCAGACCATGTCGACGATGCCAGGGAGACGGGCAGGGGGTTTCACCCTGATCGAGGTGATGATCGTGGTGGTGATCGTTGCGATCCTCGCAGCGATCGCCTATCCCAGCTACACGCAGTACGTGCTGCGCACCAAGCGGGCCGATGGCAAGGCGTTCCTCAACCGGATCGCCGGTGAGCAGGAGCGCTTCTTCACGGCGCGCGGCCAGTACACCAACGCCCTGACCACGGCGAAGCCCAACGGTCTGGGCTTCGCCAACAACCGGTCGGAGCAGGAGTGCTACCAGGTGGCGATCGCCCTGGCCGACGCCAATCTGACCTACACGCTGACCGCGACGCCGATCAACTCGGCGCGCTGCGGCGACCAGACCCGCGACGGCCAGTGCGCCAACCTCACGCTCACCAGTCGTGGCGTAAAGGGCGCATCCGGTCCGCTCGGGGCCGCCTGCTGGTGAGCCGCACGCAGAGCCAGCGCTGCCTGCGCAGCTGAAGCCAAAGAAAAACGCCCCGTGAGGGGCGTTTTTTCGTTCCTGGTGCCGCTGAGAGGAGTCGAACCTCCGACCTACTGATTACGAATCAGTTGCTCTACCAACTGAGCTACAGCGGCATGGGGCGGGCAGTATAGGGCCGGGGCGGGACCGGAACAATCGCCGGCCTGACTGGCCGGCCAGCCGGAGGCGAAAGGCTGTGCCGGGCCTTGCGCACAGAGGGGGGGCTTGCTCAGCCCGCCCTGCGACGTTCGTGGGAAGGCGCCAGGCGCAGCTGCTCCCGGTACTTGGCGACCGTCCTGCGTGCCACGTTGAGGCCGCGCTGCTTGAGCAGGCCGGCCAGGGCCTGGTCGGACAGCGGGCGGGCGGCATCCTCGGCGGCGATCAGTTCGCCGATCAGGGCCCGCACGGCCGTGGCTGCGGCATCGCCGTCCTCGCCGCCGGCGTAGCCGGTGGAGAAGAAGTGCCGCAGCTCGAACACGCCGCGCGGTGTGTGCAGGTACTTGCGTGCCACGGTCCGCGAGACGGTGGACTCGTGGATGTCGAGTTCGGCAGCGATGTCCTTCAGCATCAGTGGACGCATCGCCTGCGGACCCTGCTCCAGGAAAGCTTCCTGGGCGCGGACGATCGCCGAGGCCACCCGGTACAGCGTGTCCTGGCGCTGCGCCAGCGCGCGCAGCAGCCAGCGCGCCTCCTGCAGGCAGCCGCGCAGGTAGCTGCGCGCCTCGCGCCCGGCCTCCCGGGCCATGCGCAGATAGTCGCGGTTGATGCGCAGGTCGTGGCCCTGGTCGCTGGCCAGGACCACCCGCCAGCGGCCGTTCTCGCGCACCGCGTAGACATCGGGCTGGACATACTCGGGGGTGCTGGTGTCCAGGCGGCCGCCGGGTTTTGGGTCCAGCGAACGGATCAGGTCCAGTGCCGCGGCCAGGGTCGTCTCGTCGCAGTCTGCAAGTCTCGCGAGCTGGGCACGGTCGGTACGCGGCAGCCTTTCCAGATGCTGATCGACCAGGCGTCGTGCCGCCAGGGTCACGGGATCCTCACGGTCGGGCAGGCTGTCGATCTGCACCAGCAGGCAGTCGCGCAGATCGCGGCTGGCGACGCCGACCGGATCGAAGCGCTGCAGCCTGTGCCTGACTGCCTCGATCTCCGCGTCCGAGACCTGCAGGTCCGGTGCAAGCGTCGCCTGGATTTCCTCCAGATCGACACGCAGGTAGCCATCGGTATCGAGCGACTCGATCAGAGCCACGGCGATGGCGCGGTCGCGATCGCTGGCAGGACTGAGCTGCAACTGCCACAGCAGGTGCGCGCACAGGTCGTCCGCGGGCGCCGCGGCCCAGTCGACCGGATCGCCCTCGGCGTCGCCGCCGCGTCCCCCACCGCCCCAGTCGCCCTCGCCGGGCTCCGGGCTGTAGTCCAGGTCGGCCTCGTAGCCGTCCTCGCCGCCGGTGTCGGCCGCCTCGCCGGTTGGCGCCGGATCCGCGGCAGGGGCACTTGTCCCCTCGGCGGCCGCGGGCGCAGCCGGCTCCTCCGGCCCGCCACTGGCGTCGCCCTCGAAAAGGTCCAGTACGGGGTTGCTCTCGACCTGCTCGCGCAGTTCGATCTCGAGCTCCGCCTGGGACATCTGGAGCAGCTTGAGCGCCTGACGCAACTGCGGACTCAGCCGCAGTTGCTGTCCCAACCGCAGTTCAAGGCCGGCGCGCATGGCTCAGTTTCCGGGAAGCCGGCGCCGGCGCGGCCCGGTGCCCATCGAAGGAACCGCGTGGACCGACGCGGCCGCGGCGACGCCGCATCCCCGCAGGCGCCGGGCGGGATCGCACCGTCCGGGGCACGCTTCGCGATGGCGCAAATGGTCGGTCACAGTCGGAACTCGTGGCCGAGGTAGATCTCGCGCACCTCGCGATTGGCGAGGATCTCGGCCGGACTGCCCTCCGCCAGCACCCCGCCGTTGTTGAGGATGTACGCGCGGTCGGTGAGGCTCAGCGTCTCCCTGACATTGTGGTCGGTGATCAGGATGCCGATGCCGCGGGTCTTGAGGTGCCTGACGATGCGCTGGATGTCCAGCACCGAGATCGGATCGACGCCCGCGAACGGCTCGTCCAGCAACATGAAGCGCGGCCTGGCCGCCAGCGCCCGCGCGATCTCGACCCGCCGCCGTTCGCCACCGGAAAGGCTGATCCCCAGGTTGTCGCGCAGGTGGGCGATCTGCAGCTCCTCGAGCAGGTCGTCGAGCTGGTCGGCCCGCGCCGAGGGCGCCAGGTCCCGGCGCAGCTCGAGGATCGCCAGGATGTTGTCGGCGACGGTCATGCGCCTGAACACGCTGGGCTCCTGGGGCAGGTAGCCGATGCCGCGCAGGGCGCGCTCGTGCATGGGGGCCTGGGTCAGGTCCTCGCCATCGAGGCGGATCTCGCCGGCATCGGCCGGCACAAGGCCGACGATCATGTAGAAGCAGGTGGTCTTGCCGGCGCCATTGGGACCCAGCAGCCCGACCACCTCGCCCTCGGCCATGTGCATGCCGAAGTCACGCACGACTTCGCGGGCCTTGTAGCGCTTGCGCAGACCGCGGACGGTGAGCATCAGTCGCCGTCGGGCTGACCGGCCGCCCGGGGGCGCGGCGGGATGACGAAGCGAACCCGTTCGCCATCGCCGCTGCCGGCCTGGCCCTGGACCCGGCCGCGGGCGATGTCGTAGGTGACCCGCTGTCCGGTCAGGGTGCCGCGCGGCTCCTCGATGCGGACGTTGCCGGTCAGCACGACGGCGTCGCTGCGCCGGTCGTAGTCGATCCGGGCGGCGCTGGCGCGCATCGTCCCGGCGGCGTTGTCCAGCGCTTGCTCCATGCGGGCAGGATTGCCGGTCAGGATCACACGGGTGACCTCGGCATCCTGTTCGGGCTGATGGACCTCGGCCTCCGCGGACTGGATGTGCAGGCTGCCCTGCCGGATCTCGACGCCGCCCGAGAGGGTGTACACCCCGCTGGCGAGGTCGGCGTCCGAGCTGCGGGCGCTGATCTCCATGGGCTGGTCGCGGTCGCTTTCCAGCGCCTGCAGTCCGGTGCAGGCCAGCAGGAGCAGCAGGGCGGCCAGGCGGTCAGCGCTTCGGCGGCGAATGCAGGCGGAAGTCATCGAGTTGCAGTCTGGACGTGGCGAAGTCGGCGCGCAGGCCGGAGCCCCGCAGTATAGATCGGCCCTGAAGCACGGTGACATCGGTATCGGTCTGGGCGCGTTGCGTCTCCGGAAACGCCACCAGGTGCTCGGTCCGGATGTCCAGCGGACGCGGATCGCCGGGCAGGCTGTGGAAGTGCACGCCGCCGCGCAGTTCGAGCTGGCTGCCGCTGGCCTCGATGCGACTGTCCCGGGCGCGCGCCTGCCACTGCGGCTGGCCCTCGCGAAGGATCACCATTTCCGGCTGCCGCACCAGGAAATGGCCATCGCCGCCATGGCGGTCCATGCGCGGCGCCTCGACCTGGAGCGAGAGCAGGCCGTCCTCCTTGAAGACGCGCAGCTCGAAGGCATCCAGGCTGTACTCGGGGCGCAACGGACCGACGAACGGCGGGGGCTCCGGCGGCGGCGTGAACAGCCACAGCAGCCACTGGGTCAGCGCTGCGGCCGCGGCGAGGGCGACGAACAGGCCCAGGGTCGTTCGTTCAGCCATGCCCGAAGCGCCGTTCGATGTCCGACAGGCGGCCCTGGGCGTGAAGGATCAGGTCGCAGACCTCGCGCACGGCGCCGGCTCCTCCGGCAGCCTGGGTACGGTAGTGGCAGTGCGGTACCAGCATGGGATGGGCGTTCGCCACCGCGACCGACAGGCCGGCCCGCTTGAGCACCGGCAGGTCGGGCAGGTCGTCGCCGGTGTAGGCGGCCTGGTCGGTGACCAGGCGCAGCGCTGCGAGGATCCGCTGGAAGCAGGCCAGCTTGTCGTCCTGGTCCTGGTAGACGAGCTCGATGCCCAGCTCGGCGGCGCGCCGGCCGACCACCGGGCTGAAGCGCGAGGAGATGATCGCGGTGCGTACCCCGGACTCGGTCAGCAGCTTGATGCCAAGACCGTCGAGCACGTGGAAGGCCTTGAACTCGCGCCCGTCGTCGGTGAACCACAGACGGCCGTCGGTGAACACGCCGTCGATGTCGAACACGGCGAGCCGGATCCTGGCCGCCCGGGTCAGCACGCGCTCGGGAACCTGGTCAAGTTGTGGCCACATCGGCGGGGCTCCAGCAATGGACTCGGGCAGTATCGCCCGGGCCGGCTTGACGGGGCCGGAACAGGCGCAGGCCATTGGACGCGAAGCGGCAGGTGTCTGCAAGGGACGCCGATCCGGGCCGGCCGACCTGCGTCCGGTGGCTACGCGCCAGGGGCGATCGGGCGCGCTGGACAGGTGCGGGGGCGGCAGGGACCGACTCCACCGGCTGCGCGAGGTGGTTGTGCCGGATTCGGCCCGCCTGGCGTGCGCCGGAGTGCTGGCGCCTCCTTTTCCCAGGCGCCGGACGTAACCGGCCACCCGGCGCCGGCCGCCTGCGGTCGCCGGCCGGGCGCGGGGATTCCAGGACGCTCAGACCACGCGTGCCCGCAGCAGATCGTGGATGTTCAGGGCGCCGACCAGGCGGCCGTCGCCGTCGACCACCAGCAACGCGTGGATCTTGTGCTCTTCCATCATGCGGGCCGCCTCGACCGCCAGACGGTCCGGACTGATGGTGCGGGGTCGCGCCGTCATCAAGGCGCTGACCGGTGTCGCCCGTACGTCGATGGCGGCGTCATCGAGGGTCCGGCGGAGGTCGCCGTCGGTGAACACGCCGAGCAGGCGGTCGTCGCCATCGACGATGCCGGTCAGTCCCAGGCCCTTGCGGGTGACCTCGACCAGCGCCTGCGCCAGGCTGGCGTCGGGTGCGATCCGGGGCACCGCCGAACCGGTGTGCATGATGTCGGCGATGCGCAGCAGCAGGCGGCGGCCCAGGCTGCCGGCGGGATGCGAGCGCGCGAAGTCCTCGGCGGTGAAACCCCGGGCCTCGAGCAGCGCCACGGCGAGCGCATCGCCCATCACCAGCGCCGCCGTCGTGCTGGTGGTCGGTGCCAGGCCCAGCGGGCAGGCCTCCTCGGGGATGCTGATGTCCAGGTGGACATCGGCGAGCCGGGCAAGCGCGGATGAGGGGTTTCCGGACATCGCGACCAGGACGCTGCCCTGCCTGCGCAGCGCCGGCATGATGGTCAGCAGCTCATCGGTCTCGCCCGAATACGAGATCGCCAGCACCAGGTCGCTGGTGGTGATCATGCCCAGGTCGCCATGGCTGGCTTCGCCCGGGTGCACGAAGAATGCGGGCGTGCCCGTCGAGGCGAAGGTCGCGGCGATCTTGCGGCCGACGTGGCCCGATTTGCCCATGCCGGTGACCACGACCCGGCCGCGGCATTGCAGCACACGCTGGCAGGCCCGCTGGAACTCCCCGTCGATGCGCGCGGCCAGCACGTCCAGGGCGCGTGCCTCGATCTCGAACACCCGGCGGCCGGAGCGGGCAAGCGATTCCGGGTCGTCGCAGACCGGGGCGGTGGCGGCGAACAGGGGGTTCGGCTGCGCGATCATGATCGCTGCGCTCTCCAGGACTTGGCGCCGGCCCGGATGCCGGCAAGCTGGTATTGTAGCCAGTCCCCGTACCGTCCTCCCGCCCTGACACCCATGGATGCTGAACAGATCCGTCGCCTGATCCAGACCGCCCTTCCCGAAGCGCAGGTCGAAGTCCACGGCGAGGACGGCGTGCACTTCGAGGCCCTGGTGGTAAGCGCCGCATTCGCCGGCCAGCGCCCGTTGCAGCGCCATCGGCAGGTCTATGCGGCACTGGGGGATCTCATGGGTGGCGCCATCCATGCGCTGGCGCTGAGGACCCTGACGCCCGACGAAGCGGCCGACCAGGCGCCCCGGTGACGTCGTGCCGGCGAACGCCGGCCTTTTTTCCGACTCGGCAGTGACCCTTTCCCGATGGACAAGATCCTGATCGCCGGCGGCGCGCCGCTGGCCGGCGACGTCACCATTTCCGGCGCCAAGAACGCCGTGCTGCCGATCCTGGCCGCGATCCTGCTCGCCGACGAACCGGTGCGCCTGGCCAACGTCCCTCACCTGCGCGACGTGACCACCATGGTCGAGCTCCTCGGGCGCATGGGCATGGGGTTCGAGATCGGCGACGGCATGCGGATCGAGGCGGACCCGCGGCCGGTCGCCAACCACGTCGCGCCCTACGACCTGGTGCGCACCATGCGGGCCTCGATCCTGGTCCTGGGCCCGCTGCTGGCGCGCTTCGGCGAGGCCGAGGTCTCCCTGCCGGGCGGCTGCGCGATCGGCTCCCGGCCGGTGGATGAGCACATCCATGGCCTGCGCCGGCTCGGCGCCACCATCGAGGTCGAAGGCGGTTACATCAAGGCGCGATGCGATCGTCTCAGGGGCGCGCGCGTGGTCATGAACGTGGTCAGCGTGACCGGCACCGAGAACATCCTGATGGCCGCCTGCCTGGCGCGCGGCACCACGGTGATCGAGAACGCCGCGCAGGAGCCTGAAGTGTCCGATCTGGCGCACTGCCTGGTCCGCATGGGTGCGCGCATCGACGGCATCGGCACGGCCAACCTCGTGGTCGAAGGCGTCGACCGGCTCGGCGGCTGCGATTACCAGGTGCTGCCCGACCGCATCGAGACCGGCACCTTCCTGGTCGCCGGAGCGATCACACGTGGCCGGGTCACCGCACGCAATGCCAGGCCGGACACCCTCGATCCGGTGCTGGTGAAGCTGGAGGAGGCGGGTGCGACGATCGACACCGGTCCGGATTGGATCCGTCTCGACATGGCCGGCCGCCGTCCGCGCGCTGTCGACATCAGCACCGCCCCGCACCCTGCCTTCCCGACCGACATGCAGGCGCAGTTCACCGCGCTCAACTGCGCGGCAGAAGGCGTGGGCGTGATCTCCGAGAACGTCTTCGAGAACCGCTTCATGCACGTCCACGAGTTGCGCAGGCTGGGCGCGGACATCCGCCTGGAAGGCAACACCGCGATCGTCCGGGGCGTCGAACAGCTCAGCGGCGCCCCCCTGATGGCGACCGACCTGCGCGCCTCTGCCGGGCTGGTGCTGGCCGGGCTGGTCGCGCAGGGCGAGACCCTGGTCGACCGCATCTACCACCTCGATCGTGGCTACGAGAACATCGAGGAGAAGCTGGGGGCACTTGGTGCGCGCATCCGGCGTGTGAGCTGAGTCGCTGCGGTGCCGGCATGGGGGCCGCCAGGCCACTTGCTGCGCCGCGGACGAGGGTCAGTCAGCCGCGGCCCCGGTCGTTCCCGGGAGACGATTCACCAGCGGGCGTGCCGGATCCGACGCGGCGCCGCCCAGCGCTTGAACTCGGGGCTTCCCTTCAGCCAGCCGTAGTCGTCGATGCGCAGCAGTTCGCTTGGATCGAAATCCATGCCGAAGTGCCATTCCAGCCCGTCCAGGGCGTCCAGCACCAGACCGGCATCGTTGCCCAGGTTGCCTAGCCCCGCCAGTGCCCACCAGGCGTCCTCGACCTGGGGTTCAAGCTGGATGCTGCGGCGGCAGTGCCCCGTCGCAGCCTCCAGGTCGCCCGCATCTGCGGCGATCAGGCACTTGAGGCGATTGGTGTGGCCGTCTTCGATGGTGCTTCTTTCGAACCGCCGCAGGGCGGCCAGTGCCTTGTCCGGTTCGCCGTTGAGCACGTGCAGGTCGAAAAGCTGGAACTGCAGATCGTCGGCCTTTCCGAAGCGGTCGCCCAGATGCTGAAGGCTGGCTTGGTAGGTCTCCGGATCCAGGTCCGAGGCCACGGTCGCGCGCAGGCTCGCCCAGGTCCGGGTGGCGCGGAACGTGTCGGGCAACGCGTCAAGTGTGCGATGGGCGGCAGCGGTGTTGCCGCTGTGGTACTGGCCGGCAAAGGTGACCAGCGTCGACAGCGCCTCGGTGTCGAAGCTTCGCGAGCCGAACAGCTGAGGGTGGTTGCCGGGCTCGGCCGTCATGGTGATCAGCAGGGTCCTGGCCCTGCCGCTCATCCATTCCCCCTGGGCGTGGCTGAACCAGTCGTGGACCAGCCCGTTGTCGCCAGTCAGGAAGTCAAGGTATTCCAGGCCGGAGACCGTGCCGTCCTCGTCGTGGAACACGATCCGGACCAGGTGGCGGTCATGCGCCTCGCCCGGCAGGGATTTCATCAGCCGGGCGACGCCGCCCTGGCGGGCGATCAGGGTGATCGCGTTGCGGGACAGCTGACCCAGCCCGCCCATCGCGCCCTCCCGGATGGCGGTGGACTGCAGCGACGGGAGGGTCAGATCGGCCAGGGCATGGTCGATCATCGCCCCGGGGTCGACCAGCGCCTGCAGGGCAGCGCTGTCGCGGCGGTTCAGCGCCTTCTCGATGCGCAGCCCGACGGTCGCATCGCGACCGGCCCCGGCCGGCGGAGGCAGCACTCCCGGTGGTGGATCCGCCGTCGCGACCCGCAGCGGCGCCAGCGCCACCGCGATGGCCAGCAGCAGGATCCTTCCGGCCCGCGCTGCGTCTCGCCGGATCACAGCCCGAACAGCATCCGGCTGGGATCCTCGAGCTGGTTCTTGATGTCGACCAGGAAGGTGACCGCGTCCTTGCCGTCGATGATCCGGTGGTCGTAGCTGAGCGCGATGTACATCATCGGCGCGGCGACCACCTGGCCCTTCTCGACGATCGCGCGCTCCTTGATGGTGTGCATGCCCAGGATGGCGCTCTGAGGCGGATTGACGATCGGCGTCGACAGCAGCGAGCCGAACACGCCGCCGTTGGTGATGGTGAAGGTGCCGCCCTGCAGGTCCTCGAGCGCCAGGCCGCCCTCGCGCGCCTTCTTCGCGTAGCCGGCGATCGCCGCCTCGATCTCCGCGAAGCCCAGGGTCTCGGCGTTGCGCAGCACCGGCGTGACCAGGCCGCGGTCGGTCGACACCGCGATCGAGATGTCGGCAAAGTCGTGGTAGAGGATGTCGTTGCCCTCGGTGGAGGCGTTCACCACCGGGTGCCGGCGCAGCGCCTCGGCGGCCGCCTTGACGAAGAAGCTCATGAAGCCCAGGCGCACGCCATGGGCCTTCTCGAAGGCCTCGCCGTGCTCCTTTCTCAGGCGCGACACCGCGGCAAGGTTGACCTCGTTGAACGAGGTCAACATGGCGATGGAATTCTTCGATTCCATCATGCGCTCGGCGATACGGGTGCGCATGCGGGTCATCGGCACGCGGCGCTCGCCGCGGGCGCCAGGCGCCGGCGCGCTGCCGCCGGACAGCGCGCGCTGCACGTCCTCCTTGATCACCCGCCCGCCGCGGCCGGTGCCCTCGACGCTGCCCGGATCGACCTGGTGCTGGCTGGCGACGCGCTGCGCGGCGGGCGACAGTTCGGCCGTGCCCTGCTTCGCCGGCGCCGCCGCTGCGGCAGCCTTCGCCGGATCCTGCGTGCCGGACCCCGCCTTGCCAGGGTCGGCCTTGGCGGGTTCGTCCTTGCCGGCCTCGGCGACCGCGCCCTGCTCGATGATTGCGATCACCTGCTGGCCGGTCACAGTGTCGCCATCCTTCTTGAGGATCTCCTTGAGGACGCCGTCCGCGGGCGCCGGCACCTCCAGCACCACCTTGTCGGTCTCCAGGTCGACCAGGTTCTCGTCGCGGCGCACGCTGTCGCCCACCTTCTTGTGCCAGGCGGCGATGACGGCGTCGGCGACCGACTCGGGCAGGACCGGGACTTTGACTTCGAGGCTCATGACGTTTCCTACGGATGCGGTGCGGAGCGGGCTCCGCGGGGAGGTCTGTTCGGATCGGGGGGTCGCGTGGTCCGGCGTCATTCCGCGCCGGTGTCGCCGTCGAAGCTGCCGGTCAGCGCCTGCGCCACCAGCGCCGCCTGTTCCGCGGTGTGGGTGCTCAGGTGGCCGCAGGCCGGCGCCGGCGAGCGTCCGCGTCCGGCGTAGTGCAGTGCCGCCTTGGGCTGGCCCTGGCCGATGCAGTGCTCGAGGTGGTGGCGGATCTGGTACCAGGCACCCTGGTTCATCGGCTCCTCCTGGCACCAAACGACTTCGCGGGCGGCGCCGAAGCGGCGCAGCTCCGCCACCAGCAGCTCGCGCGGGAACGGATAGAGCTGCTCGACGCGGACCAGGGCGACATTGCCGGGACCGTCCTTGCCCGCGGCCTCCAGCAGGTCGTAGTAGACCTTGCCCGAGCACACCACGACCCGCTTGACCTTCTTCGGATCCGCGGCGCTGCTGTCGGGGATCAGGGTCTGGAAGCCGCCCTGCGCCAGCTCGTCGAGCGTCGAGACCGACAGCTTGTGCCGCAGCATCGACTTCGGGGTCATCACGATCAGCGGCTTGCGTGCCCGCTGCAGGAGCTGGCGGCGGATCATGTGGAACATCTGCGCTGGGGTGGTCGGCACGCAGACCTGCATGTTGTCCAGCGCGCAAAGCTGCAGGAAGCGTTCGAGGCGGGCGGAGCTGTGCTCCGGTCCCTGTCCTTCGTAGCCGTGCGGCAGGAACATCGCCAGGCCGCACAGGCGTCCCCACTTGGCCTCACCCGAGGACAGGAACTGGTCGATGACGACCTGGGCGCCGTTCACGAAGTCGCCGAACTGCGCCTCCCAGATCACCAGGGTCTGCGGATCGGCGGTGGCATAGCCGTATTCGAAGGCCAGGACGGCCTCCTCGGACAGCACCGAATCGTGGATCTGCACGTCCTCGCGGCGCGCCGCGACCGCGCGCAGCGGCAGCAGCGCCTCGCCGGTCTGCTGGTTGTGCAGCACGGCGTGGCGGTGGAAGAAGGTGCCGCGCCCGGAGTCCTGGCCGACCAGGCGCAGCTTGCCGCCCTCGGCAAGCAGGCTGGCGTAGGCCAGGTTCTCCGCATAGCCCCAGTCCATCGGCAACTCGCCGGCGGTCATCCGGCGGCGGTCCTCGTAGATCTTGCCGACCCGCGCATGCAGCGGATGGTCGGCCGGCACCGCGGTGATGGTCTCGGCCAGTTCCACCAGGCGCTCGCGCGGGACGGCGGTGTCGAGCGGCTCGCCGAGCCGGTGGTCGAGGTAGGGCGACCAGTCCACCGCGTGCTCGTCGGCCTCGCTGCCGTCGGCCAGCTCGACCGTCACCTCGCCGCGGTCCAGGCGGTCGCGGTAGTCGTCGACCAGGGACTTCGCCTCGTCGGCGCCGAGCACGCCGGCGTCGGCCAGCGCCTTCGCGTAGCGCTCGCGGGTGCTGGCATGGGCACGGATGGTCTGGTACATCAGCGGTTGCGTGGCGGCCGGCTCATCGGCCTCGTTGTGGCCGTGCTTGCGGTAGCAGACCAGGTCGATCACCACGTCGCGCTTGAACTGCTGGCGGTACTCGAAGGCCAGCTGCGCGCAGAACGCGACCGCCTCGACATCGTCGCCGTTCACGTGCAGCACCGGCGCGTTGACCATCTTGGCGACGTCGGTGCAGTACAGGGTCGAGCGGGCATCGTCCGGCCGGCTGGTGGTGAAGCCGACCTGGTTGTTGATCACCACGTGCACGGTGCCGCCGACCGCGAAGCCGCGCGCCTGCGACATGTTGAACAGCTCCATGACCACGCCCTGGCCGGCGAAGGCGGCGTCGCCGTGCAGCAGCACGGGCAGCACCTGCTCGCGGGTCGCATCGCCGCGCCGCGTCTGACGGGCGCGCACGCTGCCGGCGATCACCGGGTCGATGATCTCCAGGTGCGAGGGGTTGAAGCCCAGCGCCAGGTGCACGGTGCCGTCCGGCGTGCGGACGTCCGAGGAGAAGCCCATGTGGTACTTGACGTCGCCGGAGCGCGCCGGGTCGGTGGGACCGGCATGGCGGCCCTCGAACTCGGCGAACAGCTGCTGCGGCGGCTTGCCCAGGGTGTTGACCAGGACGTTCAGGCGGCCGCGATGGGCCATGCCGATCACCATCTCGCGCACCCGCGCGGCGCCGGCCTTGCGCACCAGCACGTCCATGAGCGGGATCAGGCTGTCGCCGCCCTCCAGCGAGAAGCGCTTCTGGCCGACGTACTTGGTGTGCAGGTAGCGCTCCAGGCCCTCGGCCTGGGTCAGCTTGAACAGCAGCCGCTTGCGTTGCTCGCCGTCGAAGCCGAAGTGGCCGCCGGTGCGCTCCAGGCGCTCGTACCACCAGCGCCGCTGCTGGGCGTCGGTGATGTGCATGAACTCGGCGCCGATGCTGCCGGTGTAGGTGCGCTGCAGCAGGTCGACCATGGAGCGCAGGCGCAGGCGCTGCGGCGCCGCCAGCGAACCGGTGTCGAACTCGGTATCGAGGTCGGATTCGTCCAGGCCGTGGAAGGCCAGCGACAGGTCCGGCACCGACGGCTTCTGCCACAGGCCCAGGGGATCGATGTCCGCGGCGACGTGGCCGCGCGAGCGGTAGGCGGTGACCAGGCGCAGGACGCCGGCCTGGCGGCGGGCATGGGCGTCGTCGACCGGCGCCGCGGCGCGGCGCAGCCGGGCGCCTTCGGCCAGGGCCTGCTGGATCGGTCCGTGCGGGGTCTCGCCGGCCGGCACAGCCAGCGATTCGAAGTGCCGGCGCCAGGCGTCGGCCACCGAGGCTGGATCGGCAAGATATTGTTCGTAAAGGGCATCTACCCAGGCCGCGTTGCCTGTGCCCAGTTGGGAGGAGGCCGCAAAGGCCTGTCGCTGCTTGGCGTCCACGGTGTGCTCGTGCGGGAGGGGGGGTGGGCGTCTCGCCCGATGCTGCGAAGCAACAGCGATTATAGCCTTGTGCGGCGGCACCTTGGGATGGCGGGTACCGGCCAGACCGGGCGTTTCAAGCCATGTTCGAGTCGTCCGGGGGGCGAAACCCTGTTCCGCGGTCGGTGTCGTGCGCGCCAGCGCCCCGGGTTGTCGCGGTCGTGAGGCGCTGGAGGCGGGCAGGGCCGGATGCCGTCCGGCAGCGTCACTGGTTCACGGGAGGGGCGTCAGGATCCCCTCCAGAGCGCGTACCAGACCCTGCCCAGCCATTCGTGCCAGACCGAGGTGCTCAGCGCCAGGGCGCCCGGGTTGGGCAGGAGGTCGGCGAGCGCGAAGGGTCGCCCGGGTCGTCCGGCGTGGTCGGTGGCCGCCGGGATCGCGTCCAGGCCGGCCCGGTCGAACGCGACCAGGGCGCGCGGCAGGTGGCGGGCCGAGGTGACCAGCAGCAGGCGACGACCCGGGATGCGGCCCTCACCGAGCAGGCGGTCCACCGCTGCTGCGGTTTCCGTGGCGTTCTCGCGCGTGGTCCGGCTTGCCGGCTCCACGGCGATCGCTGCCTCGGGCACGCCGAAGTCGACCAGCAGGCGGACGACACCGGGGCATTCGGGGTCGCTGGCGCCGGACAGCGGCGCACGGCCGCCCGAACACAGGATCACCGGTGCCCGGCCGGCATGCCACAGTCGGGCGGCGAACCAGGCGCGGTCCGCCGCCGCATTGAGGTCGGGATCGGGGCGGGCGGGCGGCGTGGCCGGGTCGGACAGGCCGCCGAGCAGCACGATCAGATCGGCCGCCGGCAGGTCGGTGGGCAGCGCCGGCGGGTGGCCGTGCTCGAGGCTGCGCGCCGCGTGCTGGGCCAGCCAGGGCGTCGACCACAGCCACAGCCAGGCCAGCGCGAACGCCGCAAGCGCCCCGGCCAGGCGCGGTCGACGGCGCAGCAGCACGGCCGTGAGGCCGACCAGCAGGGCCAGGTTGAGCGGGTAGAGCAGGGCGCCGGCGAGCTTGGCGAGCACGATCATGGCGGCTGCGCGGGGTCAGAGCACCAGGCGCATGTGCCGGTGTCGGATGCCGGCCTCGTCGAAGGGCTCGCCATGGGCCAGGAAACCGTAACGCTGGTAGAAGCCGATCGCCGATTCCTGGGCATGCAGCTCGACCGCCGGCAGGCCCTCCACGCGGGCGATCGCGATCAGCCGCTCCAGCACCGCCGCGCCGACCCCGCGGCCGCGCCAGTCGGCCAGCACCGCCATCCGCCCGATCTTCCGTTCCGGTGTCAGCCGGCCGGTGGCGATCGCCCGGCCCTGGTCGTCGAGCGCCAGTACATGACGGGACAGCGGGTCGAGGTCGTCCCACTCCAGTTCGATCGGCACCTGCTGTTCGAGCACGAACACCGGCTCGCGCACCGCGCGCAGGCGCTCCAGGTCGGCGGCGTAGTCGGCGTCGACGATGCGGAACGGCGACATCACCGGCCGAACTCCAGATGGCCGGCGTTGACCAGGGTCCGGACCAGCGCGCGCCCGTCCTCGTCCAGTGCCGCGACCTCGGACAGTGCCAGCGGTTCGGGCACGCACAGGCGCCGGGCCAGGGCCAGGGGGGCCGGATGCGATTCCCCGGCCACGAACAGGCGGGCCTGGCGGCCGCGGGGCAGGAAGGCGAAGCGGCTCAGCGGGTGCCGCAGCAGCACGCCGCGCCCGGTCAGGCGCTTGTCGAAAGCGGCGGGCGTCAGCGGCCGTGGCCGCGGCGCGGCCAGCCCGGCACTGCGGTAGCGGGTGATGAAACGGCCGAACCACTCGGCCCGGCCGGGGCCGTCGCTGGCGAGCGCCTGGTGCAGCAGGGCCTCGACCCGGGCCAGGGCGGCGGCGTCGATGCGCCCCGGTTCGCGGGCCGGGGCAAGGTCGGGATCGGCATAGCGCAGCGATTCGGGCAGCTGCTCGGCCAGCGATTCGGCGAAATCCACCGTCAGCTCGGCCAGCGAGGGCGCCCGCAGGCCGATCGAACAGGTCAGGCAGGGCGTTTCGCCCATGGCGACGCCGTGGTGCGGCATGCCGGGCGGCAGGTAGAGCATGTCGCCGGGGCCGAGCAGCCACTCCTCGTCCGGATCGAAGGATTCCAGCAGCTTGAGCGGCTGGTCGGGCCGGAACGCCAGCGGGGCGTCGACGCGGGTGTCGATCATCCAGTGCCGGTGGCCGCTGGCCTGAAGCAGGAAAACGTCGTACTGGTCGACATGGGCGCCGACCGAACCGCCCGGCGCTGCGAAGCTGACCATGATGTCGTCGATCCGCCAATCCGGCAGGAAGCGGAAATGTTCGAGCAGTCCGGCGACGTCGCGGTCCCACTTGTCGACGTCCTGGACCAGCAGGGTCCAGTCCTCCTCGGGGAGATCGGCGAAACGCGACTCCTCGAACGGACCGGTCTCCACCGTCCACTGGTCGTGCCCGGCGTCGTGCACCACCAGGCGGGACAGCGCGTACGGCTCGCAGGCGAGGCCGGCCAGCTCGTCGGCGCTGATCGGCGGGCGCAGGCCGGGGAAGGCGTTGCGCACCAGCAGCGGCCGCTTCTGCCAGTAGTTGCGCAGGAACGCGGCCGGGCTCATGCCCAGGGGCGGCAGCTCGCGGCCGTCGACCTGCAGTTCCTTCTCGCCGCGCCTTGTGGCCATGGCGGCGTCCTCAGATGTCCAGGGCCAGGCGCTGCGCCAGGCCCGTGTAATCGGCCGGGGTCAGCGCCAGCAGGCGCGCGCGCTCGTCGTCCGGAAGGTCGAGGCCGGCGATGAACTCGCGCAGGCTGTCGGCAGTGATGCTGCGACCCCGGCTGAACGCCTTGAGCTGCTCGTAGGGCTCGGGCAGGCCGTGGCGACGCATCACCGTCTGCACCGCCTCGGCGAGCACCTCCCAGGCGTTGTCGAGGTCGGCGGCAAGGCGTGCCGGGTTGGCGGACAGCTTGTCCAGACCGCGGCACAGCGCGTCCAGTGCCACCAGGGCGTGGCCGAAGCCGGTGCCCAGCGCGCGCAGCACGGTGGAGTCGGTGAGGTCGCGCTGCCAGCGGCTGATCGGCAGCTTCTCCGCGAAATGGCCGAGCAGGGCATTGGCGACGCCGAAATTGCCCTCGGCGTTCTCGAAGTCGATCGGATTGACCTTGTGCGGCATGGTCGAGGAGCCGACCTCGCCGGCCTTCACCGCCTGGCTGAAATAGCCCAGCGAGATGTAGCCCCAGACGTCGCGGCACAGGTCGATCAGCACGGTGTTGACGCGGCGCTGCGCGTCGCACAGCTCGGCGATGCAGTCGTGAGGCTCGATCTGCGTGGTCCAGGGGTTGAATGCCAGTCCCAGGCCCTCGACGAAGCGGCGCGACAGCGCCGGCCAGTCGACCTCGGGGTAGGCGATGGCGTGGGCGTTGAAGTTGCCGACCGCGCCGTTCGCCTTGCCGAGCAGTTCCACCGCGTCGAACTGGCCCTGCTGGCGGCGCAGGCGGGCCAGGACGTTGGCCAGCTCCTTGCCGAGCGTGGTCGGCGACGCGGTCTGGCCGTGGGTGCGCGACAGCATCGGCGTGCCGGCGTGGCCGTGCGCCAGGGCCCGCAGCCGCTGCGCCACCGCAGCCAGCGCCGGTGCCATCACCCGCGTGCGCGACGCGGACAGCATCAGCCCGTAGGCCAGGTTGTTGATGTCCTCGGAGGTGCACGCGAAGTGGATGAACTCCAGGGCAGGCGCCAGCGCCGGATCGCCCTGCAGGCTTTCCTTCAGGAAGTACTCGACCGCCTTGACGTCGTGGTTGGTGGTGCGTTCGATCGCCTTGACGCGTTGCGCCTTCGTGGCGTCGAAGCCGTCGGCCAGGGCGCGCAGGCGGGCGCGGGTGGCTTCGTCGAAGGCGGGTAGGGCGGCGATGCCCGGCTCGTCGGATAGCGCGATCAGCCATTCGACCTCGACCCGGACGCGCGCGTGGATCAGGCCGAACTCGCTGAGCAGCGGGCGCAGGGCGTCGACCTTGCCGGCGTAGCGGCCGTCGAGCGGCGAGAGGGCGGTGAGCGGGCTGTGGTCCATGGCGGTCGGGCGGTCCTTGCAGCCCGGCATTGTCCCATGGTCGAAGCCGGGGCGGGGCCGCGGGGCGCCTATAATGCCGCCCCCCACGCAACCTTCCCCCGGAGACAACCATGAGCGGATTCCGCACCGAGCGCGACAGCATGGGCGAGCTGCGCGTTCCCGCCGACGCCCTGTACGGCGCCCAGACCCAGCGCGCCGTGCAGAACTTCGCGATCTCCGGCCTTGCCATGCCGCGCGACTTCATCCGCGCCCTGGGCCTGGTCAAGTCGGCCTGCGCCCAGGCCAATGCCGACCTCGGCCACCTCAAGCCAGCCCTGGCCAAGGCGATCCGCAAGGCCGCCGCACAGGTCGCCGACGGCGAGCTGGACGGCCACTTCCCGATCGACGTGTTCCAGACCGGCTCTGGCACCTCCTCGAACATGAACGCCAACGAGGTGATCGCCCACGTCGCCAGCGGCCCGCGCCTGAAGGTGCATCCCAATGACCACGTCAACATGGGCCAGAGCAGCAACGACGTGATCCCCACCGCGATCCAGGTGTCGGCGGTGCTGGCCGCGACCGGCGCCCTGCTGCCGGCGCTCAAGCACCTGAAGGCGACCATCGATCGGCGCGCCCGCGAACTGCGCAAGGTGGTCAAGACCGGCCGCACCCACCTGATGGACGCGATGCCGGTGACCTTCGGCCAGGAGCTCGGCGCCTGGTCCGCACAGGTCGCCTCCGGCATGGCGCGCATCGACGACGCCCTGGTCCGGGTGCGCCGGCTGCCGCAGGGCGGCACCGCGGTCGGCACCGGCGTCAATGCCGATGCGAAGTTCGGCGCGAAGGTCGCCGCCGAACTGAAGAAGCTGACCGGGCAGCGTTTCGAGGCCGCCGCCAACCTGTTCGAGGGCATCGCCAGCCAGGATGCCGCGGTCGACCTGTCCGGCGCCCTCAACACGCTGGCCTGTTCGCTGATGAAGATCGCCAACGACCTGCGCTGGATGAACTCCGGGCCGTTGGCCGGCCTGGGCGAGATCGAGCTGCCGGCCCTGCAGCCGGGCAGTTCGATCATGCCCGGCAAGGTCAACCCGGTGATCCCCGAGGCGATGGCGATGGTCTGCGCCCAGGTGATCGGCAACCACGCCACCATCACCGTGGCCGGCCAGAGCGGCAACTTCCAGCTCAACGTCATGCTGCCGGTGGTGGCGCTCAACCTGCTGCAGTCGATCAACCTGCTGGCCAACGCCAGCCGGGCCCTGGCCGACCAGGCGATCGCCGGCTTCAAGGTGCGCCACGACGTCATCGCCGGCGCCCTGGAGCGCAACCCGATCCTGGTCACCGCGCTGAACCCGGTGATCGGCTACGAGAAGGGCGCGGCCACCGCCAAGCAGGCCTACAAGGAAGGCCGGCCGATCAAGGACGTCGCCCGCGAGACCACCGGCATGTCGAAGTCCGAACTGGACCGCCTGCTGGACCCGCTGGCGCTGACCCGTGGCGGCGTCGGCGGCGGGTCGGCCGGCGGCTGAGGCGTGCCCATGGCTGGTCGCGCCTGGGCGCGGCCAGCGTGGGACCCTTGCAGCGACCCTCGCGGGCCCTGGGCGACTCGCCTCGGCGCATCGCGGTCGGCTAAGGTGATCCCCGATGGATCGCCCCGAGCGCCCGCGCGAATCGCATCCGCCGCCTGCCGATCGTTGCCGTTGGGGGGCGCAGGTCGTGGTGGTGTTGATGGTGGCCTGGCTGGCGCTGGACGGCACCGGCAACCTGTTCGTGGGACTGGCATTCGCCGTGGCCGGCGCGCTGATCGGTAGCCTGCTGGTCCCCGGCGAGGTGCACCGCTGGCGGCCCCTGCGGCTGCTCGGCTTTTTGGCCTGGTTCGTGCATGCGTCCCTGCGCGGTGGCCTCGATGTCCTGTGGCGCGCCGCGTCGCCTTCCTTGCCGGTGTCGCCGGGCCTGCACCGGCACCGACTGGGCCTGCCGCCGGGCCTGCCGCGAACCGTCTTCCTCTCCGTGCTCAGCCTGGTCCCGGGCACCTTGAGCGTCGATCTCGAGGAGGATGCCCAGGTGCTGGTCGTGCATGTCCTGGCCGCCGAGGCGGTGGTGGGCGTGGCTGCCCTGGAACGTCGCGTCGCTTGGTTGTTCTCCTTGCCGCCGCTCCGCGAGGACGTGTCGTGAGCCGCCGGGTCCCGGTCCGGTCGGGCCGGCGGCCGGACCCGCGCCAGGCGCGGGCCGGGCGCGAAGCCTTCCGGGGCCTCCCGTTGCGGAGGCGATGAATGGAACTCCTGCTCGGCTGCGTGGCGGTGTTCCTCTTGCTCAACCTGGCCGCCGGCCTGGTGCGGGTCGTGCGCGGACCGGGCGACAGCGACCGCATGCTCGCCGCGCTCTTGTTCGGCACCACCACGGTCGCCGTGCTGCTGGTGCTGGCGGCGCTCATGGCGCAGCCGGCGCTGCGCGACGTCGCCCTGTTGTTCGTGCTGCTGGCGACCCTGCTGAGCATCGCCTTCGTCGGCCTGCCGGGCGGCGATGCCGGGGAGCACCGGTGAGCCTGGCGTCGCTCGCCGCGGCAGTATTTCTGATCGGCGGCTGTGCCTTTTTCCTGGCCGGCACCCTCGGCCTGCTGCGCTTTCCGGACACCTTGAGCCGCCTGCATGCGCTGACCAAGGCCGACAACATCGGCCTGTTGCTGATCTGCATCGGGCTGGCGATCCAGTCGGGTTCGCTGCGCGCATCCTTGCAGCTCGGCCTGGTCTGGCTGCTGGCGCTCACGGCCTCGACCGTGTCGGCGCACCTGGTGGCGCGTCGGTCGCATCGGCAATCGAAGGGTGCCGACCGATGATGCTGCTGGCGTTCGACCTGCTGCTGGCGGCCGGCCTCCTCGGCCTGGCCGTGCTGGTGGTGGCCGGCCCGACGCTGTTCGGTTCCCTGGTTGCCTACACGGTGTTCGGCCTGCTGATGGCGGTCGCCTGGGCCCGGCTGGGCACGCCCGACCTGGCGCTGGCCGAGGCGGCGATCGGTGCCGGCCTGACCGGCGCCATGCTGATGCTGAGCTACCGGCGCCTGCTGGCGATCCGCCCGGAACGCACCGGCCAGCGACTGGTGCGCCGTTCCAGACTGGCCTTGCCGATCGCGGTGGCCTGCGCGTTGCTGTCGGCCGGCCTGTTCGTGGCGCTGGCCGGCCTGCCGCAGCCGGAAAGGTCGGCGGGCAGCGAGGCCCTGGCGGCTACCGCGCAGTCCGACGTCGGCAACCCGGTGACCGCGGTACTGCTGCTGTTCCGCGGCTACGACACCCTGCTGGAAATGCTGGTGCTGCTGGTCGCATGGCTTGGCGTGGCCATGGTCCAGGCGCAGTCCCGGCCGTCGGCGCCGCGCCCGCCAACGTCGGTGCCGTTGCTGGATGCCTTGCTTGCCGGCGTGGTGCCTGGAACCGTGCTGGTCGGTGGATACCTGCTGCACGCCGGCGGCCAGGCGCCCGGCGGCGCCTTCCAGGCGGGCGCCGTGCTCGCCGCGGCGGGCGTGCTGATGGCCCTGGCGGGACGGCTGCAGCCCCGCGCAAGGGCGACGCCTGTGCAGGCCGGCCTGCTGGTGCTCGGCCTGCTGGTCTTCGCGGCGGCGGCGCTGTGGCCGCTGCTCGCGGATCGGCCCGTGCTGGCGCTGGAAGGACTCGCGGCCGTGTACGCGGTCGAGGCGGCGATGACCGTGTCGATCGCCCTGGGGCTGTGCCTGCTGTTCCTCGGGGCGGCCGGACTGGGATCGAAGTGATGGATGCCCACGACCTGGTCTGGCTGGGCGTCGCCGCCGGGCTGGTGGGGCTGGGCGTCTACGGCGTGCTGGTCGCCGGTCATCTGCTGCGCAAGCTGCTGGCGCTCAACCTGCTCGGCGCCGCCGTGTTCCTGCTGATGGTGGTGCTCGGCCGCCGCGGCGACGCCGCACCGGACCCGGTGAGCCAGGCCATGGTGCTGACCGGCATCGTGGTGGCGGTCAGTGCCACCGCATTCGGCCTGGCCCTGATGCTGGCCCTGTACCGGCGCAGCGGCGAGGCGGCGCTCGACGACGAATCCGGCGCGTCGGACGACCCTGGTGGCGATTGATCTGCTGCCGCTGTGGGTCCTGCTGCCGCTGCTGGCCGCGGCGCTGGCGGTCTGCCTGCCTGTGCGCCGCGCAGGGCAGCTGGCGCTGGGGGTGCACCTCGCGGCGCTGGCGACCTGGCCGTTGCTGGCGGCAGCGTTCGCCGACAGCGGTCCGGCGGCCTTTTCACTGGCGGGTCTCGCGCCGCCCCTTGCGATCCGTTTGTATCTGGATGGCATCGGGCTGCTCCTGCTGGGCCTGGTTGCGACGGTGATGACCGCCGCCTGCCTGCACGCGCTGGCTACGCCGGGGCGGGCCGCGTCGCGTCGGGCCTTCTGGCCCTCCTGGCTGGTGCTGCTTGCCGGCCTCAATACCGTGGTTCTGTCGTACGACCTGTTCAACATGTACGTCGGCCTGGAGCTGCTGACCCTGGCCGCTGTGGCCCTGGTGGCCAGTGCCGGCACGGTCGCGGCCCTGTCGGCGGCGATGCGCTACCTGCTGCTCGCCATGCTCGGCTCCCTGGCCTGGCTGGCCGGGGTCGCGATGATCCACGCCGGCACCGGCAGCCTGGACCTCGAACTCGCCGGGGCGGCCCTGGTGCCCGGCGGCTGGACCTCGGTGGCCCTGGCGCTGATGCTGGCCGGCCTGCTGCTCAAGGCGGCGGTGTTTCCACTGCACGGCTGGTTGCCCCTGGCGCATGGGGCGGCACCCGCCGCGGTCAGCGCCGTGCTCTCGGCCCTGGTCGTGAAGGCCGCGCTGCTGCTGGTCTGGCGCACGATGCTCTGGCTGGGCCCTGGCGCCGGTCTGGCATCGGCAGGGTCGGTGCTTGCGGCGCTCGGTGGCGCGGCGATCCTGTGGGGATCGCTGTCCGCGTATCGCCAGGACCGCCTCAAGCAGGTCGTCGCGTTCTCCACCGTCGCCCAGCTCGGCTACCTGCTGCTGGTGCTGGCGATGCTTTCGACGGTCGCCTGGCAGGGCGCCACCTTGCACCTGCTCGCCCATGGCCTGGCCAAGGCGGCGATGTTCCTGGCGGCGGCCAACCTGGTTCGACGGGCCGGCGATTCGCGGCTGGACGCGATGGCCGGCAGCGATGCCGCCGCGCCGGTCAGCGTGTTCGCGTTCGCCCTGGCCGGGGTCAGCCTGGTCGGGTTGCCGCCCAGTGGCGGTTTCCTGGCGAAATGGCTGCTGCTGCAGGGCGCCTGGCAGGCCGGCGCCTGGTGGCTGGTGGTGCTGCTTCTCGTGGGCAGCCTGCTCGCCGCGGCCTACCTGTTCCGCGTGCTCGCGGCACTGCTGGCGCGCCGTGCCGACACCGGGCAGGCGCGGGCCGGCCAGCCGGTGCCGCGGGTCGCGGACCTGGCGGCGCTGGGGCTGGCGCTGGCGGCGATCGCCCTGGGCTTCGCCGCGGCACCGGTGCTCGATCTGGCGGTCCTGCCGGCCGGGTCCGGTGAAGCGCCATGATGACCTGGCAGGCGCTGCCGCTGCTGCTGGTCCTGCTGTCCCTGGGCACCGCCGTGGCGGTGTTCCTGGCCGGCGAGGACCGGCAGCGCCTGCGCACCACGCTGAACCTCGCGGCGGCGCTGGCCAAGCTGGGCCTGGTGGCGCTCCTGTTGCGCGCCGTCGCCGCAGGCGAGACCTTCCAGTGGCGCATGCCGCTGCTGCCGGGGCTGGACCTGGTGCTCAAGGTCGACTCGCTGACCCTGCTGTTCACCACGCTGTCGGCCGTGCTGTGGCTGCTGACCACGATCTACGCGATCGGCTACCTGGAGCGCAGCCCGGATCGCGCCCGCTTCTTCGGCTTCTTCAGCCTGTGCGTGGCGGCCACCATGGGCGTCGCCACCGCCGGCAACCTGTTCACCTTCTTCGTGTTCTACGAGCTCCTGACCCTGGCCACCTGGCCGCTCGTCGTGCACCGGGGGACGCAGGCCTCGTTCGCCGGCGGGCGCAGCTACCTGCGCTACACGCTGTTCGGCAGCAGCCTGTTCCTGGCCGGCCTGGTCTGGCTGCATGCCCTGGTCGGGGCGCAGGACTTCATCGCCGGCGGCGAGCTCGGCGATGTGCTGTCCGGCAACGAGGCCGCGCAACGCGGCATCTTCGTGTTGCTGCTGGCCGGCATGGGGGTCAAGGCGGCCCTGCTGCCCCTGCACGGCTGGCTGCCCAAGGCGATGGTGGCACCGGCCCCGGTCAGCGCGCTGCTGCATGCGGTGGCCGTGGTCAAGGCCGGTGCCTTCGGGATCGTCCGGCTGGTCTACGACGTGTACGGCAGCGAGCGCGTCCAGGCGCTGGGCCTGGGCCACTGGCTGGCGGTTCTGGCCGCCGCCACCATCCTGTACGGCTCGCTGATGGCCCTGCGCCAGGCCGACCTCAAGAAGCGGCTGGCCTGGTCGACGGTCAGCCAGGTGTCCTACATCGCCCTGGGCGCCGCGATTGCCGGTCCGCTGGCGACCATCGGCGGTCTGGTCCACCTGGTGCACCAGGGCCTGATGAAGATCACTCTGTTCTTCTGCGCCGGCCTCTACGCCGAGCTGCTCGGCAGCAAGCGCATCGACCAGCTCGACGGCGTCGGCCGGGTCATGCCCTGGACCAGCCTGGCGTTCACCGTCACCGCGCTGGGCATGATCGGCGTGCCGCCGATGGCGGGCTTCATCAGCAAGTGGTACCTGGGTGCCGGGGCGGTGGCGGCCGGGCAGGCCTGGGTGGTCGGCGTGCTGGTCGCCAGCACCCTGCTCAACGCAGCCTATTTCCTGCCGGTGCTGGGGCGCATCTGGTTCCGCCCGCCGCCGGACGCCTGGCCGGCGCCGACCCGCCCGGGGCGCTGGGCGCGTGCGGCGATGCTGGGGCCGGCGCTGGCCACCGCGCTGGCGGCGCTGCTGGCCGGCCTGCTGGCCGGCCTCGAACTCAGTCCGCTGGGCTGGGTGAAGCTGATCGTCGCCCGGGAGTACGGCGGATGAGCGCGGTGCTGATCGCCCTGGCGCTGCTGTTGCCGTTGCTGGCGCAACTGTTCGTCGGCGGCCGCGCCCGTCTCGCGGCCATGGTCGTCGCGCCGCTGCCGCTGCTGGCCCTTGCCCTGTCCGGTGCTGGCGACGCCGGGGCGGCGAATCTGCTGCTGGGCCTGTCGTTCGCGGTCGATGGCGTGAACCGGCCGCTGCTGCTGCTGGCCGGGCTGGGCTGGATGCTGGCGGGCGCCGCCGCCTCGCGGGTCAGCCGGGCACCGGTGCGGTTCGCGCGCTGGTGGCTGCTGGTCCTGGCCGGCCAGGCCTGGCTGCTGCTGGCGGCCGACCTGGCGGGCTTCTACGGCGGCTACCTGATGATGACGCTGGCCGCGTTCGGCCTGGTCGTACATGCCGGGACCGCGCAGGCCTGGCGTGCCGGTCGCGTCTACCTCACCCTGGCGCTGGCGGGCGAGGCGCTGGTCCTTGCCGGTGTCCTGCTGGTCGCCGGTGTCCGCGGCAATGCAGCGCTGGCGGCGATCGCCGGCGAGGTGCCCGGCACTGCCGGTCTGCTGCTGCTGGCCGGCTTCGCGGTGAAGCTGGGCCAGGTGCCCCTGCACGTCTGGCTGCCGGTGGCGCATCCGGTCGCGCCGGTGCCGGCCAGCGCGGTGCTCAGTGGCGTGCTGGTCAAGGCTGGCCTGCTGGGCATGCTGCGCCTGGTGCCGCCCGAGGCCGTGGCGCCGGTCGCGTTGCTGGCGCTGGGACTGCTGACCGCATTCTGGGGCGCGCTGGCCGGACTGTGCCAGCAGCGGCTGAAGACCGTGCTCGCCTACTCCACGGTCAGCCAGATGGGCCTGGTGATGGCCGCCTTCGCGGCCCTGCAGGCCAGCGGGCCTGCGGTCCTGCCGGTACTGGGCGTCCTGGTGCTGCACCACGGCCTGAACAAGATCGCGCTGTTCCTGGCGGCCGGCGGCCAGGTCGGTGCCAGCCGCTGGCGGGGCCTGCTGTTCGCCCTGCCGGCGCTGTCCCTGGCCGGGCTGCCGCTGGCCACCGGACAGGTCGCCAAGGACGGGCTCAAGTCGGCCATCGCCGGCGCTGGCTGGGAAACCGTGGCGACGCTGGCCTTGCCGGCGTCCTCGTTGCTGACCGCGCTGCTGTTGCTGCATGCCTGGTCGCTGGCCCGCACCGACCGTCCAGCCGACCGGGGTGACCTGCGGCCGGTCCACCCGGCCTGGCCGCTGGCGGTGCTGGCCGGGCTGGTCGTGCCCTGGGCCTGGGCCCCGGCGCACGACGGCGCAGCCGACTGGACGGCGCCGGCGCTGGCCGCGGGCCTGCTGCCCATGCTGCTGGCGCCGGTCATCCGCCTCGCGCTGGCGCGCGTCCCGTCGCTGCCGCGTCCCCGGTTGCCGGAAGGCGACCTGCTGGTGCTGGTCGCCCCTGCCGGGCGCTGGCTGGCACGGCTGCTCGCGCGCGGTCTCGATGCCTGGTCGGCCCTGGACTGGCGCACGCCGGTCGTCTGGCCCGGCGCTGCCACGCTCGCAGCCCTCGAAGCGAAGATGCGGCGCCTGCCGGTGGCTGGCGGATTGCTGCTGCTGTTCGTCGCGCTGCTCGTGGCTCTCGCCCGGGGCGGGTGAGCCGGGCGAAGGTCAGTCATCGCGCTGACCGGCTGGTCGATCGTCGATGCAGTCGGCGAGCAGCGCGTGGTGTCTGAGCAGGACAAACCGGCGTCGGTTGCTGGTTCCGGCCTCGATCCGACCAGGCAGCGAGGGGCAGTCTGCCAACGAGCGCTGGTTGACCAGAAGCCAGTGCCGTTCCGGATCGGCCGCCAGCCAGGCCAGGGCCTCCGGCCATTGCGCCTCCAACGGGCGCTCGAATCCGAAGGTCCGGACCGGACGGTCGGCTTGCAGCGGCAACTGCTCGGGCCAATCGAGCAGCGCCAGCGAGGCCGACGGCCCGATCCGCTGAGCCACCGACCGCATCAGGGCGCGTCCCGAGCTGGCGTCGTCCAGGGCCGGCATCAAGGCCAGCCCGTGCACCAGCCAGAGGACACAGGTCAGCGTCAGCACGGCAACACCGGCGCCCTTGCGTTTCGCTGCGAAGGCGATGAGGAAGGCCGCCCCTGCCAGCGTTGCCAGGCCGGCCAGCGCCAGCAGCGGCAAGCGATCCAGGCCCCGGTCGGCCAGGGCGCGTGCGACCGGGCCGCTGTCCGGCCACAGTGCGGCAGCGGCCAGGCCTGCGGCGAGCAGGCCGACCAGCAGGACATAACCGAGCGCGGCGAGCTGGATGCGGCTGTGGCGAAGCAGGCCCGGCAACAAGGGCGCGAGGGCCAGGCAGAATGCCGGCAGGGCGGGCAGGATGTAGACCTCGCGCTTGCCCGGGCTGGCGCTGAAGAAGATCAGCACCAGCAGCGCCCAGCCGACCAGCACCTGCACGCGCGCATCGCCCCGCCGGATGCGCCGCCACCACGCCGGCAGCAGGGCGGGCAGAAGCAGCGCAGTCGGCAGCCAGAGGGTGAGGACGGTGCCCAGGAAATACCAGGGCGGCTGGTGGTGGTGCCAGGGGTCGAGGTAGCGGGTCGCCGTCTGGCGGAACAGCAGGTCGTGGAGATAGGCCCGGCCCTGCGGGTCGTCGCCGGCCAGGACGGCGAGCAGCATGGGACCCAGCCAGATGCCGGTGGCCAGCAGGAACGCCATCGGACCCAGCCGGACCCGTCGCCAGCCCGGCTGAAGGCGCGGGTCGGCCAGGTGCCTGGCGCCGGTGCGCCGGGACAGGGCCAGCAGCGGCAGGGCCAGCAGGGGAAGGAAACCGACGCCCTTGGTGATGGTGCCGAGACCGGCCATGAACCAGCCCAGCAGCGCCCAGGCCGGGCGCCCTCCGAGCAGGTGATGGCGCAGCAGGCCGTAGAGCGACGCCGTGGTCATCGCCACCAGGACGGCGTCGATCTGTCCGCGCCGCGCCTGCAGGCCGAACTGCAGGGTCACCAGCAGCGCCAGCAGTGCCCAGCCGGCCGCGCGCCTTCCCCACAGCCGACGTGCCAGGTCGAAAACCAGGGCCAGGGTCAGCAGCGCCGCCAGCAGAGAGGGCAGCAGGAAGGCTGTCGGGAGGTGGCCGGTGAGCTTGAGCGCGGCGGCCTGCAGCCACATGAACACCGGCGGCTTGTGGCTGTACAGCTCGTCACCACGGCGCGGCAGAAGCCAGTCCCCGGATTCGACCATGCCTTGCGCCATCAGCGCGAAGCGCGGCTCGTCCGGCGGCATCGGCTGGCGCAATCCCAGGCCGGTGCCGAGCACGAACAGCGAGAGCAGCAGCAGCGCCGGCAGCGGCCAGCGGTCGGGTCGGAACGGGTGCCATCGGGCCATGCGGGAATTCTGGCGGCTGCGCTGTCGGAGTGGCGTCGGGGGGAACTCCGACGGCGGTCCGACACGGCCTGCGGCACTATGTCCGCGAGGCCGGCCTTCCGCGCGGCATTCCCCAGGCGATGCCATGAAGCTGCTCGTGGTCGAGGACAACCAGGCCCTGGTCGCCAACCTGTTCGATTACTTCGAAGCGCGTGGCCACGTTCTGGACGCGGCGCCGGACGGCCTCACCGGGCTGCACCTGGCGGTCTGTCACGACTACGACGCCATCGTCCTGGACTGGGGCCTGCCGCGTCTGGACGGCAGGGAGCTGTTGCGCAAGCTGCGCCAGGAGGCCGGCAAGGACACACCCGTGATCATGCTGACGGCACGCGACGAGCTCGCCGACAAGATCAGCGGCTTCCGCAGCGGCGCCGACGACTACCTGACCAAGCCGTTCGCGCTGCCGGAGCTGGAAGTCCGGCTGGAGGCCGTGCTCGCGCGGGCTGCGGGTCAGAGTCGGCAGCGGGTCCTGGAGGTCGACGACCTTCGTCTCGACCTGGGCACCCTCGAGGTCAGCCGGGGCGGCAGGAGCCTGCGGCTCTACCCGGCCTGCCGGAAGCTGCTCGAGATGCTGATGCGGGCCAGCCCCGACGTCGTGGCCCGGGCGCGGCTCGAGGAGACGCTCTGGGGCGACAGCCCGCCGGACACCGACCTGCTGCGCTCGCACATGTACGAACTGCGCCGGGTCGTGGACGCCGGATCTGCAAGGCCCCTGGTGCACACTGTGCCAAGGGTGGGTTACCGGCTGGCCCGGCTGGAGGATGGCGGGGGGGCGGCGGGTGCCTGACCCGGGCCGCTCCAGACGGAGCCTGCGTGCCCGGCTGGCGGTCGGCGTGCTCGGCTTCGCCGTGGTGCTCAGCGCGGCCCTGCTGCTGCAGGGCTACTGGATCCACGAATCGGTGGAGGCGCGCGCCTGGCAGGCCGTGCTGAATGCAGAGCGCGAGGTCCTGCTCGGCCGGCATCGCGCCGGCTTGCGCGCCGCGCTGCCCGATGCCGGGGCCTTGCGTGGCTGGCTGCTGGACGGCGAGGGCTTGGATCGTCTCCCGCCCGACCTGGCGGACCTGGGTCCGGGCCTGCATGACGAAGTCCGCGACCCACGGACCGGGCAGGTCCTGGCGGTGCTCGTCGAGGATATCCCGGAGGGCCGCCTGCTGCTGGCACTGGACATCACCGAACTCGAGCGCGACGAATGGTGGCAGGCTGCCGGCCTGCTCGCCTCCGCGCTCCTGGCAACGGTGTTGCTGAGCGCGCTGGCCTGGTGGCTGGGCGGCCGCCTGCTCAGGCCGCTGCACCGGCTTTCGGCGCAGGTGGATGCCCTGCAACCGGCTGCGCTCCAGCAACAGCTGGAGGTGTCGACGGCGGATGGCTGGGAGATCACGGTCATTGCCGAAGCCTTCAATTCCTACCTGCGTCGTCACGACGGCTTCGTCGCGCGCGAGCGCTCGTTCGTCGACAGCGTCGGACACGAACTGCGTACACCCGTCGCGGTGATCACCGGTGCCGCCGACGTCCTGGCGCAGCGGATCGGCAGCGACCCGGCCCTGGTGAAGCCGCTGCGTCGCATCAACCAGGCTGCCGGCGGCATCGAGCAACTGCTCAGGCTGCTGCTGGTGCTGGCCAAGGAACCGGCGCGCCTGCGCGCCAGTGCCGATGTCTTCGACCTGGAGGATCTGCTCCCCGACGTCATCGAGGACCACCAGCACCTGTGCGCCGACAAGGCGCTGACCCTGGCGCTTGGTCGCCTCGCGCCCAGCCGTCTGCAGGCGCCCGCCGCGATCGTCCATGTGGCGATCGGCAACCTGTTGCGCAATGCCATCGAGAACAGCGACGGGGGGTGCGTGCGTGTCGAGGTCGAGCCCGCCGGGGTGGTCAGCGTCAGCGATCCCGGTACCGGACTGGGCGCCGACGAGATCGGCCGTCTCTATGCCCAGCGTGCCAGGCGCGGCGATGGCCGGGGTGCCGGACTGGGCCTGGCGCTGATCGGACGCATCTGCGACCACCTCGGCTGGACGCTGGCGTTCCTGCCCGCGCCGAACGGCGGTACCCGGGCCTGCCTGGACCTGCGCGGCAGCCTGGCCGAACGGACGCATTGAGGCAGGGCGCGCAGCGCCCCTTGGCTGGCGATGCCCTGCAGCCGCGGGCCGGGTCGCCACGGATTGCAGGTCCGTGTGCCTGTTCCAGCCTGCCCCAGGCGGGCCGTCCGGCTGCTGCACCGGAAACCGCCGGCTTGCCACTGCACGGGTTTACCCGGTCGTTGGGCTCGAGGGGGGGCGCCTGCCGCTGGCCAGCGGCTCGTCCCCTGCCTTGTTAAGCAGTTCCTAATGCCGGTCCGACCGATGTCCGACGTGGTGGCCGCCATCCTCGCCGGCATCGCCTCCCGGCACAGGGATCCCGGATGTCCAGACAAGCGCAAGGGATCGTCGTTGAAGCCCGGTCCGTGGCCTTGCCGGCGCTGGCCTGCGCCTGGTTGCTGGTGGCGGCGTTCGCGTTCCAGGGCACACGCAGCCTGTGGGAGCCCGACGAGGGGCGTTACACGGCGGTCGCTCTGCACATGCTCGACAGCGGCGACTGGCTGGTGCCCAGGCTCAACGACGAACAGGTCCACCTCACCAAGCCGCCGCTGACCTACTGGGCGCTGGCCGCGAGCCTTGCGGCGTTCGGCCGCACCGCCTGGGCGGCGCGCCTGCCTGCAGCGCTCGCCTTCGTTGCCAGTGGCCTGCTGGTGCTGGTGCTGGCGCATCGCCTGGTGCCGGAGGCCCGCTGGCTGGCGGTGGCGGTCTGGTCCGGTTCGCCATTGCCGCTGCTGGCGGCCAACGTGGTGAACACCGATCCGCTGCTGGCCTTGTGGGAAACATTGGCGGTCACCGCCTTCGTGCTGTCGCGCGATGCCGCGCGTCGCTCCGCCTGGCTGCTTGCGATGTGGGCGGCCTTCGGGCTCGGATTCCTCACCAAGGGCCCGCCGGCCCTGCTGCCGCTGCTCGCCCTGGTCGCCTGGGCCGCGGCAGTCGAGGGTCGCCGCGCTGCAGCGGCGCTGTTCCCACCCGCAGGCCTGCTGCTGTTCGCCTTGCTCGGGCTGTCCTGGTTCGCGGCGATGCTGGTGCGCCAGCCTGGCCTGCTCGGCTACTTCCTGGGCGACGAGGTGGTGGCGCGGGTGTTCACCGGCCTGCACCACCGCAATGCCCAGTGGTATGGACCGCTGGTCGTCTACCTGCCGGTGCTGACCGTGGCCATGCTGCCCTGGCTGCCGTTGCTCGGGATCGGACGTGGCGAGCTGGCCGGGTTGTTCTCAGCGGCGGCCTGGCGCCGGCGCCTGGCGATGGATCCCCAGGGGGCCTTGCTGCTGCTGTGGCTGCTCCTGCCGCTGACCGTCTTCGTGCTGGCGCGTTCGCGCATGTACCTGTACGTGCTGCCCCTGGCGGTGCCGCTCAGTCTGCTGCTGGCAAGGCGCCTGTCGCATCGCCACGGGCATGCCGGACCGCACAGCCTTTGGCTGGGGCTGGCGCTATGGCTTGCCCTGATGCTGCTGGTCAAGGCCGCCGTCGCGCACCTGCCGAGCAGCAAAGACGCCGCGGCGGAAGCCGCCGCTCTGTCGTCCTGGCTGGACGGTGCCGACCGCATCGTCTTCGTCGGCGAGCGTGCCCACTACGGGCTGCGCCTGTACACCGGCCTGCCCGTCGAGTACGCGCCGGCGGCGGGCCCGGACGGACGTCCCGGCGACCTGTCGGCGCAGCTGTGCACCCAGGCCGCCGACCACCCGCGCGCGCTGCTGATCGGTCCGCCAGGCGGATCGCCGGCGACGCCGCCTGTCTGTCCGGATGCCGCGCTGTCGCCGCTGGGCGACCACGCCTGGCGCAGCGTGGCGCGGCTACCTACCTCTCACCCCCTGCCAGGACCCGACCTTGGACGGCCAGTACAGCTCCATGAACCGACCCTCTGAACTCCCTGCCCCGGCGCTGTCCGTCGTCGTGCCCATGCATGACGAGGCCGACAATGCCGCGCCCCTGGTCGCCGAGATCGTGGCTGCGCTGCGCGGTCGCCTGGCCTTCGAGATCGTCTGCGTCGACGACGCCAGCCGGGACGGCACCGCCGACCGCCTGGCCGCGCTCGCCGGCGAGGTGCCCGAGTTGCGGGTGCTGGGCCATGCCGGCCAGTGCGGTCAGAGCACGGCGCTGCGCAACGGCATCCGCGCTGCGCGGGGCGCCTGGATCGCAACCCTGGATGGCGACGGCCAGAACGATCCGGCCGACATCCCCCTGCTGCTGGCCGAGCGCGACCGGGCCGGGCCGGGCCTGGGCCTGGTGGCCGGCTGGCGGACGACACGGCGCGATACGCCGATCAGACGCTGGTCGTCGCGGATCGCCAACGCGGTGCGCGGACGGCTGCTGCGCGACGACTGTCCCGATACCGGGTGCGCGCTCAAGCTGTTCCCGCGCCAGGCATTCCTCGAACTGCCTGCCTTCGACCACATGCACCGCTTCCTGCCGGCGCTGTTCCGGCGCGATGGCTGGCAGGTGCGCAATGTGCCGGTCAACCACCGGCCGCGGTTGCGCGGCCGGTCCAAGTACGGGGTGGCGAACCGGCTCTGGGTCGGCCTGGTCGACCTGGCGGGCGTCGCCTGGTTGCTGCGGCGCCATCGCGCCACCACCGTCACCGAGCGCACGCCTGCCAGGGAGACCGCACCATGAACGATACGCTGGCGTGGATCATCGTCGGATTCGTCGGCCAGGCGCTGTTCTCGGCCCGCTTCATCATCCAGTGGCTGGCCAGCGAGCGCGCCCGCCGCAGCATCGTGCCGACCGCGTTCTGGTGGTTCAGCCTGGCCGGCAGCGGGGTGCTGCTCGCCTACGCCGTGCATCGCCAGGATCCGGTGTTCATCACCGGCCAGGCCGCTGGCCTGGCCATCTATCTGCGCAATCTGCACCTGATCCGGACCGGGCTCCGGCAGCCGCCGCTGTCCGACGACGCCGGCTGAGCGGAGCAGGCGGGGCCCGGCGGCGGTGCGCCGCCGGGCCATGGTGCTCAGCTGTCGTCGCGGTAGCGGCGCAGCCAGATCGCGGCGCCGAGCAGGACCACGCCGACGCCGACGCCGACCCAGGTCGAGGTCGCCGTCAGGGTGGTCATCAGCTGCTCCTGGCCGGCGGCGTGGGCGAACGGGTTGTCGCCGCGCCACTGCCAGGGCCGCAGCACCATGCTGCCGGGCGAGCTGAAGATGCGGGCCACCACGTGCTCCCAGAACCAGGTGCCGGGCAGGCGCAGGCGCAGCGCCGTCTCGATCATGGTGTAGAAGACGCCGGCCAGCACCGGCAGCAGGATCGCCCAGACGAACGGCGCCCGCTTCGCCCAGCTCGAGGCCAGCAGCAGCCAGGCGATGCCCGGCAGGGCCCACAGCGCGTGCACGGGGACGGTGGCCAGCATCTGGCCCCAGACCCGGGTGAAGATGCCCGGCTGCCACAGGAAGGGCAGGGGATTGACGCCGTGGAAGGCGGCGTACAGCCCGACCAGCAGCAGGAAGCCGACATGCAGGGCGGCGATCGCGACCAGCGCCAGCACCGGCGCGACCAGCACCGCGGTGACCAGCTTGGCCAGCACGGTCTGGGTATCGGTGGCCGGCAGCGACTTCCAGAACAGGATGCTGCGGTCCTTGCGCTCGTCGTACAGGGTGCCGATGCAGTAGAACAGCACCACGAAGTACAGGACGATCTGGTTGATCATGCCCAGGCCCCACAGGCCGATCTCCAGGCCCTTGCGGAACTCCGCCATCTCGGCCGGTCCGAGCTGCTCGAGGCCGATCACGGCCACGCCGGAGAGGTCGACGTTGCCGACGAACTTCAGCCGGAACGCCTCACCGATCAGCAGCGACAGCACCATCAGCGCCAGCAGGATGCCGGTGGTCCAGACCTGCGCCGACCACAGGCCGCCGCGGTGCTCCCAGAACTCGCGACGGAGCAGGGCGCCGAAAGTGGCGACCGGGCTGCCGGCGCCGGAACGGGCGGATGACACGGTGGCGACGGCGTTCATTGCTGCTTCTCCTTCATGATCGCGACGAACAGGTCGGCCAGGCCCGGGCTGCGGACCTCGCCGAAGGCGGCCAGCCGGTCGCGGCCGACGCCGTCGAACAGCATGGCGCTCTTGCCGAACACGCTGCGCTCGTGCAGCGGCCCCAGGGCGCGCGCCTGGTCGCGCTGGTCGGGGTTGACCAGGACCTCGGCGAAGCGCGCCGGCAGGGTGTCCATGGCGGCGTCGAGGACGATCCGGCCGTCCTGGATGAACATCACGTCGCTGAGGATGTGCTCGATCTCCTCGACCTGATGGGTGGTGACCAGGATGGTCTTGTCGTGGTCGAAGTAGTCGTTCAGCAGGGCCTCGTAGAAGGCCTTGCGGTGCAGGATGTCCAGGCCCAGGGTCGGCTCGTCGAGCACCAGCAGGCGCGCGTCGATGGCCATCACGATGGCCAGGTGCATCTGCACGACCATGCCCTTGGACATCGCCTTGACCTTCATGTCGCGGGCGATCTTGGTCTTCGCCAGCAGGGCCTCGCAGCGCGCCCGCGAGAAGCGGGGGTGGACGCGCTCGACGAAGTCGATCAGTTCGCGGACGCGGATCCAGCGCGGCAGGATGGCGGTGTCGGCGATGAAGCAGACGTCCTGCATCAGCTGCTGGCGCTGCGTGTGCGGGTCGAGGCCGAGGACCTTGAGCTCGCCCTGGAACGGGGTCAGGCCGAGGATGGCCTTGAGCGCGGTGGTCTTGCCGGCGCCGTTCGGGCCGATCAGCCCGACGATGCGGCCGGACGGCACGGTGAACGAGACCTGGTCGAGGGCGCGGGTGGCGCCGAACGACTTGCTCAGGCCGCGGGCCTGGATGATGGTGCTCATGCGTTTCTCCCTTCTCGGATCACAGGTCGCGCAACAGCCGTTCCGGCGTCAGCTCGAGGCGCCGTATGCGCGCCACGATGGCCGGCCACTCCTCGCCCAGGAAGCGCTCGCGCTCGCGCTCGCGGACCTGGACATCGGCGCCTTCGGTGACGTACAGGCCGAGGCCGCGGCGCTTCTCGACGACGCCCTCGTCGGCGAGGGTCTGGTAGGCCTTGGACACGGTCAGCGGGTTGATCGCCAGGTCGCCGGCGACCTGGCGCACCGAGGGCAGCGGCTCGCCGGGGCGGATCGCGCCTTCCAGGATCTGCGCCAGCACGCGCTCGCGAAGCTGCACGTAGATGGGGGTGGTGTCGCTCCACTCGCTCACCATGACCGCCGCCCCCCGTTGCGGCCGAACGAGAAGAACGGCCAGGACAGGTCGTGGGCGCGCTGGCCCGAGGGCGTCCTGGCGGTCTCGGTCTCGGCGTGCGAGACCGCCGGGTGCCGGACCTCCCCCGCACGCGTCGCCGCATCGAGCGGATCGGACTGGCCGGCGGGCAGCGGCTGGCCCAGGACCAGACCGGCCATCAGGGTCAGACCGGCCAGTGCGCCGGAGAGGGTCAACCGTCGTTGCAGGATGGCGAACATTGCTGCGCTCCTTGACTGGTGTTGTGGTGGACTATAACACCAGATTCTCATTGGTCAAGCCCTGCCGGAAGTCATGTCCTTCCCAGGGGCGCCCCCGGCGCCGGCTCGATCGCGCGGAAATCCTCACCTGCCACCAACAGCGGGGCGCATACTCTGCGATGGCTTTCCGCGACCTTCCGGAGAAACTGCATGAAACTGGCACTGTTCGCCCTGGGCCTGGCGGTCCTGGCGTCTCCTCTTCGCGCCCAGACCTGTGCCGCACCCCTGCTCGACGTCGAGTTCCGGCCCCTGGCGGGCCGCGATGCGGTCAACCTCTGTGAACGCTACGCCGGTCAGGTGCTGCTGGTGGTCAACACGGCAAGCAAGTGCGGCTTCACGCCCCAGTACGAGGGACTGGAAGCCCTGTCCGCCGAGCTGTCCGACAGGGGCTTCGCGGTGCTGGGCTTTCCCTCCAACGACTTCATGAACCAGGAGCCGGGCAGCGAGGAGGAGATCCAGGCGTTCTGCACCAACACCTACGGCGTGCAGTTCCCCATGTTCGAGAAGGTGTCGGTGAAGCAGGGCCAGGCGCATCCCTTCTTCGATGCCCTGGCAGGCCAGGCCGGGGCCACCTGGCCGGCCTGGAACTTTCACAAGTACCTGATCGGCCGGGATGGCACGGTGGTGGCCTCGTTCGGTAGCCGGACCCGGCCGGACGACGCCGCGCTGCGCTCGGCCATCGAGGCCGAGCTGGCCAAGCCGGGTCCGGGCGCCTGAACCACCCGGCCGCCTGATCCGGCCAGCCAGCGCGGCTGGCGGCCGGTTCGACCGCCCCGAGGCCGGGAACTTCGCGCCTGAACGGGTGTCGGAGGCCGCGTTGCCGTTTCCGGGTGGCGCCGTCACAATGGCGCCCGCGCCGGGCCTCGCAGCCCGATGTCCCGCCAGGCGGGCACGCCGGCAGCCCATTCCCTTCAGGAGTACCCGATGTCCCTTTCGTTCAAGCGCGTCCTTGCGACGTCCGCCGTGCTCGCCGCGGCAATCGGTTCCGTGCACGCCCAGGACCTGACCACCGACAGGCAGAAGGTCAGCTACATGGTCGGCATGGACCTGGGTCGCAACCTCACCCAGATCCAGGACGAGCTGGACGTCGCCGTGCTGGTCCAGGGTCTTCAGGACACGCTGGCCGGTCGGCCGACCAAGCTGACCGAAGAGCAGGCCAACCAGGTCAAGCAGGACTTCATGCAGAAGCTGCAGGCCCGCGCCGTCGAGGAGCGCACCGCGCAGGCCACCGCCAACCGCACCGAAGGCGAGGCCTTCCTGGCCGAGAACAAGAACAAGCCGGGCGTGCGCAGCACCGAGTCCGGCCTGCAGTACCAGGTCATCACCGAGGGCCGCGGCAGCAAGCCGGCCGCCACCGATCGCGTCCGCGTGCACTATGTCGGCACCCTGCTGGACGGCACCAAGTTCGACAGCTCGATCGATCGCGGTACGCCGGCCGAGTTCGCGCTGAATGGCGTGATCCCGGGCTGGACCGAGGCCCTGCAGCTGATGTCGGTGGGCAGCAAGTACAAGCTGTTCATCCCGTCCGACCTGGCCTATGGCGAGAACGGCACCCCGGGTCCGATCGGCCCGAATGCGACCCTGATCTTCGAGGTCGAGTTGCTGGAAATCCTCGAGTAAGGGAAATCCCGGCCGGCGGCCGCCGGCACGCGGATCGATGACGAAGGCGCCCCCAGGGGCGCCTTCGTCTTTTCCGGCGGGACCCGCCATCGTGCCCGCGGCCAGCGCGGCTGTGCAGTGTCCAGCAGCGTGCAGGCCCCGAGGGCACCGCCGGGATCGCGGCTGGCCTGCACGGCCGCCCAGGGCAACGGTCCCGTAACGACCGCCATGTATCCT
The DNA here is from genome assembly GCA_019634735.1 of Lysobacterales bacterium. Taxonomy (NCBI): domain Bacteria; kingdom Pseudomonadati; phylum Pseudomonadota; class Gammaproteobacteria; order Lysobacterales; species Lysobacterales bacterium. The sequence continues at coordinate 90,953 of JAHCAT010000005.1, read as the reverse complement.
CCGGCAGCTGCGGTTGGCCTGGATACTTCATGAGGACGCGTAGCGAGGCCGTCGAGATCGCTTCGTGGTGCGGGCAGCGGACCGTTGGACGGTGAAGGCGTGGCCGACACCACGCTGTAGCGGTCTCAGGAAACATCCAGGTCAGGAGGAACCCCCATGCGCGTCAGCATCTTCGGCACCGGCTATGTCGGCCTGGTCACCGGCGCCTGCCTGGCCGAGGTCGGCAACGAGGTGGTCTGCGTCGATATCGATGCCGGCAAGGTCGCCGCCCTGCGGCGCGGCGAGGTGCCGATCTTCGAGCCCGGCCTGGCGCCGCTGGTGCGCGAGAACCTCGCCGCCGGCCGCCTGCGCTTCGAGACCGATGCCGCCGCTGCGGTGGCGCATGCCCAGGTCGCCTTCATCGCGGTCGGCACGCCGCCGGACGAGGACGGCAGCGCCGACCTCCGCCACGTGCTGGACGTCGCGCGCAGCATCGGCGGGCACATGGCGCGGCCGCTGCTGGTGGTCACCAAATCGACCGTGCCGGTCGGCACCGCCGACCAGGTCGGTGCCGTGATCCGGGAGGCGCTGGCGTCGCGGGGCCTGGACCTGCAAGTGGAGGTCGCCTCCAATCCCGAGTTCCTCAAGGAGGGCGACGCCGTCAACGACTGCATGCGCCCGGACCGCATCGTCGTCGGTGCCGGCAGCGAGCAGGCGGTGGAACTGCTGCGCAGGCTGTACGCACCGTTCAATCGCAACCACGAGCGGATCGTCGTGATGGACGTGCGCTCGGCAGAACTGACCAAGTACGCCGCGAACGCCATGCTGGCGACCAAGATCAGCTTCATGAACGAGATCGCCAACATCGCCGAACGGGTCGGCGCCGACGTCGAGCAGGTCCGTCGCGGCATCGGATCGGATCCGCGCATCGGCTGGCATTTCATCTACCCGGGAGCCGGCTACGGCGGGTCGTGCTTTCCCAAGGATGTCAGCGCGCTCGAGCACACCGCGCGCAGCCATGGTTGCGAGCCGCGCCTGCTGCAGGCGGTGGAGGCCGTCAATCGCGCCCAGAAGCTGCGTCTTCACCAGTTGCTGGCAGGCCACTTCGGCGACCTGGGCGGGCGCACCATCGCGGTCTGGGGGCTGGCCTTCAAGCCCAACACCGACGACATGCGGGAAGCCCCCAGCCGGACGCTCCTGGAGCTGTTGTGGGCCGATGGCGCTCGGGTCCGGGCGCACGATCCGGAAGCGATGGAGCAGGCGCGCAACCTGTATGGCGAGCGATCCGACCTGGTGCTGTGTACGGATGCCTGGTCCGCGCTGGAGGGTGCCGACGCGTTGGTCGTGGTCACCGAGTGGAAGAGCTTCCGCAGCCCTGATCTGGAGCGCATCCGCCGGTCCCTGGCCACGCCTGTGCTGTTCGACGGCCGCAACATCTACGATCCGGGCGAGGTCGAGTCGGCCGGAATCGCCTACTACGGGATCGGGCGGGGTCGTTCCGTGCGAGGGCAATCGTAGGCCGGCCTCGCCAGCGAGTGTCCGCATGCCCTTTGGATCGGCACGGGCGCAGCCAGGTGCCATGGATGTCCTGTGCCGGCGGAGGGCTCCTTGCGTCTGCGGACCCGCCGGCCGACCGTTCCGATGCGGCCAGGGCAGCCCCGCGTCGCGGTTGCGCGCCGGTCCGCGGGTCGGTGCCAGCACCCTCGCATCCGATGGCGCGCCAGCGCGCCGCCACTTGCCGGGCGGCCGGGCTGCGGGCAAGCTGGCCGCCCCGAGGCAGGACCGAAACACCGCCATGACCAGTTCCCTGCGAGATGCCCTGCGCCAGAGCGGTGTCCTGGAGCAGTTCAAGCCGGTGCGCGAGCCCGAGGTCCGGCCTGGCGGGGGCCGCGACCGTGGACCTCGCGGCGGCGGCAGGGGGGCTGCCCGAAGCGGGGCCGGAAAGGGCGCCGCCGGCGCGGACGGTGCGATGGGGCGGGGTACCCGGGGCGCCGCGACGGCGCCAAGGGGCAAGCCGGCGCCGCGCAGCCAGGAGGAAATCGACCTGGCCAAGGCCTACGCACTCCGGGCGCGTGCCGAGCAGCGCGAGCGCGAGGAGCGGCAGCGCATCGAGAGGGAGACGGCCGAGCGCCGACGCCGGCAGCGCGAGGCGGTGACGGCGCTGCTGGAGGGCAGGACGCTCAACAGTCCCGAGGCCGACGAGGCCAGGCACTTCGAATACGGCGGCAAGATCCGGCGCGTCTACGTCACCGCCGAGCAGATGCCGCAGGTCAACGACGGCCGTCTCGGCGTGGTCCAGATGCGCGGCGGGTACCTGCTGGTCGAGCGTGCGCTCGCCGAGCAGGTGCGCGCGATCGACGCCAATGCGGTGGCGCTGCTGGTCGATCCCGACGAGCGCGGCGCCGACGCCTCCGGGGTGCCCGATCCCGCCTGAGCGCCCCGGTCGGCATGCTCCGGCGGCCGGCCATTCGCTATGCTTGGCGGCATGCACATCGCCAGCAAGCTGCCGGACGTCGGCACCACGATCTTCACCGTCATGTCGCAGCTCGCCGCGCGCCATGGCGCCCTCAACCTGGGCCAGGGCTTCCCGGATTTCGAAGGGCCGCCGGAACTGTTCGAGGCGATCGCCCGGCACCTGGCCGGAGGCCGCAACCAGTACGCGCCCATGGCCGGCGTGCCGGCACTGCGCGAGCAGATCGCCCTGAAGACCAAGTCCCTGTATGGGCGCGACGTCGATCCGGAGGCCGAGATCACCGTCACCAGCGGCGCCACCGAGGCGCTGTACGCCGCCTTCGCCGCCGTGCTGCAGCCGGGCGACGAGGTGATCCTGCTCGACCCCTGCTACGACTCCTATGCGCCTGCGGTCGAACTCAACGGCGGCCGTTGCGTGCGCATCCCGCTGCGCCTGCCCGATTTCGCCGTCGACTGGCAGCAGGTCGCCGATTCGGTGACCGCAAAAACACGCATGTTGCTGGTCAACAGCCCGCACAACCCGGCTGGCGCCGTGCTCGATGCCGGCGACCTGCGCCGACTGGCGGACATCGTCCGCGACACCCGCATCCTGGTGGTCTCCGACGAGGTCTACGAGCACATCGTGTTCGACGGCGTCCGCCACGAGAGCGTGCTGCGCCACGATGAGCTCGCGCAGCGCAGCTTCGTGATCAGCTCGTTCGGCAAGACCTACCACTGCACAGGCTGGAAGGTCGGCTACTGCGTGGCGCCGGCGGCGCTGTCGGCGGAGTTCCGCAAGGTCCACCAGTACCTGACCTTCTGCACCTTCCATGCCGCGCAGTGCGCGCTGGCCGACGTGCTGGCCTCGATCCCGGCGCACTACCTGGAACTGCCGGCCTTCTACCAGGCCAAGCGGGACTTCTTCAGGGCGGCCATGGCAGGCTCCCGCTTCGAGCTGTTGCCGGTGCCGGGAGGCTACTTCCAGCTGGCCGACTATTCGGCGATCAGCGACCAGGACGACCTGGCCTTCTGCGAGTGGCTGTGCGCGCAGCACAAGGTCGCGGCGATCCCGCTGTCGCCGTTCTACGAGCGGCCGCCGGGCAGCCGCCTGGTCCGGCTGTGCTTCGCCAAGGGCGAAGACACGCTGGCCGCCGCAGCGGAAAGGCTGCGCGCGGTATGAGCCTGTCGCCCCTGCGCATCTCCCTGGTCCAGGGCGACACCCGCTGGCACGATCCGGAGGGCAACCGTGCCTACTACGGCGGCCTGATCGCGCCGCTGGCGGGCGCCACCGATCTGGTGGTGCTGCCGGAGACCTTCACCTCCGGCTTCAGCAACGATGCGGTGGAGGCCGCCGAGGACATGGCCGGCGCCAGCCTGATCTGGCTGGCCACCCAGGCGCGCGCCCTGGACGCCGTGGTCACCGGCAGCGTGGTGATCGCCGAAGGCGGCAAAGCCTGGAACCGCCTGGTCTGGATGCGACCGGACGGCAGCTTCGAAACCTACGACAAGCGCCACCTGTTCCGGATGGCCGGCGAGCACCACCGCTACGCCGCCGGCGACCGCCGGCCGGTGGTCGAGCTGGCCGGCTGGCGGGTGCTGCCGCAGGTCTGCTACGACCTGCGCTTCCCGGTCTGGCTGCGCAATCGTATGGACAAAGACGCCGGCCGCATGGACTACGACCTGCTGCTGTTCGTGGCCAACTGGCCGGCGCCGCGCCGGCAGCCCTGGCGCACCCTGCTGCGCGCCCGCGCCATCGAGAACCTGGCCTGCTGCGTCGGCGTCAACCGGGTCGGCCGCGACGGCAACGGCATCGACTACGCCGGCGACAGCGCCGTGCTCGACGCCACCGGCGAGCCGGTGGTCGAACTGGGCAGCCACGCCCAGGTGGTCACCGCCACCCTGGACCCCGCGCACCTGCAGGCGCACCGCGAGCGCTTCCCGGCCTGGATGGATGCCGATCGGTTCCGGCTGCAGGGGGAGACGGCCTGACGGCCTGTTGGAAGACCACCGTGCCGGCACGTTTCGTCGCCCGTCCGGGGCATGGCCAGACGGGAACTTGCTGGGAAATTGCCGGGACACCTGGGATGATCGATGCTCGGCGCGTCGCCAGCAGCATGTTGAAGAACGACCGTCCTGGTCGTTTTTCAGGTCGCCCGTCCGGCGCAGGTCCGGACGGGCGACCGTCGAATCGACTGCTTACGCAGTTGCTTCGTCGAGCGGCCATTCATGGCCGCAGCCAGCAGGCTGTTCTTGAACAGCTCGCTAATCCGGCAGTGCCTGCGGAAAACGCCAGTGCGCCGAAGCGGGCAGGGGCGTGAGTTCCTGACCAACCAGGGTGGCCGCCAGCGACCAGTCGATGTCGTCGAGGTCGGCGCGGCCGGCGGCCAGGCGGTCGAGGATCGCGGCCTGGGCGATGCCGCGGGCCTCGGCCTGGGCGTAGGGCAGGGCGCTGAAGGTGACCAGGGCGTAGCGCGGCATGAAACGGTCGGGGTGGCGGCGCTGCAGTTCGGCGGCGATCGCCTGCTTGAGCTTGAAGTCGGGGTCGTCGACGCGGTCGCGCATCTCGACGTAGTTCTCCAGCGCCATCCGGGCGATGGCGTCGGCGTTGGGCTTGCGCTCGGCGGCGAATGCCGCGAACAGGGCGGCCGGGTCGCCGGTGCCGAGGCGTTCGACCAGGGTCGCGAAGGCCAGTGCGTCCTCGAAGCCGCAGTTCATGCCCTGGCCGTGGAAGGGCACCAGGGCGTGCGCGGCGTCGCCCATCAGCACGGCGCGGCCGTCCAGGTGCCAGCGCTCCAGCCACAGGGTGCCGAGCAGGCCGGTCGGGTGCCGGAAGAAGTCGCCCTCGAGGTCGTCGACCAGGGGCGTGGCGTCGGGGAACTCGCGTTCGAAGAAGGCGCGCACCGTTGCCGCGTCGGTGAGGCCGGAGAATCCCGGCTCGCCCTCGCCGGCCAGGAACAGCGTGCCGGTGAAGCTGCCGTCGATGTTGGCCAGGGCGATCAGCATGAAGGCGTCGCGCGGCCAGATGTGCAGGGCATTGGGTTCGAGACGGAACGCGCCGCCGGGCCCCGGTCCGATCGCCACTTCCTTGTAGCCGTGATCGAGCGGCGCGAAGCGCTCGCCGAGGTCGGCGACGCCTGCCATCGCCGCGCGCAGTGCCGAGCCGGCACCGTCGCAGCCGACCAGCAGGCCGGCCGGGTGCTGGCGGGTTTCCCCCTCAGGATCGCTCAGCACCAGGCTGCGCCGGTCCCAGTCGACCTCGACCAGGCGCTGGTCGAAATGCAGCCGTGTGCCGGCTGCCTCGGCGGCGTCGAGCAGGGCCAGGTTGAGGCGGCCGCGATGCACCGACCAGATCACCTCGGAATCGTCGCGGCCGTAGCGCTGCAGGCCGATCGCACCGCCGCGCTCATGCACCATGCGGCCGCGCATCATCACCGCCTGGACCATAACCGCCTCGCGCAGGCCGGCGGCCTCCAGGGCGCGCAGGCCGCGCGCAGCCATCGCCAGGTTGATCGAGCGGCCGCCCTCATAGCCGGACCGGCGCGGGTCGCCGCGCCGCTCGAACAGCTCGACGCGATGGCCCTGGCGGGCCAGCAGCACCGCCAGCAGGCTGCCGACCAGGCCGGCGCCGACGATCGTGAAGTCCGGGCGCGGCCCCCCCGGCGGCGGGGCGCTCATCGCGCGGCGCGGTCGCGCCAGGCGGCGACCGCGTCCAGGAAACGCAGGGCGTCGGTGTAGCGGTTGTACAGCGGCGCCGGCGCGATCCGGATGACGTCTGGCTCGCGCCAGTCGCCGATCACGCCCTGCGCCATCAGATGCTCGAACAGGGCGCGCCCGGCGTCCCGCCCGGCACGCACCCGCAGCGAAAGCTGGGCGCCGCGGCGGTGCGTCGCCAGTGGCGTGACGATATCGAGCACGTCGCCGAGATCCTCGCCGATGCGCTGCGCCAGCCAGCCGCTCAGCGCCAGCGACTTGGCGCGCAGCCGCGCCATGCCCGCCTGTCGGAACAGGGCCAGAGAGGCGCGCAGGGGCGCCAGCGCCAGCACCGGCGGATTGGACAGTTGCCAGCCGTCGGCGCCGCGGGTCGGCACGAAGTCCGGGCCCATCAGGAACCGGGTCGCCGGGTCGTGGCCCCACCAGCCGGCCAGGCGCGGCCGGTCGGTGTCGGCATGGCGCTCGTGGACGAAGGCGCCGCCGACCGCGCCGGGCCCGGCGTTGCCGTACTTGTAGTGGCACCAGACCGCGAAATCCGGGCCATCGTCGTGCAGCCGGAGGTCGAGGTTGCCGAAGGCATGCGCCAGATCAAATCCGGCGATGGCGCCGACCGCGTGCGCCTGGGCGGTGATCGCCGCGATGTCGAAGACCTGGCCGGTGCGGTACTGCACGCCCGGCATCAGCACCAGGGCCAGGCGTTCGCCGTGCCGGGCGATGGCATCGGCGATCGCCGCGTCGGAGATCGTCCCGGCCGGCTCGTCGGCCTCCAGTTCGATCAGGTCGGTGGCGGGGTCGAACCCGTGGAAGCGGACCTGCGATTCCACCGCATGGCGGTCCGATGGGAAGGCGCCGGCCTCGATCAGGATCGCCGGCCGCTGCCGGGTCGGCCGGTAGAAGCTGGCCATCAGCAGGTGCAGGTTGGCGGTCAGCGAGTTCATCGCCACCACCTCGAGCGGCCGCGCGCCGGCCACCAGTGCCAGGTCGTCGCGCACGAAGGCGTGGTAGTCCATCCACGGCAGCTTGCCGCGGAAATGGCCCTCGACGGCCACCGTCCGCCACTGTTCCAGCTCGGCCAGCACGGCGTCGCGCGCGGCGCGCGGCTGCAGGCCCAGGGAGTTGCCGCAGAAGTACGCCCAGGGCTGGCCGTCGGCGCCGACCGGGATCTCGAAGGCCTCGCGCAGGCTCGCCAGGGGGTCGGCGGCATCCTGGTCGAGCGCCCACAGCTCCAGCGCGTCGACGCTCATGCGGCCCGCTCCGCAGCGGCGCCGAAACGCCGGGCGTCGAGCCCCAGCCAGGCCAGGGCGCTGCCGTGGAACAGACTGTCCTGCTGCGCCTGCGGCAGGCCCAGCGCACGGATGTGGCTGCCCGGCTCCTGCTCGCCCAGCGGGAACGGGTAGTCGGTCCCCAGCATCACCTTGCCCTCGCCGGCGACATCCAGCAGGTAGCGCAGCGCCAGGTCGTCGTGCACGCAGGAGTCGAACCAGATGCGGTCGAGGTATTCCCGCGGATTGCGTGGGTTGTCGGTGGCGACCAGGTCCGGGCGCATCCGGAAGCCGTGCTCGATCCGGCCGATGGTGTAGGGAAAGCTGCCGCCGCCATGCGCGAAGCACACGCGCAGGGACGGCAGGCGCTCCAGCACGCCGCCGAAGATCAGCGAGCAGGCGGCGCGCGACTGCTCGGCGGGCATGCCGACCAGCCAGGGCAGCCAGTACCGGGGCATCGACTCGGTGCCCATCATGTCCCAGGGGTGAACCAGGACCGCAGCGCCCAGTTCGGCGCAGGCCTGGAAGAACTCGAACAGCTCGGGTGCGTCCAGGTTCCACTGGTTGATATGGCTGCCGACCTGCACCCCGGCCAGGCCGAGCCCGTCCACGCAGCGTTCCAGCTCACGGATCGCAAGCGTCGGGGATTGCAGCGGCACGGTGGCCAGGCCGATGTAGTTGCGCGGATGGGCGCGGCAGACCTCGGCGGCGTGGTCGTTCAGCGCCTTGTGCAGCTCCAGGGCGTGGTGGCCCTTGGCCCAGTAGGAGAACATCACCGGCACCGTGGAGATCACCTGGACGTCGACGCCGAAACGGGCGTAATCGGCGATCCGCGCCTCGGCATCCCAGGCGTTGGGCCAGATCTCCCTGAAGAAGCGCCCGTCCCGGTAGATGCGATGCCGGCCGTCGTCGGTGTGGTGAATGACCGGGAACCGGGCGTCGCCGAAGCGGCTTGCCAGGTCCGGCCAGTCGCGCGGCAGCATGTGGGCGTGAACGTCGATGATCGGCATGGACGCGATTGTACGGCAAGGTCCGGAGCCCCCAGCGGCGACCAGCGCGGCAGTCGGCTGGGCCGGTTGGCTGCTTGAGGACAGCCCGGCCCTTGCGGACATGCGCGAGTGTCCGGCGACGCAACGGTGCGCGCACCCGATTGCCCATGGGCGGGTCCGGACCAGCGCCGGACGGTTGTCAACAATGGATCGATGGGGCGCAAGGCGACTCCCCGGTGCACGCGCGGGCCTCCCGCACGCGATGCCCCGGACCGGGTGCCGGGGGCATCCGTTCGCTGCGACGCGGGCGCAGCCCCGCCTGTCGCCGGGCGGGGTGGGCGGGATGTCTGGCTGCCGGCAGGCTGTTAGGCTTGCCTGGCGGTATGGCGATCCGATCACCCTCGAGGAGGCAGCCAGACATGGAGCGTTCGACTACTGCCCGCGAGGGCGCGCTGCGCCGCGCCCTGGTGTTCGCGCTCAACTTCGTGAAGCACCCACGGATGGTCGGCACCTTTGCGGTCAGCTCGCCTGCGCTGGTGCGCAGACTGCTGGACTCCACCCTGTGGTCCGAGGCCCGCCGCATCGTCGAGCTGGGGCCTGGCGTCGGGACGATCACCGCTGCGATGCTCGCCAGGATGGCGCCGGCCGCCCGGCTGCTCGCGATCGAAATGAACCGCGACTTCGTCGCGGAGCTGGGTCGTCAGTTTCCGGACCCCCGACTGCATGTGGCGCACGGCAGCGCCGCCGACCTCCATCTGCACCTGCGCGAGGCCGGGTTCGACCGGGTCGACCTGGTGGTCTCCGGAATTCCGTTCAGTACCATGCCGCCGGCGATCCGCGACCGCACCCTGGATGCCGTGGCAGCAACCCTCGCTCCTGCCGGCTGCTTCCTGGTCTACCAGTACTCGGCCAAGGTCTTGCCCCACCTGGCCCGCCGATTCGCTGTGGTCGAGCGGGAGCGCGAATGGCGCAACCTGGTGCCGGTACACGTTTTCCGGTGCCGTCGGCCGCTGGCGCAGTCCTGAGCCGGGCATTCCGGCAGGGGGGGGAGGGCGGGCCCGGGCCATCCGCTGCCCGGTCGGGCGGAGGCTGGCTGGCGCGGGGGGGGGGCAGGGTGCCGGAAGCCAACCTGAACGGGCGCCCCGGACCCGGGGAAGCCAGGCAGTCGCATTGTTGCGGGCGGCGTTGTATATTGTCGCCGCTGTGATTGTCAGGGTCACGGTGAATCGTGGCCCGATGCGTCAGTTCCACTGCTCATCGCTTCGTCTCGCTCGCTCCCTGCAACCCAGCGCCCTCACCGGATCCGTCCGGTGGCGGTGATTCGTTCATTCATCTGCAAGGAGTAGCTTCATGTCCGATCGTCAGACCGGCACCGTCAAGTGGTTCAACGACGCCAAGGGTTTCGGCTTCATCACCCCGGAGAGCGGCGAAGACCTGTTCGTCCACTTCCGCGCCATCCAGGGCACCGGCTTCAAGTCGCTGCAGGAAGGCCAGAAGGTCAGCTTCGTGGTGACCCGCGGCCAGAAGGGCCTGCAGGCCGACCAGGTCCAGGTGATCTGATCCAGGTCGGGCGGGACGTCCGTTCCGCCCGCGCTCCGGGCCGGCAGCTTGCCGGCCCGGCGCATTTCAGGGGCCCAGTGCCCTTTTTCCCGCCGGACCGGCGGGTCCCGGGTCGCGCCTCCGCCTGTCCGGGCGTCGAGCGTTGACCCCCCGATCGTGCGGCGCGCCGGACGCTGGCCTGCGTCCGCTGCAGCGACTGCCCCAGGAGCTCCAGATGCTGACCCTGACCGTGCGCGGGTTGCCGCGCTCCATGAACGAGAAGTCCCTGACCGCCCTGTTCGAGCCCTATGGCAAGGTCCGCTCCCTGCGGATGGCCAAGGACCTGTTCAGTGGCGAATGCAAGGGTTTTGCCGAGCTGCAGATGGAAGGCCACGAGGCGCGCGCGGCGATCGCGGCGCTCAATGGCACCACGCAGGACAGCGCCATGATCCGCGTCGGACTGGCCAGCGAAGCCGATCGCAAGCGCCGACGCTGAGAACGGTCCGGGCGCGTCCCGGCAGGACTGATCGCCCGGGCGTGTGACGCCAGGTCGAGGCTGGGCCCGGCTGGTGGGCCCGCGGGGATTGCCCGGCCGGGTTTTCGGCGCTCAGGTGCGCGCGGAAGGCAGGGGATGCACCGTGCCGCAGGCCGGGCAGGTCCGGCGGTCTATCGAGCCGTGGAAACGCTCGAACACTGGCGGAAAATCGCGCTCGATGTCCTGGAGTGCGAAGAACTCCTCGTACAATTTGTGGTTGCACGCGGGGCAGTACCACTGCAGGCCGTCGCGTTCGTGCGGAAGCCGACGGCGCTCGATCACCAGGCCGACCGAGCCGGCCATGCGCTGCGGGGAGTGCGGGATGCCAGGGGGCAGGTAGAAGATCTCGCCGGCCCGGATCGGCACGTCCTGCGGGCCTTCCTCGTACATCAGCCGCAGCACCATCTCGCCCTCGATCTGGTGGAAGAACTCCGGACCCTCGTCGACGTGCCAGTCGCTGCGCTGGTTCGGGCCGCCGACGACCATGACGATGAAGTCGCCGTCGTAGACGCACTTGTTGCCGACCGGCGGCACCAGCAGGTGCCGGTGCGCGTCGATCCAGCGGCTGAAGTCGATCGGGGGCGGAAGTCGCATCGGCGCTCCTGAAAGCCGGGTTGCCCGGCCGTGTGCCGGACAGTCATGGTCGCATACGTGCCCCCGGGGTCGCAGCCGCGCCGGTGGCGCCGCGGCGGCATCACCTGCGCAGGACCCCGGGCGGGTCCGTCCCGGGCAGTGCCCTGCTACCCTCCGGTACCGGCCCCAAGCATCCTTACCGCCCGGATATGTTCCTGGAATTCGCCTGGATCCTCGCGTTGGCCGCCGGCATCGGCCTGGTGGCCGCCCGTCTGCGGCAGCCCTCGATCGTTGCCTTCATCACCGTCGGCATCCTGGTCGGCCCGGCGGTCCTGGGATGGGTGGGCCACAACGACGCGGTGGAGGTGCTCGCACAGCTGGGCGTCACCGTGCTGCTGTTCCTGGTCGGGCTCAAGCTCGACCCGGCGCTGGTCCGGCAGCTTGGACCGGTGGCGATGGCGACCGGCCTTGGCCAGCTCGGCTTCACCATCGCCTTCGGCTTCCTGATCGCGCTGGGCATGGGCATGGACGTGGTGACCGCGCTCTACGTCGCGGTGGCCCTGACCTTTTCCAGCACCATCATCATCATCAAGCTGCTCGGCGACAAGCGCGAGCTGGATTCGCTGCACGGCCGCATCGCGACGGGGTTCCTGATCGTCCAGGACATCGCGGTTGTGCTGGCGATGATGGTGATCGGGGCGCTGGGTGTCGGCGCCGGCGGCGAGGACGGCGCGGTCGACTGGCTGGCCTGGGCCGGCCGGCTGGTCGTCTCGATTCTCGCGGTGTTCGCGTTCATCCGGTTCGGCCTGCGCTGGATCCTGCCCTGGATGGCCGCCACGCCGGAATTGATGGTCGTGTTCTCGGTCGCCTGGGGCGTGGCGCTGGCGGCACTCGGCGAGCAGCTGGGACTGAGCAAGGAAGTCGGCGCCTTCATCGCCGGGTTCGCCCTGGCCGGCACGCCGTTCCGGGAGGCGGTCGGCGCCCGCCTGAGCGGCCTGCGCGACTTCCTGCTGCTGTTCTTCTTCGTCGAGCTGGGATCCAGGCTCAGCTTCTCGGACCTCGGCAGTCAGCTGCCCGCCGCCCTGGTGCTGTCGGTGTTCGTGCTGGTCGGCAATCCGCTGATCGTCATGGCGATCATGGGCGCCATGGGCTACCGCCGTCGGACCGGCTTTCTTGCGGGCCTGACCGTCGCCCAGATCAGTGAGTTCTCGGTGATCTTCGTGGCCATGGGCGTGGCCCTGGGCCATGTCGGAGGTCCGGCCCTCAGCCTCGTCACCCTGGTCGGACTGGTCACGATCGCGCTGTCGTCGTACATGATCATGTACTCGCACCGGTTGTTCGCCTGGTTCGGCCCCTGGCTGGGCGCCTTCGAGCGACGCGATCCCTGGCGGGAGCGCAGCGAGCCGCCGGCGGCCGAGTTGCCCGCTGTGCTGGTGTTCGGCACCGGTCGCTACGGGGCACGCCTGCTGGCGGCGATCCGTCGCGACGGTGTGCCGGCGCTTGGTGTCGATTTCGATCCGGTCGCGGTCGAGCAGGCACGCCGCCTCGGCCTGCCGGTCCGCTTCGGAGACGCCGAGGATCCGGAGTTCGCGCACACCCTGCCGCTGGGAGGCGCCCAACTGGTGGTATCGACACTCGCCGATGTCGAGAGCGTCGGCCACCTGCGCCGGGCCCTGGAGGGCGCCGGATTCCGCGGTCGCTTCGCGGCTGCCGCACGCCTTCCCGACGCCGCGGACCGGTTACGACGGCTGGGCGTGGACATCCTGCTCGATCCGTTCGAGGACGCCGCCGAGCAGGCGGCCGCGACGGTGTGCGGCGCGCTTGGGAAGGTCTGATCGATTCGGACCTTCTCCCGTGGATGGGCCGGCGCGACTCGGCCACGTGGTGCTCCAGTCACCGGGCTCGGGCATGGACACGTGCAGGGCGCGGCGAGTCCGGGCCAGGCAAGGGTGGCCGCGATCGGCCCCTGCCTCGGACCTGACCAGTGTCGTATCTCCACCAGACCCCAGCCAAGGCCATTCCCCAGCCAGGGCGGGCCTGGCTCTAGCGGTGGTCGATACACGTCCCGAATCAGGGCACCCGGAGGGAGAAGCGAGCAGATCGCGCTCCACTCCACGTTCTTCGGTCCCCGGTCCCCGGTCCCCGGGCGCTCCGGCGTCCGTTTTCGGAGCAGGGCATCCCCGGCTCGCTGCTGGCCGGGTTCGACCAGGCTCGCCTCAGCGGCGTAGCTGCGCCACGCACTTGAGTTCGATGGCGATCGGCGTCGGCAATGCGGTGATGCCCAGCGTGGTACGGCAGGGCGCCAGCGACGGATCCGGGAAGTATTCCGCCCATACCGCGTTGTAGCGCGCGAAATCGCCGGCCATGTCGGTCAGGTAGACGGTCACGTCCACCAGGTCCTCCCATGCCGCGCCACTGGCCTCCAGCACCGCGCGCACGTTGGCGAATACGGCGCGCGTCTGTGCCTCGATGTCGTGGCCGACCAGGCGTCCCTGCGCGTCGTGGCGGTTGCCGGGGATGGCATTGCTGCCCGGTTGCCGGGGACCGATGCCGGACAGCAGCAGCAGGTCGCCGACTCGTCGGGCATGCGGATAGGCGCCGACCGGCGAAGGCGCGCGCCCGGCGTGGATCACTTCATCGTTCAAGGCGGTCCGCTCCTGGCGGTGGCCCGGGCCGGGTACCGGTCCGGTGGGGTGGCCGCCGCCGGTGGGGGCGGATGCCGGTCAGTCGCACAGCAGGGCGCCGTCGTTGCCCAGCAGCACGGCCTCGGTGACGATCGCCTCGATCACCGGCTGCGACCAGTACTCGAACACCGTTCCGCCGGCGATCACCGGGCAGCTCGAGGTGTAGTCGCCGGTCGCAGCGCCGGGCGTGCGGATGAACAGGCGCAGCTTCACCGGCTCGCCGCCGGCGTTGGAGACCTGCAGTGAGACGCTCGGGTCGCCCGCGGCCTGGTTGAGACGGAAACTGAGCACCGGGGTGCGTGACGACTCGCGGCGCCGAGGTTCGCGCCAGCCCAGGAACTGGCTGCCGTCGAACTCGGCGACGGCCTCCAGCTCCTCGCCCAGCAGAACGCTCAGGCTGTCGCGGGCGATCGCCGGGCGATACAGCGGACGGCTCTCCTCCTGGACCCGGCCGTCCTCGAGTCGCACCGAGACCGCGATTCCGCGCCGGCAGGGTGCCTGTTGGCAATAGCGTTCAAGCTCCGGCAGGGCGGTCGGGACCTGGCCCTGGGCAACCGTCTGGCCGGGTAACCAGGCGCTGGCGGCGAGGGCCAGCGACAGGACAGTCGCGCGGCGGCGTTCGGGGGCGCCGACCTGGCGGCGGACAGGCGGCGGGGTCGGCAGGGCCGGTGTTGTTGCCTGCTGGGCATTCATCAGCGTGGTTCTCCCCAGTGGACACAGACGTTGCGGACGTCGGTGAAGAATCGCATGGCCTCAAGGCCGCCCTCGCGGCCGATGCCGGAATCGCCATTGCCGCCGAACGGCGTGCGCAGGTCGCGCTGCAGCCAGGTGTTTATCCACACCAGGCCGCAGCGCAGGCGCTCCGCCATGCCGTGTGCCCGGGCCAGGTCGCGGGTCCACACGGAACAGGCCAGGCCATAGCGGGTGCCATTCGCGATCGCCAGCGCCTCCGCCTCGTCGGCGAACGGCAGCAGTGTGGCGACCGGCCCGAAGACCTCCTCCTGGTTGGTCGCGCAGGCTGGGCCCAGGCCCTCGATCACGGTCGGCGCGATGAACCAGCCGTTCGCGCAGCGCCCGGCTGGCCGTACCGGCGATCCGCCGGCCAGGATCGTGCCGCCCTCGGCGACGGCGCGCCCGATGCAGGAAAGAATCTTGGAGAAGTGCGCCTGCGAGACCACAGCGCCAAGGTCGCTGTCGGGGGCCAGCGGGTCGCCGGTGCGCAAGGCTGCGACCCGTGCCAGGAACGCTTCGCGGAAGCGCGGATACAGCGATCGCTGGACCAGGATGCGCGAGCCGCACAGGCAGATCTGCCCCTGGTTGCTGAAAGCCGCGCGCACTGCGCCGTCGACTGCAGCGTCGAAGTCGGCATCGTCGAAGATGATGGTGGGGTTCTTGCCGCCCAGCTCCAAGGACACCTTGCGGAAGCGCGGCGCGGCAGAGGCGGCGATGCCGGCCCCGACCCGGGTGCTGCCGGTGAAGCTGATGGCGCGGACGCCCTCGTGGCCGACCAGATGGGCGCCGGTCGCGTCGCCGCGTCCCTGGACGATGTTGAGCACGCCCGGTGGCCAGCCCAGCGCTCGGGTCAGCTCGCCCAGCATGAAGGCGGTCAGGGGCGTGACCTCGGAAGGCTTGCCGACCACCGTGTTGCCTGCCGCAAGGGCCGGCGCGACCTTCCAGGTGAACAGGTACAGCGGCAGGTTCCAGGGCGAGATCGCCGCGACTGCGCCCAGCGGCTGGCGCAACGTGTAGTTCAGGCCGGCTTGGCCGTGATGGCTCTCGCTGGCGAACTGTTCGCCCGCGGAGGCGAAGAAACGCAGGTTGGCGATCGCGCGGGGAATGTCCAGGCGCCGGGCCAGCGCCAGTGGTTTGCCGGTATCCAGCGACTCCGCCTGTGCGAACGCGTCCAGCCGGGCTTCGATGGCGTCGGCCAGGGACCGCAGCAGGGCGCCACGCTGGTCTGGCGCCAGTGCCGCCCATGAAGGAAACGCCGCCTGGGCGGCGGCGACGGCGGCATCGACCTGGCCGGGGTCGGCCTGGGCCAGGCGCGCGTGCACCGCACCGGTGGCCGGATCATGCACCTCCAGCCACTCGGCGGACGCGGCCACGCGTTCGCCGCCGATCAGGTGCCCGATCGTGTCTGTCATGCCCCTAGGGTACCGGCACTGGCCCCGGGCTGGGCCACCGCCGAGCGATTGACACACACGTGACCGGGCGGCCGCGTCGTGCACCCCGGTCGCCGGGGGGGTGGGTTACCGGCAGCCGGCGGCGGCGGCCCGGGTCTCGGCGATGCCCTGCGCCGATTCGGCGAGTTCGCGCCAGAACATCGTCGCCGCGGCCAGGTCCTCGCGTCCGGCTTCCGGGTCGCCCAGCGCGCAACGCAGACCGCCGCGTTCCGCGCGCAGGCGCGCCATGGCCGGTGAGGCCGTCATCTCGCGCCCCTGCAGGCGCGCGATCGCGACGTCCAGGCCAGCCAGGGCAAGCCCGGGCTGACCCGTGGCAGCCTGCTGGCGCGCCCGGAGCAGCGCCAGTTCGCCGTGCGCCGGATGCAGAGGATCGGCCTCGATCCCGGTGGCTGCGGCGGCGATCAGGGAGGCGGCCCGATCCGGGTCGCCGCGGTCCAGGGCCAGGCCAGCGCCCAGCAGGCGGGCCGAGTCCAGGCGTGTCGAGTCGGCGGACGTCAGGCGCTCGAAAAGCGCCTCGAACTGCTCGGGCAGCCCAGGGGCCCTCGGCCCTTCCTGCATCCGCAGCCGCAGCTCGAGCAGGTCCAGGGCATCGGAAAGGGTCGCCGGCAGCGCATCGGGAAGCTCACCCCGGTGACGGTCCCAGGCTGCCCGGGCCCGGTCCGGTCGCTGCAGCGCCAGCCAGCTGGCGACGATGCGATGCAACCAGAACGGCGTCAGCGGATTGCGTGGAACGGCAGCGGCGCCGATCAGGAACGCCTGTTCGGTGAGCTCGGCCGCGCGACGGGCGTTGCCGGCGTCGTCGTGGGCCTGGGCAAGCCAGTCAAGGGCGCGTGCATACCGGAAGTTTTCCGGTCCGTAGATCGCCAGTGCCTGTTCCAGGGTGGCTTCCAGAAGGGGAATCGCCTCGCTGCTGCGGCCGGCCGCGGCAAGGGCGTCGCCGAGCGCGCCGCCGGCCATCACCTGTTGCGGATGGGGTCGCTCGCCGTGCAGAGCCCGGGCCGCCTGCCAGGCGCGTCTTGCGGACGCCAGCGCCTCCTCGCGCTCACCCATGGCCTCATGGAAGTACTTGAGCTCGATCAGGGCGCCCACGCAGGCCTGATCGGGCGGATAGCGATCGCCGCAGGCTGAGGCCGCGGCCGCCTGCTGCGCCGCCAGCGCGCTCTCCGGTCGGCCGGACAGCCGCAGCGCCGTGGCCCTTGCCAGCAGCAGGCGCGAACGCAGGCCACCGACACCCGGCAGGTTCTCGATGCCAGGCAGCGCCTCTTCGACCAGGGCCAGGGTTTCATCGATGCGGCTGGCGCCGATCAGGGCATGCGCGTACTCGGCCTTGATCTCGGCCGCCACCTCGGCGGGCACGCCGTTGGCGTCCAGCAGGCCCATCGCCTGCGCCAGGTGCCGATGGGCCTGCTCCATCTCGCCCAGCCCACGGTAGCTGCTGCCGATCACGCCATGCAGTTCCGCGGCCAGCGCCGGCTGGTCCGCCAGCTCGCTGCCGATCCGGTGCGCGGCACGGTCCAGAAGTTGCCGAACGGTCGGGGTCTGCCCCGGATTGACGAAAGGATTGGCAGCGGTCAAGGCCTCCACCAGAAACTGCTTGACCGCCTCGGCGCGCGCCGAGGCGGCCATGGTGCGATGGGCCTCGGCGGCCAGTCGGCCTGCCTGCCAGAGCATTCCCGATACGCCGACTGCGATGGCCAGGGTCGCGGCGCCGGCAAGGGCCACAGGCAGACGATGACGTGCCACGAACTTGCCCAGCCGGTAGCGCCAGCCGGCATCGACCACGGCGACCGGTTCGCCACGCAGGAAGCGGTGCAGGTCGGCGGCCAGCGCCTGCACGGTGGGGTAACGGCGTTCGGGTTCCGGGGCAAGCGCCACAGAGACGATCCGCTCGAGGTCGCCGCGCACCTGTCGTCGGTAGCCGGCCAGCGAGGTTGCGCGCGCGGTCAGGCGTGCCGCCGGTGTCCCGGCAAGGTCGGTGTCGGCACTGATCGCGCTGGCGAGCCGGGTCGGGACGCCGCCGGTGACCTGGGCACGCGCGCGGCCGAGGTCGCGCCGGTCGATCCGGTGCGGCAGGGTGCCGGTCAGCAACTCGTACAGAAGAACGCCAAGCGCATAGACGTCCGCTGCGACGCCGACCGGGGCGCCGGCCAACTGCTCCGGGGCCGCGTACTCGGGGGTCAGCAGGGCGGCTGCGGCCTGCGTCGGTTGAGCGCGCTGCCCGGCGTCGCCGTCGCTGCTGTCCAGGAGCCGGGCGATGCCGAAATCGAGCAATCGGACCTGGCCGGCCTGGTCGACCAGGATGTTGGCCGGCTTGAGGTCGCGGTGCACCACCAGCCGTTCGTGCGCATGCTGCACGGCCGCGCAGGCCTGCAGCAACAAGGCGATGCGCCGGTGCAGGTCGAGCCGGTGGCGGTCGCACCAGGCGGTGATGGCTTCGCCGCGGATGAATTCCATGGCGAACCACGGACGTCCGTCCGGACACAGGCCGCCATCGATCAGGCGCGCCAGGTTGACGTGGGACAGGCTCGCCAGGATGCGCCGCTCGCGCCGGAACCGGGCCAGGATGTCATCGGTGTCCAGGCCCCGCCGGACCACCTTGATGGCGGCCTCCTGGGCGAAGTCGCCATCGCTGCGGCTGGCACGGTAGACCGTGCCCATGCCGCCCCGGCCGACCTGCTCGTGGACCTGGAACGGCCCAAGGCGGCTGCCGGACAGTGGGTCGGGGGGATCGTCGAACCCGGCCGCGATCGACACCGGTGCGTCTAGGCCAGGCGCGCTGCCGGCATCGGCGGCCAGCAGGGCCCGGACCTGCGCGCGCAGCCCGGCATCGTCGGGGCATCGCCGTGCCAGCTCGGCGTCGCGCTGGGCTGCGGGAAGTTCGAGCAGCTCGCGAAGCAGGGCCAGGGCGAGGTTGTTGCCGGGCCTCATGGCGGGGGTCCTGCCGGGGTCCGGTCGCCGCCGGCGCGGCGGCCTGCATCGGTCATGGGTTCACCTCAGCAGTCGTCCGCCGCCCCGAGCCGGAGGCTCAGGAAGGCCCGCGCCGCGCGCCAGTCCCGATACACCGTGCGCTCGCTGAGTCCACGCAGTTCGGCGATATCGGAAAACTCCAGCCCGGCGAGCAGGCGCAGCTCGACCAGGTCGGCCAGTTCCGGAGCATCGGTGGCGAGCTCGCGCAGGGCCGCGTCCAGCGCCAGCAGGTCGAGGCTGAGCCCTTCGCTCACACCCTGGTCGGTGAGGGTGACACGCTGGCCGTCGCCGCCGCGGCGCTGCGCGCCGCGTTCCCGCAGGTGGTCGATCAGCACCTGCCGCATGACCTGTGCGACCAGCCTGAAGAAGTGGGCGCGGTCGGTGAGCGCCAGCGGCTTGCCGATCAGCTTGAGGTAGGCCTCGTGCACGAGCTGCGTGGTGCACAGCGTGGATCGCGGAATATCGCCGAGCTGGTGCCGGGCGCGACGGCGCAGCTCCTCGTAGACGATGCCGAACAGGCGGTCGCGCGCGCCGGCGTCGCCGGCATTGGCGGCGCCGACCAGGGTGGCGAGATCGCCGGACGGGTGGGCATCGTCGGTCATGGGTGAAGATCCTGCCTTCGCCGAAGTCGGGGCGCGGTCAAGGTCGAGCCGCTCAGATCGAACGCATGCGGCCACCATCGACCGCCAGCGCCACCCCGTTGACATAGGCGCCCGCCGGGCTGCACAGGAAGGCGACCGCGGCGGCAATCTCGGCGGCCTCGGCAAAGCGGCCGGCCGGCACCGTGGCCAGCATGCCGGCCTCGACCTCGGCCTCGCTGCGGCCGCTTCGGACCGCACCGGCCGCGATCAGCCCTGCCAGCCGGCTGGTACGCGTGAAGCCGGGCAGCACGCTGTTGACGGTGATGCCGTGCGGGGCCAGCTCGGTGCTGAGCGTCTTGGCCCAACTCGCCACCGCACCGCGCACGGTGTTCGACACCCCAAGGCCGGAGATCGGCTCGCGCACCGAGGTCGAGACGATGTTCACGAGCCGGCCGAAGGCGGCCTCGCGCATGCCGGGCAGCACCGCCTGCAGCAGGACCTGGCCGGCCAGCAGGTGACGCCGGAAGGCCGCCTCGAACGCGCTCGGTGCGGCCTCGTGCAGCGGTCCGCCAGGTGGGCCGGCGCTGTTGTTGACCAGGATATGCACCCGGCTGCCGGCCGCCAGCGCCTGAACCGCGCTGGACAGCGCCGGGGTATCGTCCATGTCGGCGGCAAGCAGGCCATGATGCTGGGCGCCGTGCGTGCGCGGCAGCGCCGCCACGACCTCGGCCAGCACCCCGGCGCGGCGCGCAAGCACGGTGACGTCGGCGCCGAGCAGGGCGAGTTCATGGGCGGTCGCGCGACCGATGCCTTCGGAGGCCCCGCAGACCAGGGCATGGCGGCCGGTCAGGTCGAGTTGCATGTCATTTCTCCGGCTTCGGGTGTGGGACGGCTCAGGACCGGGCCAGTAGCCACCAGGCGGCGAACAGGACCAGTCCCGCGAGCAGCAGGACCAGCATGATGCGGGCCGGCAGCGCGAGCCGGCGCAGGTTGGCGTCGTGGTGGCGGCGATAGCGTCCTGCAAGGATCCAGACCAGCCCGGCGCGCGACAGCGAGGAGCCCTCGACCTCGTCGGCCAGGCCGCGGTCCATCAGGTGGCGCACCGTCAGCGGACCGAAGATCGCATAGCCGGTGCCGCCGATGGTGGCGAAGGCGATGCCGAACAGCAGCAGCAACAGCTCAGCCATGCGCCGCGTCCCGGGCGGCCAGCGCCGACGCCATCATCGCGGCGATCTCGACCGAACCGGGATCGTCGCGATCATGCAGGCCGGCGATGGCGCCTTCGACGCTGGTGCGATCGTGGTGCTGGTTGAGCTTGTGCTTGATCTCGATGGACTCAGCTTCCAGTTCGAAGCCGACGATGCCGGCGAGTTCGCGCACCGTGTCCGGCGCTGCTTCGGGGAACCGCCAGGCGCTGCCGAGGGCCGCCTCGTACTTCGCCGCCAGCGCCGCCACCAGTGCGGTCAGGGCCGCCTGGTCGTGCACTGTGCTTGCCAAACCGCGGACATGGGCTACGGCGTAGTTCCAGGTCGGCACGCTGCCGGCGGGATCGGCGTACCAGGTCGGCGAGACGTAGGCGTGGGCGCCATGCACGATCAGCAGGACCTGTTGGCCCTCGATGTTTCGCCACTGCCGGTTGGCCCGGGCCCAGTGTCCGGAAAACCGCACCCGGCCGCCCTCGCGCCGGTACAGCACCGGCAGGTGGCTGGCGAACGGCGCGCCGTCGACGACGCTCACCAGGGTGGCGAAGGCGTCGCGTTCGACCAGCGCGTCGAGGGCGGCGAGGTCGTCGACCCTGAAGCGTGCTGGCAGGTGCATGCGCTGCGGATCCTCCGTGGGGCGGGTGCGCTCAGAACTCGGCGACGCCGGGCGCGCGCGGGTAGGGGATGGCGTCGCGGATGTTGGCCAGCCCGCAGACGTAGACTACGAGGCGCTCGAAACCCAGGCCGAAGCCGGCGTGCGGCACCGTGCCGTAGCGCCGCAGGTCGCGGTACCACTGGTAGTGGGCGGGGTCCAGCCCGAACTGCGCCATCCGCCGGTCGAGCACGTCCAGGCGCTCCTCGCGCTGGCTGCCACCGATGATCTCGCCGATGCCGGGCGCCAGCACGTCCATCGCCGCGACCGTGCGGCCATCGTCGTTCAGGCGCATGTAGAAGGCCTTGATGTGCTCGGGGTAGTTCATCACCACCACCGGCCGCCCGACGTGCTCCTCGCTGAGATAGCGCTCGTGCTCGGTCTGCAGGTCGGCGCCCCAGCCGACCGGGAACTCGAACTTCCGGGGGGCCTTCTCCAGGATCTCGATCGCCTCGCTGTAATCGATGCGCGCGAACGGCGCGGCGAGGAAGGCTTCAAGCCGGCTGATCGCGGTCTTCTCCAGCTTGTCGGCGAAGAACGCCATGTCGTCGCCGCGCTCGTCGAGCACGGCCTTGAAGATGTACTTGAGAAAGTCCTCGGCGAGGTCGGCGTCGTCGTTGAGGTCGGCGAAGGCGATCTCCGGCTCGATCATCCAGAACTCGGCCAGGTGCCGGGTGGTGTTGGAGTTCTCGGCGCGGAAGGTGGGCCCGAAGGTGTAGACCTTGCCCAGCGCCAGGCAGTAGCCCTCGACGGCGAGCTGGCCGGAGACGGTCAGGAAGGTCTCTCGGCCGAAGAAGTCCTGGCGGAAGTCGACGGCGCCGCGCTCGTCGCGGGGCAGGTTGGCGAGGTCGAGAGTCGACACCCGGAACATCTGGCCGGCGCCCTCGGCGTCCGAGGTGGTGATGATCGGCGTGTTGACCCAGTAGAAGCCGCGCTCGTGGAAGAAGCGGTGCACCGCCTGGGCCATGCAGTGGCGGACCCGGGTGACCGCCCCGAAGGTGTTGGTGCGCGGCCGCAGGTGGGCGACCTCGCGCAGGAACTCCATGCTGTGCGGCTTGGGCTGGATCGGGTAGGTCTCCGGATCGTCGACCCAGCCGAGCACCTCGATGGCGTCGGCCTGCACCTCGAAGGCCTGGCCCTTGCCCTGGGAGGGCACCAGGGTGCCGTGCGCGACGATCGCGCAACCGGCGGTGAGGTGCCTCACCTCGCCTTCGTAGTTGGCCAGGGTCGCCGGCGCGACCACCTGGATCGGTTCGAAGCAGGAGCCGTCGTGCAGGTTCACGAACGACAGGCCGGCCTTGGAGTCGCGCCGGGTGCGTACCCAGCCGCGCACGGTGACCGGGGAGCCGGCTTCGATCCGACCGGCCAATGCGTCCCGAATGGCGACATGGTTCATGCGGGGTTCCTGCGGGTTCCGGGGTGTCGGGTGGCCGCGCATGATAGCCCGTAAGGGCCGCCGCGGCCGCGGCAGGGGGCGGTGCCCGATGCCCGGCGAACCGCACTCGACCGGGATTTCCATCCGTGGCGCCGGCAGGGCTGCGGTGCCGGGGCCGTGCCCCAGCCGGCAGCGGCTACAATGGCGGCCATGAGCATCACTCTCACCGACAGCGCCGCCGAGCGCGTGCGCACCTACCTGCAAGAGCAGCCCGACCGCATCGGCCTGCGCTTCGGCGTTCGCCGGACCGGATGTTCGGGTTGGGCCTACAGCGTAGACCTGGCCCAGGAGCGCCGCCCCGATGACGCCGAGTACGAGGATCATGGCGTGCGCATCCTGGTCGACCCGGCCAGCCTTCCCCTGGTCGACGGCACGTGCATCGACTTCGTTCGACGGGGCCTGAACAGCCAGTTCCTGTTCCGAAACCCCAACGTCGCCGCCGAGTGCGGCTGCGGCGAGAGCTTCACCACCGGCCCGGCGGCCGAAGCGGGTGGCAGCAGGGCCACGGGCTGAGCACCGCCGCCCTGGTCTGCCGGACGCCTCCGGGTGCTTGCCGAAGCGGTCGTCTCGCCATCCGTTGGTTGCGGATGAAAAGGTGCCCCGGGGCGCGATGCGGAACGGGTTGGGTGACCGGCGGGCGGACGATGGAACTGTCACAGGCCAGACAGGTGGTAATCCCCTGCCGGATTTCCCGGCAGAATGACAGGCTCGACGGCATGACACGACATCGCGCCGCGCCTCAGTCCCCCGGCGCAGTGTTCCCGGGACAGCCGTGGAAGGAGTCCTGGGACAGGGCGCATCCGTCGGTATGCGCGACCGGGCTGGACGCGGCTGGCCCAGGTCTCCGCGCCAGTGGCGCAGGATCGGCAGGAGCGCCAAGGCGGGGTAACCCGATGCGAGTCCATCGCCTGCCCCCGTCCGTGCCCGGCGCCCGGCGAGGGAGCCTCCCCCTGAGCGTGCCAGGGTCGCTGCACCGTATCGGATGTGCAGCGGATCCAGTCACCACGGCTCGCTCGACCAAGCAAGGACAGGGTCGGCGTCGCCACGGCACGTGGGGCCCGGACGTGTCGGCGCGCGATGCCCGATGATCGACTTCGCCCGGCGAACCGACGACCTGCGCTGCACCTGGCCTGTCCACTGCCGGTGGCCGAGCGGATGGCGTGGCTGCCCGTCGGACGAGGACCGGTCGCTGGGCGCTGCTTCGTCTGCCTCCGTCCGGACAGCCCGGATCGTCCTGCTGGTTGTGGTCGGCGTGTTCCTCGCCGCGGCGGACGCCGCAGTCGCTGACGACCTGCAGGATTGCCGCGCGCTGCGGACCTCCCGGCCGGCGCAGGCCCTGGAGAGCTGCGAGGCGGCTGCGCTGGAGCTGCAGTCAGCGGTGCACGCGGACGAGGCCTTCGAGGCCCTGATGCATGCCGCCCAGCTTGCCGCTCAGCTCGGCAGTCCTGAACGCTCGGCTCGGGCCCTGGACCAGGCCACGGCGCTGCTGCCGCGGGTACAGGACGCCCTGGCCAGCCATCGGCTGGCACGGCGTCGCGGGCTGCTCGCCTATCGTGAAGGCCGTCTGGCCGAAGCGCTCTCGCGCTTTCTGGAAGCCCAGGCCACGGCCCGCACGGCACGCGATGAGGCGGCCACGGCCGTCAGCGACAACGACCTGGGCGTGGTCTACCGCCACCTGGGCGACTACCCGTCGTCGCTGGAGCATTTCCAGGCCAGCCTCGAGGCCAAGGAACGGCTGGGCGAGCGAGAGCTGGGTTCCAGCCTCGCGAACGTCGGCAGTCTCTACCTGGAGCTCGGCGATGCCGAGCGGGCGCGGCACTACCTGGAGCGCGCCCTGGCTGCCCATCGGGAGTCCGGACGGCTCCACCTGGAGATGCAGACGATCGAGGAGATCGCGCGCGTCGCGGAGCAGCAGGGCGACGCGGTCGCCGCCCGCGAAGCCCTGAGGCAGGCCTGGGAGCGCTATGGAGAAGACGGGTTCTCGCGTGATCGGCTGCGCGTGGCCCTGCGTCTGGCAGCGCTGGAGGAACGGTCCGGATCCGCCAGCGCAGCCGCGCAATGGCTAGGACAGGCCGGTGTCCTTGCGGAGGAGTTGGGCGGCGAGGCGCCGGTTCAGGCGTTGTTGCTGCAGGCCCGGCTCGCGGCCGGCCGGCAGGAACGCGAATGGGTCTATGCCGAACTCAGCGGCCGGCTGACCGGCAACGCCATCGAGGACCCGGTATTGCTGGCCGATGCCGAGGGCATGCTGGCGGAACTGGCCGAGCGCCTGGGTCGTCCCACGCAGGCGCTGGTGCATCTGCGCGAGCAGCAGCGGCGCAGCGCGGAACTGGCGGCAGGCAGGCATGCACAGCGACTGGACGCACTCCGCGTCCGCTTCGAGGTCGCCCGGCTGGAGTCCGAACGCGACCAGCTGGAGGCGCAGGCCGCATTGCAGGCCGCCGAATTGCAGCGGCGACGGGCCATGACCCTGCTGGTCGCGCTCGCCGGGCTGGTCGCCCTTGCCGGCCTTGCCCTGTGGTCCCAGCGTCGCCTGTACCGGCATCGGCTGGAAGCGCAGCGGGCGCGCTCGGCCCTGGAACAGCGGATCGAGCAGGCGCGCCGGTCGGCGGACATGCTGCGCGCGGACCTTCGGTCCCTGGCGTGGTTGCTGGATCGGCAGCAGGCTGCAGTCCTTGTTTTCGATGCCGGCGGCCGGGTCCGCCTTGCCACCCGGGCCGCGGCGCAGCGCTTCGGCAGCGTTCCGGAGCAGATCCAGGGGCGCGCGCTGGTCGAGGTGCTGGGTCGGCAGGTGGCGGGCTGGGCCCAGTCCGTCGTCGAATCGGACTCCCTTCGCGATGCCGACGCCACGGAAGCGATGGGATTGCCGGACGCGGGCGGCATGATCCGCTGCCGTCGACTGGCCCTGGAAGAGGAGCTGGGGGTGATCTGGTTGGAGGAGTCTGCCGGCGACGCGCTGGCCTCCCTCGCGGGCGATGCGCAGGGACGGCGCGACAAGGAGGCCGAGCGCTCCCTGGGCCTGCGCGAACAGCTCGTGGCGCTGATGCAGGCCAGCCTCAACGCCTGGGAGCGCGCCACCCGCAAGTCCCGCATCGATCTTGCCGAGGCCAGCGGCGTCTGGCGCCTGACCGTCGACGATGGCCGGCTGAGGGTGCGGACCATGGACCGCTACCTGTCGCTGGAGAGCCTGCCGGAGCGGCCTCGCTGGCGGGAAGTCCTTAGGACCGCCTACTTCGTCCTGGCCGAGCACCGCATCGATGCCGCGGCGCGCCAGCGCCTCGAACAGCTCGTCGAGTCGGTGCAGGCGGCCACGCTGCGTCACTAGCAGGCTGCTGAAGAACAGCCTGCTGGCTGCGGCCCTGGAAGGCCGCTCGGCGAAGCATCTGCGTAAGCAGTTGATTCGACGGGAGCGCGTCCGGGCCCGCGCCGGACGGGCGACGTGAAGAACGACCACGACGGTCGTTTTTCAACAAGCTGCCAGGCCGGTCACGGCAGACAAGGCAGCCCTGCGTAGCGCCGCAGCGCACCCGCGCGCGCACCGGCCGTTCCGGGGCGCGGCGCTGGCGACATGACTGTGCTCCGGGACCGGAACCGCTATTGCGAGCGGTCGGGGGGGAACGGTCGCGGCGCGGCCTCGCAGCGCAGGCAGAGCCCGGAAAGCCCCTGTTCCACACGATAGAGCTGGTGGTGGGCGTCGTCGTTGTAGGTCGGGGGGTGCTCGACCAGGTGGATCACGCTGCCGATATCGCCGGGACCCAGGGGGTCGGCCTGGTGAACGGTGCACATGGAGAGGGCGGTCCGGCGACCCACATCGTAATCGTCGTCGAACTGGTCGCAGTGGCGCGGCGGGGCGCCGCCCTGGTCGGGATCCGGGCGGCATCGGTCCCGCACTTCGCGCAGAAGCTCGGGGGTGAGGTTGAAGCCGGCCACCACCACGATGCGGCCCGAGGCGCACCACTCTGGGTGGGGAAGCTCATTGTGCGCGCAGGCCGAGGCAGCCGGGAGGGCGAATGCCAGAGCCACGAGCGGGAGGAATCGACGCATGGTTTGCTTCCACGGCGGATGATGCCTGTGAGCCTATCGACGCGGCGTCATCCGGGCCAAGCGTTTTCGGGGTCAAAATGGGTCGCAATCCTCGCAAGGTATTGGTTTAATTGAGCTGTTCTCTGGTCGGCCTGGCTGCCCCGACCCTTCGCGCCGGGCGTGGACCGACGGAGCCGCCCGCGGGCCGGGGCGGGTTCGATCCCCCCCCCCGGGCGCCGCCAGCGCCGATTCCGGTTCTGCGATTTCCTGCGCTGGGCGCCGCCCCCGGGCCGCGGCAGGCGGCGCGGAACGCGGCGGGCCCGGCTTGCGTCCGCCCTCGACAGCCGCCAGAATGCTCGGCTCGCCGGGTTTCGGCGACCCTTGCCCCACCGCCCGGCGGGGGGCTGCCTCCCCCGGCGACGGGGGACATCCACAAGGAACAACCCAATGCGTCATTACGAAGTCGTGTTCCTGGTCCATCCGGACCAGAGCGAACAGGTGCCGGCCATGATCGAGCGCTACCGTGGCCTGATCGAAGGCGACGGCGGCACCATCCACCGCCTCGAGGACTGGGGCCGGCGCCAGCTGGCGTATCCGATCGAGCGGCTGGCCAAGGCCCACTACGTGCTGATGAACATCGAGTGCACGCGCCCCGTCCTGCAGGAGCTGGAAGCCGGCTTCCGCTTCAACGATGCGGTACTGCGTCACCTGATCATCAGCCGTGAGGAGCCGGTCACCGAGCAGTCCTACATCCTCAAGAACAAGGATGAGAAGCCGCGCCGGATCGAGACCGAGTACGGCTATGCCGATCCCGAGCCGAAGTCGCTGAGCCCGCGCCAGGGCGGTGACGAGGAGGCCGGCGCCGACGCCGGCGACGACAGCCAGCCCGCCGCCTGAAGGAGCCCGCCATGTCCCGTTTCTTCCGCCGCCGCAAGTTCTGCAAGTTCACCGCCGAGGGCGTCACCGAGATCGACTACAAGGATCTGGGCACCCTGCGCCAGTACGTGACCGAGAACGGCAAGATCGTTCCCAGCCGCATCACCGGCACCAAGGCGCGCTTCCAGCGGCAGCTCGCCACCGCCATCAAGCGCGCGCGCTTCCTGGCGCTGATCCCTTACACCGACAACCACTGATCCGGCGCGGCCGGTCCGGGCGAATCCCCGGCCGGCCGTCCGGCGCATGTTCGGACAGCCACGCAGTTGCGGGCCCGCCCGCTAACGGACACGGAGAACCACCATGGAACTGATTCTGCTGCAGAAGGTGACCAACCTCGGCGGCCTGGGCGACCGGGTCAAGGTGAAGCCGGGCTACGGCCGCAACTACCTGGTCCCGCAGGGCAAGGCGGTGCCGGCGACCAAGGCCAACATCGAGACCTTCGAGGCCCGTCGCGCCGACTACGAGGCCAAGGCCAACCAGCTTCTGGCCGACGCCAACACCCGTGCCGCCGCCTTCGAGGAGGCCAGCGTCACCATCAAGGCCAACGCCTCCACCGAGGGCAAGCTGTTCGGCTCGGTCGGTCCGCGCGACATCGCCGAGGCCTTCACCAGCGCCGGCAAGCCGCTGTCGAAGAGCGAGGTGATCATGCCCGAGGGTGCGATCCGCAAGGTCGGCGAGTTCGAGGTCGTGGTGCACCTGCACGCCGACGTCGAGCGGACCGTCAAGATCGAGGTCGTACCGGAAGCCTGAGGCCCGGTCTTCGACCGACGGTCCTCGCAGCATCACCGGACGGGCGCCGCCTCGCAGCGGCGCCCGTTTCGTTTGCGGGACCCGACAGCCGGCCGCATGCGGCCCGGCCCGCGCCACCGCTTCAACGTGGCGCGGGCTCGTTGACCGGGGTTTCGATCGGGAAGCTGGGCGTGCCGGTGGCCGCTTCGGACGGTTTCGGGTGCGGCCCCTTCTCGATCACCACGATGCTGTCGTAGAAGTGCATGGATCGCGCCGTCGTGGTGAACGGACCGGGCGCCAGGCTGTTGGCGTCGCGGGAGTGCCAGGCGTTCAGTTCGTCGACCAGGCGCTTGGCGAACTCCATGAACGTGAACGGGTTGCGCAGGCCGCCGCCGTATTCCCGCCAGTAGCTGGTGTGGGTGTCCTCGACCAGCAGCACGCCGTCCGCAGCCACCGCGCCGTAGAGTTCCTCGAGCGTGGTGATCTGCTGCGCCATGGTATGGCCACCATCGTCGATCAGGATGTCGATGGCACCGGCACGTCGGGCGAGCTCGCGCAGGAAGCCGCGGTCCGACTGGTCGCCGATGACGATCTCGACGCCCGGCTCGTCCAGCCCGGTCAGCCTGGGATTGATGTCGACGCCGATGATGCGGGCCTGCGGTCCCAGGTAGTCCCGCCACATCTGCAGAGAACCGCCGTGGTAGACGCCGATCTCGACCAGAGTGCAGGGCCGGCCACGGTACCGGGCGAAGTGACGGTGATAGACGTCGAAATAGTGCAGCCACTTGTTGATCAGCCTGCCCGGGTTGTTGCGGAAGTACTCCTGCAGGGGATTGGCTTCGGTGGCGGAGGTGGTAGTCATGTCTGTCGGGGCGTTTCCGTCTCGAAGGAATCGGCGGCGCGAATTGCGGCCGCACCGGCGGCACGGCCGCGCGGGCCGTGGAAGTAGTCCCTGACCCAGGGGTGTTCGAATTGCTCGACCTCGGCCAGGGGCGCGTTGACCAGGATGCGCTGCTCGGCGATCACCGCGACCCGGTCGCAGATGGTGTACAGGGTGTCCAGGTCGTGGGTGATCAGGAACACGGTCAGTCCCAGCGCATCGCGCAGGGTGCGCAGCAGGGCATCGAAGGCAGCAGCGGCGATGGGATCCAGACCCGCGGTGGGCTCGTCGAGGAAAAGGATGTCCGGGTCCAGCGCCAGGGCGCGCGCCAGGGCGGCGCGCTTGCGCATGCCACCCGACAACTGGCTGGGATACTTGTCGCCCGCGGGCTCCGGCAATCCTGCCAGGACGACCTTCAGGTCGCTAAGCAGTTCGAGCTGGAAGGGATCCAGGTCGGGGTGCCATTCGCGCAGCGGGACCTTGACGTTCTCGCCGACGGTCAGTGATGAGAACAGGGCGCCGTCCTGGAACAGTATGCCGAAGCGCCGCTCCACGGCCCGGCGGCCCGCGACGGGCAGGCTGGCCAGGTCCCTGCCGAACACCTTCACCCGGCCCCCGTCGGGCCGACGCAGCCCGACGATGCTGCGCATCAGGACCGACTTTCCGGAGCCGGAGCCGCCGACCACGCCGAGGATCTCCCCGCGACGCACGTCCAGATCCAGGCCGCGATGCACAACCTGGCTTCCGAACCGGCTGTCCAGGCCGCGCACCTCGATGACGTTTTCCGGTTCCCGGGTCACAGGCCGAGTTCCTGGAAGACCAGGGCGAACACCGCGTCCAGCAGGATCACCAGGAAGATCGACTGCACCACGCTCGACGTGGTGCGCTGGCCGACCGATTCCGCGCTGCCCTCGACCTTGAAGCCCTCCAGGCAGCCGATCAGGCCGATCACAACCGCGAAAACCGGCGCCTTGGCGATGCCGACCGCGAAGTGGCGCAGTTCGAAGGTGTCCTGGAAGCGTGCCAGGAACATCGCCGGCGTGATTTCCAGCGACAGGGCGCAGATCACCAGGCCGCCGAGGATGCCGGAGGCCATCGCCACGAAGCTGAGCAGGGGGACCACGATCAGCAGGGCGAGCAGCCGCGGCAGCACCAGAACCTCGATCGGGTCCATGCCCAGGGTTCGGATGGCGTCGATCTCCTCGCGCGCCTTCATGGCGCCGATCTGCGCGGTGAAGGCGCTTGCGGTCCGGCCGGCCAGCAGGATCGCCGCGAGCAGCACGCCGAATTCCCGCAGGAACGAGAAAGAGACCAGCTCCACCGCGAAAACGCTGGCGCCGAAGTCGCGGAGCACGACCGCGCCCAGGAAGGTGATCACGGCGCCGACCATGAAGGAAAGCAGGGCGACGATCGGCAGCGCGTCGACGCCGGTCTGCTCGATGTGGTGCACCACCGAGACGGGCCGCCAGCGGCGCGGACGGAACAGCACTGTCGGCACGGCCATCAACACCTCGCCGACGAAGCCCAGCAGGCGCCTGACCTGGGCGACCAGTTCCAGGGTCGCCGAGCCGGCGTGGGCGAAAAGGTCGGTCCAGTGCGGAGGGCGCGGATGCGCGACCGGTTGGTCCAGGGTCGCCAGGGCCGCAGCCAGCAATGCCCGTTGGGCTTCGTTGGCACCGGCCACGGCAGCCATGTCCAGGCGGTGGCGGTGCAGGACGCGCGCGATCAGCAGCGCGCCGGCGCTGTCGAGCAGGGACAGCCCGGAGAGGTCGACACCGGGGAGGGGCCGCGTGGGCGGCGTCGCCTGGTCGAGGCGCGGCTGCAGGCGCGCAAAATTGTCCAGCGTCCAGGCGCCGCGCGCTTCGAGCACGGCATCCCCGTCCGGGTCGATGCGGAAATCGGCCATGGCGCAAGCATAGCCTGCGGCGCTGCGGGCAAGCGGATTCAGCCGGAACGGGGACGGGCGAACGCGGCGAGCGCGGCAGCCAGCATCGCCAGTGCGAGCAGCGGCAGGAAAGGCGCGGTCGGCCCGGGCACCGGCAGCGGCGGTGCGACGATCACATAGGAAAAGCCCGGATGCTGCTGCAGCACGCCGGCCGCCAGGCTCGCCATTCCGATGGTTTCGGTTCCGGGATGCAGCGTGCCCGGCAGATGCGCCGTGCAGTTCGCCGACTCACCGGCGGCCAGTGGCCCGGCCTGCCAGGTGAAGGCGAACAGCGGCGGGCGCGGCGGCAATGGCGGCAGGGGCGTGGTCGTGGAGATTTCCAGCGTGCAGCCGATGCCGGTCGCACCGACGCCCGAGGTCAGGGTGAAGCTGCCGCTGGCGACCAGCACCTGGGCGAGGTCGGCGGACGACCGATTCTCGACCCTGAGATCGACGATCAGCGGCTGGCCGGGCGACAGGCGGTCCTCTCTCGGGAACGCTTCGACCCGGAGGGTGGGCGGGTTGCCTGCAAGCGTCGATGCCGCGCCGGTCACAAGGTCAGGACATCACAGGGCATAGTCGAAGCCGCCCACCATCAGTGCGTCGGTCTCGTCGCGGAACGCGGCATTGATGGCCGCCACCTCACGCGCCACCCGGGCGTTGTCGCGCTCGCCGCTGACACCCACCGGGGTCGGGGTACCGGCCAGGTCGATCTCGATATCGGGGTTGGAGAAATACAGCACGCTCGAACAAGGGGTTCCGCAGTTGATGTGATGATACGCCATGATGGTGTGGAAGCCGGGCTCCGGTGGCGGATCGTCGCCGACCGCCGACCGGTGGCCGTGAGCCCAGGGGAATGCGGAGGCGCCCGGCGGCAGGCCGGCCGTGTCGGGGTCGTGCTCCATGCCGAGCAGATGGCCGGTCTCGTGGGTGAACACCGGGCTGGACTGCGTCCAGTGGCGGGAGACCACGGCGAGCGCGTTCTCGGCGAAGGCCGGCCCGGGATTGCGCTGGATATAGGCGACCCCAGCCGACCAGTCGCTGAAGTTTTCCGCCAGCAGCACCACCGCATCGGCGCCATAGGCGGTGCGCATCTGTGCAAGACCGGGCAACCCGCGAAGCGAGAGCAGCGTGTCGTTCGCGCTCAGCCCGTCCGGGATGTTGGCCATGGACGCGCGGCGCAGGCGGTAACGAACCTCGTCGATGCCGCTGTTGGCAAGGGCCTGGTTGCTGACGTCGATCAGGTGCTGGGCAAACGCCTGTATCTCGTTCTCGCCGCCAGCCCCGTCGCGCGCAGCCTGGGTGTAGAGGATCCAGAAATCGATGTGGACCATGCCGCCCTCGACGGTCCCCGGGCCGCTCTTGGGATGCGTCGGCGGGAGGTCGGGATTCACAGGCGGGGCGGGCGGATCGACGATCTGGTCGTGGGGGAAGTCGAAACTGGTGTCGACCTCGGACAGTCGGAGTGCGGCGCCGCGGGGATGGACATGCCAGCGGCCGTCGACGCCTCCGAACCAGACATGAAGGTGGCCCCGCTGCGCGGTGATCACCACCTCGTTGCCGGCGTCGATGCGACCGGCCCATCGGAACCCGTCGTCGCGTTCCTCGAAGGACGTGCGCATCGCTACCCTCAGGTAGCCCGGCGCGTTGACCAGCAGCACCGGTGCGGCGCGGACGATCGAAAGGTCGACCTCGACAATGTGGCTGGACAGCAGGCCGGGTCCGGGCTCGGGCTCGCCAGGTCCGACCGTCAGGAACAGGTTGGGCGTGACCTGGGCGAGGACCGCTGCAGGCGCGAACAGGGTCATCAGCAGGCAAAGGGCTCGAAGCGTGGGGCGCGTCATCGTCTTTCTCCCGGGCGGGGCCGGGATCAAAACTAGGCAGGTCGGCAGGCTCCGGGAAGGGGTCCGGCGGTCCCTGTTCGGCCCTGGATTCACCTAGCTGACTGCCCGCAAAAGGCCGCTTGTGCAAGCTTGGTGAAGCGTTCAGCCGGGATGCGGCGATTTCGTCCAGAGGGCGTCAAGAACGAGGGCCGTGCATGAACCTGCGATTAAAAACTGCGGGTTCCGGTAATTCACACCTGCCGGTCAATGGTCTCGAGCCCGCAGCGGGCTGGCCACGAACACACGATCGCCAGCGTTGCGGACGGCGCCCCGGGGATGAAACCCCGCCGGGGGCAGAGGCGTCAGGACAGGCCTGTCAGCAGCCGGTCCAGGCTGGCCAGGCGACCGGGGGTGCCGACATCGCACCAGCGGCCGGCATGGTGGCGGCCCGATACCTGGCCCTTGCGCATCGCCGCGCGCAGCAACGGCGCGAGCGGAAACCTCGGCGGCATGTCGCGCGCCCCGGGCGCGTGGCCGATCACGGCGCGCCAACCCTGCAGGATCTCCGGCCGGTAGACGCCCACCCCGGCGTAGGTGAGGCGCTTCGCGCCCTCGGGCGGGGAGTCGTCCAGAACCTGGTCATCCGCGGTCAGCCAGAAGTCGCCTGCGGCGTGGTGATCCGGATTGTCGACCAGGACCAGGTTGGCCAATCCGGAGGGTTCGTCCGGAAGGCTGCCGTAATCGACGTCGCTCCAGACATCGGCGTTGACCAACAAGAAGGGTTCGCCACCGAGCATCGGAAGGGCCTGCAGAAGACCGCCACCGGTCTCGAGCGGCAGGGGTCCCTCATCGCTGTAGGCGATTCTCAGTCCCCAACGGCCGCCGTCGCCCAGCGCCGTGCGTACCACGGATGCCAGATGCGACAGGTTGATAACCACGTCCCGGATGCCTCGTGCGGCCAGCTTCTCCAGATGCCAGACGACCAGCGGCCTGCCGGCTACCGCGAGCAGCGGCTTGGGCACCGTGTCGGTGAGCGGTCGCATGCGCTCGCCACGACCGGCGGCGAACACCATCGCCTTCATGGCGATGGCGATTGCGGGGGCGAAGACGCGGGCCGGGTCAGGTCTCGGCGGCCGATGGCGCCGGCCATCTGCTCGCGAAGCTCCGCGAACTCGGGGTACTGGTCCATGACGTCCAGGCAATAGCGCCAGACCAGGGGCAGGTCGCCGAGGTAGCCGGACTTGCCGTCCCGGTACCACAGACGGCAGAAGATGCCGAGAACCTTCAGATGCCGTTGCAGGCCCATGAGGTCGAACCAGCGCCGGAAGCGCCGCGGATCCGCGTCCGTCGCTCCGCCCTCGACCAGTCGTTGCCGGTACTGTTCCACCCAGGCATCGACCCGCTGCGCCGGCCATGCCACGTAGCAATCGCGCAGCAGAGAGACCAGGTCGTAGGTGATCGGACCGCGTACGGCGTCCTGGAAATCGATGACGCCCGGGTTGTCCTGGCCGGTCACCAGCAGGTTGCGGGAGTGGAAGTCGCGGTGCACGAACACCTGGGGCTGGTCCAGGGCATTGCCCGCCAGGCGCGCGAAGGCATCGTCGATCGCCTTGTGGTCGAAGCCGTCCGGATCGGCGCCGAGGTGGCGGTGCAGGAACCACGTCGGCATCAGCGCCATCTCGGCCACCAGCCGTGTCTCGTCGTAGTCGGACAGCCCGTGGGTGGCGCCGCCGCGCTGCATCCGCCACAGCGCCTCGAGTGCGTCGCCGTAGAGCCTGCCTACGGTGGCATCGGTCAAGGCCGCCAGGTAGAGGCGCTCGCCCAGGTCCTCCAGCAGCAGGAAGCCAAGCTCGACATCCTGGGCGTGCACCGTGGGCGCATGGACGCCAGCGGCGCGCAGTCGGCGGGCGACGTCGAGCCATGGGCGGACATCCTCCTGCGGGGGGGGCGCGTCCATCAGGATCCGGCTGCCGCCGGCCGCGCCCTGGACCCTCCAGTAGCTGCGGAAGCTGGCATCCGAGGACGCCGGCTCCACGCGCGCGGCATCGCCACAGTGGCGATGCACGAACTGCAGGCGGGCCTCGGCGCGATCGGGGGACTCTGGCATGGATGCGGGATTGTCGGCGACCACAGGGCGGGGCGGCAGTCTAGCCCGGATGCCGGGTCGGGTCGTGCCCCCGGTCGTGGGGCGTGCAGGGCGTCGCGGCATGCCCCGGATCCTGCGACGTTCCCGCAGCGATCCGGATGCACCGGGCCGGACGGTCGTCTCGGCCGCCGGCACGGCTGGATCCGGTGGTTTCGGATCCACATGACCACTACCATGCATGGGTCCGCATGGGAGGAGAACATGGCCCGACGCCGCATGTCGATCGCGTTGCTTGCCGCGCTCTGGCTGGTTGCGCCTGGCCTGCGGGCCTTCCAGCTGCATCCTGACTTTCACTACAGCACCAGCGAAACCGCGATCAATGCCTACGACGACGCGGGCGTCCTGGTCGCGAGTCTGCCCTGGGGCAGCAACCACGACGTCCGTGGCCTGGCGATCGGTCCGGACGGCCTGTTGTACGTCGTAAGAGCGGGCACGCAGGGCCCCTTGCTGACCACGGTCGAGGTGCTGGGGCCGGATGGCCAGTTGATGGCGCGGTTCGGAAACGGCGCCTGGAGCGCCGGCAACCTCAGTCTCGGCAAGATCGCGTTCGCGCCGGACCGCCACGTCTTCTACGTCGGAACGTCCGGTGGCATCTACGAGTTCAACCAGACGACCCGATCTGGGCGACGCCTGGTCGCCGATCCGGCATATGGCCTCGATGTCCTGCCCAACGGTGAACTCCTGGTCGGTGCGGATTCCACGCTCTACCGCCGGACGCCCGGTGGCGCATTCATCCACGCGTTCACGAACATAGACGATCCGGATGGGCTCACGGGTGTCGTCAACCCAAGGATGGTCGGCATCCGCGACGTGGCCTACTCGGCAGCCACCGACCGCACCTACGTGACCATGGGCGGCTACTCGGGCTTCTTCTTCCGTCTGCTCGCCTTCCAGGGCACCAGCAACCGGTTGGTCGCACAGACCTATTTCTGGTACGGCGACGACATTCATGTCGACGACGCAGGAAATCTCCTGGTCGGCAGCCGAACCCAGGCGCCGGCCTGGTTCACGCCCGAGCTGGAGCTGATCGGCCAGTTGGACGGCCCTGCCGCCCGGTTCGTCACCGGGTTCAGGGCGCTGTACTACGAATCCGCGAGGCCGACCCGCCAAGACCGGCAGGCTGTCGAATGACAGCTGGCCGGTTGCGGCCAGAGCTGGTCGGCCGGCGCAGCGGCTGGGAACGCGCTCGACCGGCCGGTCGCCCCTCCGGGCGAGTGCCGGAAGGGCCGACTTGACGATCGGCCGCGACGGTCGTGATTCCACAGGCCGCAGGCGCAGGGCGAAACCGGCCCCGGAGGCTGGCGGGTCCGCCCGCGTCAGGCCAGGGGGCGACACCTGGGTTCCGACGGGATCGCCTGGTCCTGTGAGGAGCGTGCGCTTGCTTCGGCGGGGCGTGTCCTTGCCCTCGGCCCGGTCGCCGCGCAGCTGCGCTGTGGGCGCTCCCGCCCGGAATGCCGGGCGCCGATCATGACCGCTGTCGCGGAAATCCGGCCGCACCGGGGCTAGGGTGGCGGTCCACAATGGACACAGGGGGTGTCTGATGTCGATCCGCTTGCTGGCGGCGGTGGCCGTCCTTGCGCTGTGCGCTCCGGCCCGGGCGGCCGATTTCCACGTCGGGCCGGGACGGCCGTATGCCACGCTCCAGGCGCTCACCGCCGCGGTGACCCTGCAGCCAGGCGACCGCGTGCTGGTCGATCCGGGCAGCTATTCCGGCGGCGTGATCCTGCGCCAGTCCGGCACCGCCGCAGCGCCGATCCGGGTGATCGGGTTGCGCGGCGCCGGTGGCCAGCGGGCGGTGCTCGCCGGCGGCGGCAACAGCATCGAGTTCCGGCGCGCCGACCATGTCGTCCTTGAGGGCTTCGAGATCACCGGCGGCACCTCCAGGTGCGTGTTCGTGAACGCCCGGGACGTGGTGTTGCGCGATCTGCTGGTCCGCGACTGCCCGGCCCAGGGCATCCTCAGCAGCGACCTGTATTCGGGCAACCTGACTCTTGAGTACAGCGAAATCCGCAACGCCGGTGCCGGTTCCAGCCAGCACGCCCTCTACATCCAGAGCGACGAGGTGAGCAATCCGGGCAGCGTGTTCCGGATGCGCTTCAACTACGTGCATTCGGGCAACGGCGGCAACCTGCTCAAGAGCCGGCACGAGCGCAACGAGATCCACTACAACTGGTTCGAGGGCGCCTGGTTCCACGAGATCGAGCTGATCGGGCCCGACCAGTTCACGCAGTTGCCGGGCTGGAGCGTCGGTCTGGTGCGCGAGGATTCCGAGGTGCTTGGCAACGTCATCGTCCATTCCTCGCCGCTGAATCCTTTCGGCGCTGTGATCCGCCTCGGCGGCGACGGCACCGGCGAGAGCCGGGGCCGCTACCGGCTGGTCAACAACACCATCGTGGTGACCGGCAGCAGCAACCCGACCACGGTGCTCCGGCTCTTCGAGGGCATCGAGTCGGTGGAGGCGCACAACAACGTGATCTGGCGCAGCAGCCCGGGCGAGCTGCGTATCGAGCGCACTGTCGAGGCGGTGTGGGCGGCCGGCGGGCGCAGGGTGGCGGGCAGCAACAACTGGATCAATGCAGCCGCGACGGTGGTGCCACCGGAGTGGACGGGCATGCTGACCGGCGCCTCGCCGGGATTCGTCGCGCCGGCGGCGCACGACTACCGCCCAGGGGCGGCAAGCCCCCTGAATGGCGCCGGCAACGGCAACCCGACCAGTCCACCCGCCTGGCCGTTCCCCGCGCCGACCCTGCTGCCGCAGTTCCTGCCGCCGCAGCGGGCGGCGATGGCGCCGGGCAGCGAACGGACGCGGCCCGGACAGGCCCCGCCGACGATCGGCGCCGTGGTGGACGCCGATCCGCTGTTCGCGAACGGCTTCCAGTAACGCGCCCCGGAGGCCGGCCGCCGCTCCGTGCCCGGCTGGCGGGCCGGGCCTCCGATCGCGTGCGTATCGCGGCCCGGCGGACGCCCCGGCGCAAGAACCTACTTGCGGCCGAACAACAGCAGGCCGAGGCCCGCCGCCGCGCTGACGCCGCCACCGATCAGGTACCACATGGTCTGATCGGTGTAGCGCCCGGTGACGCCCTCGACGACCCGCTCCCCGATGCTCTCGGTGGCGGTGAAGCCGAAATACAGCAGGATTCCGCCCAGCACGAGCAGTACCAGTCCCACAAGCTTGGATGCGGCCATCGGTTCCCTCCTGGAAAGTTGTCTGTGGTCGATGTCGTCCGGCCAGCCGCACCTGATGGCGCGGTGGCGGGCCGATCCTAACAGCATGGGGAAAAGGACGATTCAGGTGGTCGCCGGAGTCGCCCGTCCGACGCATCTACGCACGGGCTCGCGGCAAATCAATGGCGTGTGCAGTCGCATCGCCGAGCGGCCGTCCATCGCCGCTGATTGCGGCCAGCGCTCCAACGGTGGCCGCCAGCCCGGCGCAGACGCTGTCCTGGCTGCGCCGCGATGCCGTTCAGGCTGGCCGCTGGCGGGCCGGCCGGTCAATCAGTACAATTCCGGTCCGATTTGCGGTTTTCGCCCCAGCGTCGAGGCGCCAGCCATGCTCAGGGTAAGCAAGCTCACCGACTACGCGACCGTGCTGCTCGGCCTGATGGCCGACGCGCCGGAACGCCTGCGGACGGCTGGCGAACTGGCCGAGGCCGCGCGCCTGGAGTTGCCGACCGCCAGCAAGGTGCTGAAGATGCTGGCCGGCGCCGGCCTGGTCGAGTCCCAGCGCGGCGCAGCAGGTGGCTATCGCCTGGCCCTGCCGCCGGAGCGCATCGCCGTGGCGCGCATCGTCGAGGCCATCGACGGTCCGATCGGGGTGACCGAATGCGCGGTCCACGCCGGGCAGTGCAGCCACGAGGCGCATTGCGGGGTCCGTGGGCCCTGGCAGCGCGTTTCCGACGCGATCGAGCGTGGGCTGCGCGAGCTCAGTCTTGCGCAGATGCTTGCCATGCCTGCACCCGGCGCACGGCACTCCCGCGAAATCTCCATCCGCCTCGCCTGACCGCGCGCCCAGGAACCCACGATGGCAGCCACCCCCCAACAGATCGCCGACCGGCTTGGCCAGCGCTACAGCGCCGGCTTCGTCACCGACATCGAGTCCGACATCGTCCCCCCGGGGCTCGACGAGGACGTGGTGCGCCTGATCTCGGCCAAGAAGGGCGAGCCGGAGTGGCTGACGCAGTGGCGGCTGCAGGCTTTCCGCCACTGGCTGATGCTGCCGATGCCCGACTGGGCCAAGCTGGACATCGCGCCCATCGATTTCCAGGCGGTCAGCTACTACGCGGCGCCGAACCTCAAGAACCGGCCCAAGTCGCTGGACGAGGTCGATCCCAAGCTGCTGGAGACCTTCGACAAGCTCGGCGTGCCCCTGCACGAGCGGGCGCGGCTGGCGGGCGTTGCGGTCGACGCCGTGTTCGATTCGGTCTCGGTCGGCACCACGTTCCGCAAGGAACTCGCCGAGGCAGGCGTGATCTTCTGCTCGTTCTCGGAGGCCGTTCGCGAACATCCGGAACTGGTCCGCAGCTACCTGGGCACCGTGGTGCCGCACACCGACAACTACTTCGCCGCGCTCAACTCGGCGGTGTTCTCGGATGGCAGCTTCGTGTTCATTCCGCGCGGCGTGCGCTGCCCGATGGAGCTGTCCACGTACTTCCGCATCAACGCCCGCGACACCGGCCAGTTCGAGCGCACCCTGATCATCGCGGAGGAAGACAGCCACGTCTCCTATCTCGAGGGTTGCACGGCGCCGATGCGCGACGAGAACCAGCTGCACGCCGCCGTTGTCGAACTGGTCGCCCTGGACCGCGCGCAGATCAAGTACTCGACCGTGCAGAACTGGTATCCCGGCGACGAGAACGGCGTCGGCGGCATCTACAACTTCGTCACCAAGCGCGGTGCCTGCCGCGGCGTGCGCTCGAAGATCTCCTGGACCCAGGTGGAGACCGGCTCGGCGATCACCTGGAAGTACCCCAGTTGCGTGCTGCTCGGCGAGGAGTCGGTGGGCGAGTTCTACTCGGTGGCCCTGACCCACCACCGTCAGCAGGCCGATACCGGTACCAAGATGATCCACCTGGGCCGCAACACGCGCAGCAAGATCGTCGCCAAGGGCATCTCCGCCGGGCGCGGCCAGCAGACCTACCGCGGACTCGTGAAGGTCCAGCCGACTGCGGCCGGCGCCCGCAACCATACGCAGTGCGACTCGCTGCTGATCGGCAAGCAGTGCGGCGCACACACCTTCCCGTACATCGAGGTCCGCCACCCGGACGCGATCGTCGAGCATGAGGCGACCACCTCGAAGATCTCGGAGGACCAGCTGTTCTACTGTCGCGCGCGCGGCATCGGCGAGGAGGACGCGGTGTCGATGATCGTCGACGGCTTCTGTCGCGAGGTGTTCCGGGAGCTGCCGATGGAGTTCGCGGTCGAGGCCAAGCGCCTGCTCGAGGTGTCGCTGGAAGGGGCGGTGGGGTGAGGCTGCGCCCCGACGCCCGCCGCGCCTGGCAGTCCGAGATGGCGGCCGGCCGTGCCGCTTCGACCGCCGGCGACCTCGACGTCGCCTTCCGCCATTTCGAACGCGCCCACGTGATCGGGCAGCGCAACACCTGGGCGCATACCCGCGCGCATCTGGCCATGTTCGCCATCGGCTGGCGTCGCCGCGACCCGCGCGAACTGCTCGGACAGGCCATGCGCATCCCGGCGGCGCTCACCAAGACCCTGCTGTGGGTGCCGCGCGGCAACACCGGCGGTGCCGACGTAGGCGCCTTGCGTTCGCTGCCCGTACCCGCCGACCTCGCCTGCTACCTCGACTGAAAGCCCGGACAGACATGCTGAAGATCGACAACCTGCACGTTTCGGTGGCCGGCAAGGCCATCCTCAAGGGCCTGGACCTCGTCGTCCTGCCGGGCGAGGTGCACGCCATCATGGGCCCGAACGGCGCCGGCAAGAGCACCCTGGCGGCAGTGCTGGCCGGTCGGGAGGGGTATGAGGTGACCGCCGGTTCGGTGCGCTTCAACGGCGTCGACCTGCTGGAAATGCCGCCGGAAGCGCGCGCCGCGGCGGGCGTGTTCCTGGCCTTCCAGTACCCGGTGGAGATTCCGGGCGTCAACAACACCTATTTCCTGCGCGCCGCCTACAACGCCCAGCGAAAGGCGCGCGGCGAGCCGGAACTCGACTCGGTGCAGTTCCTCAAGCGCGTGCGCGACCGCCTCAAGATCCTGTCGTTGCCGGACGACCTGCTGCACCGCGGCGTCAACAGCGGCTTCTCCGGCGGCGAGAAGAAGCGCAACGAGATCTTCCAGATGGCGGTGCTGGAGCCGGCGCTGGCGATCCTTGACGAGACCGACTCCGGGCTCGACATCGATGCCCTGCGGCAGGTGGCCGAGGGCGTCAATGCCCTGCGGTCGCCGGCGCGCGGCTTCGTGCTGATCACCCACTACCAGCGTCTGCTGGACTACGTGGTGCCCGACCGGGTGCATGTGCTGGCCGATGGCCGCATCGTCGAATCCGGCGATCACACGCTGGCCGGCGAACTCGAGGCGCACGGCTACGCCTGGGTCGCCGAGCGCAAGGTTCGCGGGGCTGCCTGATGGCCACGCCGCTGCAGCAGGCGCTCGATTCCGCCGACCTGCCGGCCGACCAGCCGGCCAGGCGCCAGGCGCTGGAAGCGGCGCGCGCCGCCGCCTGGCCGGCGCGCCGCCAGGAACACTGGCGCTACACCTCCCTGCATGCCCTGGGTGAGCGCACGCCACGCCCGGCCTCGCTCGCCCCCCCGGAGCCGGTGCCGGCCAGGACCCTGCTGTTCCGCGATGGCCGGTGCACAGGAAACGGCGTGTCCGGAGCGCAACCGGGCTTCCGGGTGGACACCGGCGCGCCGCCGCCAGGAGATGCAGCCGCCGACGTCTTCGACCATCTCAATCGGGCTTTCGCCATCGACGGCGCCGACCTGCGGCTCGACGCCGACGGCGATGCCGGCGACTGGCTGGTGATCGCGCACCGGTCGGGCGCCGGTGCGGACGATCGCGCCTGGCACCTGCGGCACCGCATCGAGCTTGGCGCCGGGTCCAGGGCGCGCATCCTCTTCGATTTCGACGGCGCCGGCACGCCGGCCCTGGCCACGGTGGCGAGCGCCATTTCGCTGGCGCAGGGCGCCGAACTGGACCTTGCGTTCGTGAACGCGCCGGCGCCGGGCCTGTCGCTGCTGTTGCGCACCGGGATCACGCTGGCCGCTGGTGCCCGCCTGCGCCTGCAGGCGCTCGACGCCGGCGCGGCGCCGTCCCGCCATGAGCTGGCCGTCGATCTCGCGGGTGCGGGCGCCAGTGCCGAACTGGGTGGCGCCTTCGTGCTTGCCGGCCGCCAGCACGCCGACGTGCAAATGCGCCTGCGCCACCTCGCGCCGGACTGTTCCAGCACCACCACCTGGCGTGCGCTGGCCGACGACCGCGCGCGCGCAGTGTTCGACGGCCAGATCCTGGTCGCCACCGGTGCCGATGGCACCGACGCGCGGCTGGAGTGCAAGAGCCTGCTGGGCTCGTCCCAGGCGGAGATCGACGTCAAGCCGGTCCTGGAAATCCACGCCGACGATGTGCGCTGCGCGCACGGCGCCACCATCGGCCAGCTCGATCCCCTGGCACTGTTCTA
Source organism: Lysobacterales bacterium (assembly GCA_019634735.1). Classification (NCBI taxonomy): domain Bacteria; kingdom Pseudomonadati; phylum Pseudomonadota; class Gammaproteobacteria; order Lysobacterales; species Lysobacterales bacterium. The sequence continues at coordinate 48,120 of JAHCAT010000005.1, read as the reverse complement.
CCTGCGCAGCCGAGGCATCGACGCCGAGGCCGCGCGCGCCCTGCTGGTCCGTGCCTTCGCCGCTGAAGCGCTGGCCGGTTTCGCCGGCGACTGGCCGGTGCCGGGGCGCCTGGCTGCCCTGACCGGCCAGGCGGCGGCTGCATGAGCGCGAACCCGGCAGTCGCCACGGGGCCCGACTGGCGACGGCTGCGCGCCGACTTCCCCGCGCTGGGCCGCCGGGTCCACGGCAAGCCGCTGGTCTATCTGGACAATGCCAACACCGCGCAGCGCCCGGAGCCGGTGCTGGTGGCCATGGACCGCTACTACCGGGAGTACAACGCCAACGTCTCGCGTGCCGTGCACACGCTCGGCAGCGAGGCCACCGCCGCCTACGAGGCCGTCCGCGACGTCCTGGCAGCGTTCCTCAACGCGCCCTCGCGCGAGGGCGTCGTGCTGACCCGCGGCACCACCGAGGCGATCAACCTGGTGGCGCACAGCTGGGGCAGCAGCCACCTGCGGCCTGGCGACGCCGTGCTGCTGACCGGCATGGAGCACCACGCCAACATCGTGCCCTGGCAGTTGGCCTGCGAGCGCGCCGGAGCGCACCTGAAGGTGGTGCCGGTGACCGATGCCGGCGAACTCGACATGGACGCGCTGCCGGCGCTCCTGACCCCGGACGTCCGGCTGTTCGCGTTCGTGCATGTCTCCAACGCCCTGGGCACCGTCAACCCGGCGCGGGCGCTGTGCGCGATGGCACGCGAGCGCGGCGTGCCGACGCTGGTCGACGGCTCCCAGGCGGCGCCGCATCTGCCGGTCGACGTCCAGGCGATCGGCTGCGATTTCTACGTCATCACCGGCCACAAGATGTTCGGCCCCACCGGCAGCGGCGCCCTTTGGGGGCGCCCGGAGCTGCTCGCCGCGATGCCACCGTTCATGGGCGGCGGCGAAATGATCCGCGAGGTGCGCTTCGAGGGCAGCACCTACGCCGATCCGCCCCACCGGTTCGAGGCAGGCACCCCGAACATCGCCGGGCTGATCGGTCTTGGCGCGGCGGCCGGCTACCTGGCGGGCATCGGCATGGAGGCCATCGCCGATCGCGAGCGCGAACTCGGCGCCCATGCCCGACGTTGCCTGTCCCGGGTTCCCGGCCTGCGCCTGATCGGGGCCGATGCCGCCGAGCGGGTGCCGGTATTCTCCTTCGTCGTGGACGGCGCCCAGGCCCAGGATGTCGCCACCCTGATCGACCTCGACGGCATCGCGGTGCGCTCCGGGCACCACTGCACGCACCCGCTCATGCGGCGTTTCGGGGTTCCGGCCACCTGCCGTGCCTCGCTGGCCTTCTACAACACCGAGGCCGAGGTCGACGCCCTGGCCGAGGCCCTGGAACGGGCGCGATCGCTGCTGGCATGAGGCGGCGCGTCGCCCTGCTGGTCTATCCAGACGTCGAGGTGCTCGACTTTGCCGGGCCGTTCGAGGTGTTCTCGGTGGCTTCGGAACTGCACGGACACGACCTGTTCGAGGTGCGGCTGGTGGCGGAGCGGCCCGGCCCGGTGATCGCCGTCAACGGCCTGCAGGTGTTCGCCGACGCCGGCCGGGACGAGGTATCGCCTGCCCAGGTGCTGATCGTGCCGGGCGGCAGCGGCAGCCGCCGGGTCGCGGGCGATCCGGCCTGGCTGGACTGGCTGCGCGCCCGCGCAGGCACTGCCGAGGCGGTGTTGTCGGTCTGCACGGGCGCGCGCGCGATGGCTGCCGCCGGACTGCTGGCGGGTCGGCGCTTCACCACCCATCACCAGGCCTGGGACGAGCTGGGCCAGGTCGCCGGGGCGACCCTGGTGCGCGGCGTGCGCTACACCAGCGACGGTCCGCTGGTCTGCGCGGCCGGAATCAGCGCCGGTATCGACGCCGCCCTGCACGTGGTGGCGCGCCTGGCCGGCGAGACGGTGGCCGCGGCGACCGCCTGCTACATGGAGTACGACTGGCGGTACCGATTGCCCGAGTGGCTTCCGCAGGTCGGCGGCCTGGATGTCCGATACGCGACGCCCGATGACATCGGGGCCGTCGTCGCGCTGGCGCATTCGGCCTATCGCGGCGAGGCCAGCCGCGCAGGCTGGACCACCGAAGCCGACTTCCTCGATGGCCAGCGCACCGACGCCGAGGCGGTCGCGGCGATGCTGGCGGGCGGGCAGGCCGTGCTGCTCGCGCACCGGCAGGGCATGCCGGTCGGCTGTTGCCACATCGCGCGCGAGGGCGATGACTGCTGGTTCGGTCTGTTCGCGGTGGCGCCGGGACTGCAGGGCCAGGGCATCGGCGACGCCCTGCTGGCGGAGGCGGAGCGGCGCGCCTGGCAGGATTTCGATGCCCGGCGCATGCGTATGAAGGTGATCTGGCTGCGCGACAGCCTGATCTCCTGGTATCTGCGCCGCGGCTACGCAGACACTGGGCGCAGCCATCCCTTCCCCTACGGGCAGGCGCGTTTCGGCGTGCCGCTTCGCGACGACCTGCACTTCATCGAGCTGGAGAAGGGCCTGCCGGACAGGGCGGCCGGCCCCTGATCCGGTAGCGCTCGCAGCCGGCTGTTTCCTGGGGCCGCTGCTGCGGCTGCCGATCTGCGCGCCATGGCGCGGTCTGCCGCCGTCGGCCGGATCGACGCTGACTCGAATGCGCCTTCATTGCCCAACGGTCCGCTGCCCGCACCACGATGCGATCCTGGCGGCCTCGCGAGATATCCGGGGCGAGGCTCAACGGCGGGCGAGATCCCGGCGGATGGCGTCCAGCGCCCGCGCCTCGTCGTTGCCGAACTCGCGCGCATCGAGCCGGTCCAGCGCCGGGCGCAGGCTGGTGTCGCGCAGGCGATCCGCCTCGGCGCTGCGACCACCGCCCTGCAGTGCCTGGACGAGCAGCCAGTCCGCCAACAGCCGATAGACGTGCCCTTCGGCGAACACGCGATGGGCGTCGCCGCGCAAGGTCGACAGTTGCTCCAGCGGCACCGAGGTCGGGTCGGCCTCGAACGCCTTCTGCAGGCGCGCCAGGCGGAATCCCAGGCAGGTGGAGTTGTCCTGGCCGTGGGCCTGTTCGCAGGTGGCCTCGGCCTCGGCCAGCGCGCCGGATCCTGCAGATGCCCGATCCGCCCGGAACAGGGCGGTGCCCTGGTAGGCCTGACTGAGGTAGCGAACTGCGCCGCGCACATCGTCGCCGCCGAGGCGCGTGGCCAGTTCCTCGTGGCCGGCCAGGGCGAGCGTGTGTTCGCCGCGGCGCGAATGCAGCTCCGCCAGCCCGATCCGGGGCAGCACCGCGAACACCGTGGTCGGACCGGTCAGGCGCTCGCCGCGCTCGGCGGCGTCGGCCAGCGCCGCCTGGACGGCATCATCCAGGCGGCCCGACTCGACCGCCAGGAACAGGGCGGTGGCGCGCATGTACTGGGTGTTGGGATCGTCCTCGCCGCTGTGCTCGCGGATCGCCTGGTAGGCGGCCTCGAAGCTGGTCGCCGCGCTGCGCGAGGCGCCCCTGGACAGGTCGCAGTTGCCCAGGGCCTGGTAGGTGAGCGCACGCTGCCGGGGCGGCAGTCCCGCGGTTTCGGCCTCCGCCATGGAGTCGTGCATGCGTTTCCGCAGGTCCAGATCGCAGCGTCCCTGCAGGGTGATCTCGTTGAGCAGGAGGTGGGCCTCGGTCTGCAGGGCGCGACCGAGTTCGCCGACCTCCCGGAAGCGGGCCGCTGCCTGCTCGGCGTGGCCGCGCGCCTCGTCGAGCCGGTTCAGGTCGCTGAGGACGGCCGACAGCATCAGCTCGGTTTCCGGCAACAGGGTGTCGGGCGGTCCGGGGGGCAGGGCGGCAACCTGGGCCGGGAGCGGCAGCAGGCGCGACAGCGCCTGCTGGAGGTCGCCGCGGCCGCGCTCCGCGGAGGCGCGATCGAGCTCGATCCGCAGTCGTTGCCGGCTGTTGCCGGCGCCATCGGCGTCCAGCTGCGCGGCGGCGAGTTCGAGCTGCTCCAGGGACTGGGAGAACAGGGCGAGATCCAGCAGGGTCCGACCCAGCGACGCGCGCAGGGCCGCCTGCACCCGCGGCTGATCCGCGTACTGCCCGGCGATGACCTCGGCCGCCGGTTGCAGCACCGCCTGCAGCAGGGTCTGGCGCGACACGTCGACGACCGGCAGGGCAGCCAGCGCCGCACGCAGATCCTCCGGCGCGATCCGCCGCTCGTCGCTGGCGGCCTGCGCCGCGCGTTCGACCAGGCCCTCAACCCAACCGGACGCGAACCGTCGCACGTCCAGGCCGCCCAGGAGGCGCTGCTGGAACGCCACCACCTGCTCGAGATCCTGTCCCCGCGCGCTGGCCACGGCTGCCTGGCGCTCCGCTTCGCGCAGGCCGCCATACAGGCCGGCGACGCCCAGCGCCAGGGCCAGCGTGGCGAGCACCGCCAGCGTCGTCGCCAACGCGTTGCGCCGCGCCAGGCAGCGCAGCCTGTAGAGCGCGCCGCCGGCCATCGCCTCGACCGGCGCATGCTCCAACCAGCGCTGCAGGTCGGCGGCGAGCGCCTCGGCGCCCTGATAGCGCTGCTCCGGCGCGGTCGCCGTGGCCCGCGCGATGATTTCGCCCAGCTCGCGCGCGCGCACGGCGGGCAAGTGCGGGCGGTTCCCGGCGGCGGCCAGTCGTGCCGGACCGGCCGCCTCGATGCGTCGACGCATGTCGTCGGTGCCGAGCCCTGTCAGGCCCTCGACATCGTGCCAGCGCCGGCCGGCGATGGCCTCATAGAGGACCAGACCCAGGCTGTAGACGTCGCTGCGGGTATCGATGCGGCGGGAATCGCCGGCCTGCTCCGGGCTCATGTAACCCGGGGTACCGCTGCCGTCGCCCGCCAGCGAAACATGGCCGGGGCCGCGGGCGATGCCGAAATCGATGATCTTCGGGCGTGGCTGGCCGTCGATGCGGGTGACCAGGATGTTTCCGGGCTTGAGGTCGCAGTGGACGATGCCGCGACGGTGGGCGTGCGCGACGCCCAGGCAGGCGTCGCGCAGCAGGGCGACGCACTGCGGAATCGACGGCCGTTCGCGGACCAGCCAGTCCGACAGGGTCTGGCCCTCGACGAACTCCATCACCAGGTAGGGCACGCCAGTGGCGGTGGCGCCAGCGTCGAACACCTGGGCGATCGCCGGATGCGCCATGTGCGCCAACGCCTGGCGCTCGAGCGCGAACAGCGCCAGCCGATCGCCGTCCAGACGGCGTCCGGCGACCAGCTTGATGGCGACCCGACGCTGCACCGGCTCGGTCTGTTCGGCCAGGTAGACGGCGCCCATGCCGCCACTGCCGAGCAGGCCAAGCACGCGGTAGCGACCGAACCGGCTGCCGACCATCTGCGACGGATCGCCGGAAAGGCCGGATGCCAGTCCTTCGGCGAGCTGGGTCAGCGCCTGCCGCTCGAGTCGCTCGGTCGGCTGCTCAGTCGTCATCGGGGTCCCCCTGTCGCGACAGGCCGTGACTGCGCAGCAGCTTGTAGAACGTGGTCTTGCCGATGCCCAGGAGATCGCGGGCACGACGGTGGTCGCCGCCGGCCACCGCCAATGCCTGCAACAGAGCGCCGTGCTCGGCGCGGGCGAGTGCCGCTGCCAGGGTCAGGTCGCTGGCCCGCGGCCCCTCGCCGCGCAGTGCCGTGGGCAGATGCTGGCGGCTGAGCGCCTCGCCCGGTGCCAGCATGGCGACCGCGCCCTCGATGGCCTGGCGCAGCTCCCGGACGTTTCCCGGCCAGTGCCACCGCTGCAGGCACAGCAGCGCTTCGGCACCGATGCCCGGACTGCGGACCGTCGCGGCCCGGACCGCGCGTGCGAAGAAGCCGATCGCAAGCGTGGCGATGTCCTCCGGTCGCTCGCGCAGGGGCGGGATCTGCAGTTCGATGCCGGCGACGCGATGGTAGAGATCGAGCCGGAACCGCCGCTCGGCTATGGCCTGGGCCAGGTCCTGATGGGTGGCCGCCAGCAGGCGGACATCGACCTCGACCTGTTGCCGGCCGCCGACCCGCATCACCCGACCGTCCTCGAGCGCGCGCAACAGCCGGACCTGGGTTTCCAGGGGCATGTCGCCCAGCTCATCCAGGAACAGGGTGCCACCGTCGGCCCGTTCGAGCAGGCCTGGCCGGGCCTCGACGCCGGTCGCAGCGCCCTTCTCGACGCCGAACAGTTCCGCCTCCAGCAGGTCCCGGGGCAGGGCGGCGCAGTTGACCGCCACGAAGGCGCCCGCGCCTCGCGGCGACGCGGAATGGATCCAGCGCGCCAGCACCTCCTTGCCCACGCCGGTTTCGCCACGCAGCAGGATCGCCACCCGGCTGCGTGCGGCGCGCGCAGCGGTCTCCAGCACGGTACGCATCGCCGGATTGGCCGTGCCCGGCGCGCCCGACAACGCGTCCGCCGCCGATGCCGGACCTGCGGCGCCGACGCCACAGGCGGCCGGCAACCAGGACAGCACGGCGACCAGGCGCGTCGACACCGTTCGCAGGCGGGCCGCGGATCCGGCATCGGCGGCGAGTTGCCAGTCACCGGTCATGACCACGACCTCCCATGTCGCGGCCTCGCCCGCCTGGGCCAGGACCCTGCCCTCGCTGTCGGCGAGGCGCAGGCCGCTGGCCGACAGGGGGGACAACCATTCCTGCAGCACCCGGGAAAGCGGACCGGCCAGCAGCATGCCGTCCGGCAGGGCGGCCAGTGCAGCCTCGCGAAGCTGGTCGAACAGGGCGAGTGCGCGGGTCTGCCCCGGGGCAAGCGTGGCCGGCCGGGGGGCGGTCTGCTCGTCTTCGCCCGGCATGACGAAGGCCAATGCATCGATGCCGGGGGTGTGCTCCCGCAGGCGCAGCCGCGCGGCGCCGAGGTCGAGTTCGAAATCGCCGGCCAGGGCCAGCGCCGAGACCGGCCGGCCATCGACGCGACAACCGTTGGTCGATCCCAGGTCGCGCAGCGCGAGGCCGCCATCGGGGAACACCTCGATCTCCAGGTGCTGGCGCGAAATGCCGGCGATGTCCAGGCGGATCTCGCACTCGGCGGAGCGCCCCAGCCGGTAGCGGCCGACATCCAACTGGGTGCGGGACAGGATGTCCGCGCTGCCATCCAGGCGTTCGATGCTGTAGCGCAGGCGCTCCATGGCTGCGTCGCTGGCCGGGCCCGGCAGTCGTTCGCCCCACGCCGGGGCTGCGTCGCCGGGTCCGCCATTCCCTCCCGAGATCTGGCTGCGCCCAGCATAGCCCAGGTCCGCGTTCGCGAACCCGGCCCGGCCGGGGTGGGCCAGATCGGACCGGCCGGTGCGTTTCGTGAGGCCTGGTCGGCGCCTGCGAAGCCGATGCGCGCAGGCGCGGCTTGCCGTGGCGCGCCGTTCGGTCCACAGGCTGTGAAGGAACAACCTGCTGGCTGCGGCCATGGACGGCCGCTCGTCGAATCAACTGTGCAAGCAGTTGATTCGACGGGAGCGCGTCCTGACCTGCGCCGGACGGGCGACTGGAAGAGCGACCAGGACGGTCGTTTTTCAACAAGTTGCCAGGTGCCGGTCGGATGCGGGTCCAGCGGCTGGGACCGGCCCGACGGTCGTCGAGGAATAGCCCGCTGGCAGCGGCCTTGGGGGCCGTTCGGCGAATGGGCTGCGCAACCGCATGATTGTTCAAGTACCGTCCGGACATGTGCCAGGAGAGCGAACTGCTTGGTCGTCGGTCGTTGGTCGTCGCAGCTCCTCGTCTTCCCGGCCTTTGCCCCGCGGGCCAAGCGATGTGGTAAATGTCGGGCTTCGCATCGACAGTCCGGCCCTTGTCCACGACGCCCGCACTCCGGACGCTGTCCGGTCGTTTCCCCAGTCTGGCAGCGCTCGTCCTGGCTGCGAGCATTGCCTGCGCCTGGGCTGGGCCCGTGTTCGCCGGTACCGGGCTGGTAGCCCGGATCGAGCCATCGCGCAGCCAGTGCGTCGCGCCCTGCGCGATCCTGCTCGATGCCAGTTCGAGCAGCAGTCCGTCGCCGGACATCGACGCGTTCACCGATCTCGAATACCTGTGGGATTTCGGGGATCCCGACGCCGGCACGTGGTCGCTGGGGGCCTGGCCGATGCCGAAGAACCGGGCCATCGGTCCGATCGCCGGCCATGTCTTCGAGCGCGCCGGCACCTTCCAGGTGGCGGTTCGGGTCTCGACCCCCGACGGTGCCTCGGCGATCGCCACCCGGGTCGTTCAGGTCGCCGACCCCGACCTGGTGTTTGCGGGCCTGGCGACCACCTGCGTGGCCATCGGCGGTGGCGACTGGCAGGGATGTCCGGCAGGCGCAGGGCAGGTCATCGCGCAGGACGCGACCAGTGCCTGGAATGCGCATGGCGGGCCGGGGCGGCGTGTACTGCTGCGTCGTGGCGACCAGTTCGAGGCGCCGGCGCCGATCACCGCCGCAGGCCAGGGCCCGGGCCAGCTCGGCGCGTTCGGCAGCGGCCCGCGACCGATCCTTTCGCAGGGACTGGGCGCCACCTGCCTGAGGGTGGGCTCGACCGGCCAGCCCACCTCGGACTTCAGCTTCCGGCACCTGCACTGCCGCAAGCCGGCTGCGGCATCCGCCGACTTCAGTGGCGCACTCACAACCCACCCGTTCAGCACGGTGCAGGCGATCGAGCACATCCTGTTCGCCGACATCGATGCGCAGTCCTACGGCAGCCTGCAGGGCTGGCCCCTGGACGGGGCGTTGCCGCGCGAGCACGTCAGCCACCTGTTCCTGTACGAGGTCCGCGACCTGCCGCCGCACACGCCGGGTCAGTTCATCATCAACTTCCCGTTCGGGCGCGGCCTGGCCTGGCTGGGGGTGCGCATCGACAGGCAGGCGCAGACCGATTGCACCGGCACGACCTCGGCGTTCCGGACCTCGACGATCCAGCGCTCCGTGATCTCGCAGGCGGAGTTCATGCATACCTGCACGGGTCCGTTGCGTATCCACAGCGCACCCTCGGCGGACCCCGACCGGATGCGGCCGGAAAAGATCGTCGTCACCGGCTCCCGGATCGGTCCGCTGAACATCGCGGGAGCCTTCGGCAGCAACGGCGGGCCGGTCTCGCTGGACCCGGGCGTCGGCCCGGGCGACCAGGTCCGCGACTTCGTGTTCGAGGGCAACCTGGTCCTGTACTCGGCCAACAACAACAACGGCTTCGACTGGAGCGGCCGCAACTTCGTGGCCCGCAACAACGTGTTCGACCTGCGCGGCACGCCCGGCGGCGGCGGCGCGTACGCGGTATTCGTCAAGAACGGCGGCGACCACGGCAACACCAGCCGCATCCGCTTCCTTCACAACACCGTGTACCAGCTGCAGGGCCAGGCCGGGAGCTGGCATGGCGCGTTCACCAGCAGCGAAGGCGCCAGCGATGTGGCGGTGATCAACAACGCCCTGCGAACCACGGGAGGCGCGGCCAGCGGCCAGCTCGCCGCGGGCGACATCGCCTGGTCGCTCGGCAACGTGGTGGCAGGGCCCGCGGTGCCGGAGCCCCTGCTGGCTGCCGTCCCCTCCACGGCGGCCATGGAGGGATTCTGTCCGCGTCAGGGCGGCATGTTCGACGGTGGGGCGGGCGCCGCCCAGGGTGTGAGCGATTTCTTCCAGAGGCCCCGCGACGGCGCCTCGCCCAGCCCCGGGGCATGCGAGGTGCGGGTCGACACGGTGTTCGCGGACGGTTTCGAGGGCTGACCCCGCCGCCCGGCTCGGCAGGGTGCTGCCTGCGACGGGCGGCAGGCGGCGCTGGCCGACCGGAACGCGACGCCCATGCCGGCGGGGGGGAGGGGCTGCGATAATCCCTGCTCCGCCCGACACCGACGATCCGCCGATGACCCGATCCAATGCGCTGCTGTCCGCCCTCGTGCTTGCAGGCCTGTGTTGCCTGGCCCACGCCGACGAAGGCATGTGGCAGCCCGCCCAGCTCCCCGACATCTCCGCGCAGCTGCAGGCCCGCGGTCTGCAGATGGCGCCGGAGGACCTGGCACGCCTGACCGAACACCCGCTCGGTGCCGTGGTCGGCTTCGGATTCTGCACGGCCTCCTTCGTCTCGCCGGAGGGCCTGGTGGTGACCAACCACCACTGCGCCTACGGCGCCATCCAGTACAACTCCACGGCGCAGCGCAACCTGCTCACCGAAGGCTTCCTGGCGGCGACCCCGGCCGATGAGCTGCCCGCCGAGCCCAACATGCGCATCTTCGTCACCGAGTCGATCGAGGATGTCACCGCGCGCGTCAACGCCGGGTTGCGCCGCGGCATGGACGGAGCGGCGCGCTTCGATGCGGTCGACCGCGCCAGCAAGGCCATCGTCGCGGAGTGCGAAGCCACGCCAGGCTATCGCTGCGACGTCTACGTCTTCCACCAGGGGCTGTCGTTCCAGCTCGTGCGTCAGCTCGAGATCCGGGACGTTCGGCTGGTCCATGCACCGAAAGAGGCGATCGGCAAGTTCGGCGGCGACATCGACAACTGGATGTGGCCTCGCCATACCGGCGACTACACCTTCTTCCGGGCCTACGTCGGGCCGGATGGCCGGCCGGCCGCGTTCGCGGCCGAGAACGTGCCGTATCGCCCGCGTCACCACCTGAAGCTGCAGCCCGGCGGCGTCCGCGCCGGCGAATTCGTGATGGTGACGGGCTATCCCGGTACCACCAACCGGTATCGGCTCGGCGAAGAGGTCGGCGACGCGATCGACTGGCGCTATCCGACCATGACTTCGCTTTTCCAGCGCTACGTGGAGATCGTCGAGGCCCATCCCGATGAGGCGACGCGGCTCAAGTACGCGGGCTCGATCGCTTCGTGGAACAACGCGCTCAAGAATTACGGCGGCCAGGTGGAGGGTCTGGCGCGAGCCGGCGCGCTCGACCTCAAGGCGAGCACCGAGTCCGCATTGTCGGACTGGCTCGACGCACAGGGCCGGGCCGGGCGGGAGCAGTCCCGTGCGATCGCGTCCCTGCGCGGCCACCTGGCGGTGGCGCGGGCCAGCCGGGACCGCAACCTGCTGGTCGGACAGCTCGCCAACCTCGGCCTGTTCCGGGGTGCCCGCGACATCTACCGGCTGGCCCTGGAGCGCGAGAAGCCGGACCTGGAGCGGGAATTCGGCTACCAGGCGCGCGACGAGGTGCGCATCGAGGGCAACCTGCGGCAGATCGAGCGCCGGGTCGATCCGGCCATCGAGCAGCAGCTGGTCACCGAGCTGCTCGTCCGGCATGGCGCTTTGCCGCGCGAGCAGCGCCTGCCCGAACTCGACGCCTGGCTGGACGGTGCCGCAAGCCGCCAGGCCATCGCCGCCCGGGTCGCGACCCTCTACCAGGACACGACGCTGACCGACACCGAGGAGCGCCTGAAGTGGTTCGCCGCCGATCGCGCCGCGATCGAGGCGTCCGACGATCCGTACCTGCGCCTGGCCGTCGCCTTCATGCCGGGCTGGCTGCGCATGGAAGCCGAGCGCAAGGAGTTCGACGGGCGGGGCTTCGAGCTCCGGCCGCAATACATGCAGGCGATGATCGATTTCAATCGCGCCCAGGGCCGGGCGATCTACCCCGACGCCAACAATTCCCTGCGCGTGAGCTATGGCCAGGTGATCGGCTACTCCCCCCGCGACGGCGTCCGCTACGAGCCCTTCACCCGACTGGAGGGGCTGGCCGCCAAGCACACCGGGGAGGATCCGTTCGACGCCACCCAGGGCCAGCTCGAGCTGATCGCCGGGCGCCGCCACGGTCCCTACCGGGACGCCGGACTCGACTCGGTGCCGGTCAACTTCCTCGCGGACCTGGACATCACCGGCGGCAACTCCGGGTCGCCGACCCTCAACGGCAGTGGCGAACTGGTCGGACTCGCGTTCGACGGCAATATCGAGTCGGTGAGCGCGGACTGGGTCTTCGAGGAGCCGATCACACGTTCCATCCATGTCGACGTTCGCTACATGCTGTGGGTCATGGACTACCTGGACGGTGCCGGCCACCTGATCCGCGAGATGGGCCTGACGCCGGCCGCCGACTGACCGGCGCCGGCAACGCAGGGGTCTTGGCGCGATGGCCGCGGCGGGCAGGTGGGCACAGTCGCCGAACGTGGCCGCTGCCGTGGACCGCCGGCCGCCGGCCGTGCTGCTGATGGGTCCGACCGCGTCCGGCAAGACCGACCTCGCGATCGCGCTGGCCCGACGCTTCCCGCTCGGCCTGGTCAGCGCCGATTCCGCCCTGGTCTACCGGGGCCTGGACATCGGTGCGGCGAAGCCCGACCGCGCGACGTTGGCCCGTTGGCCGCATGCGCTGGTCGACATCCGCGATCCCGACCAGCCGTTTTCCGCCGGCGAGTTCCGCCACGCCGCGTTGTCCGAGATGGCGCGGATCAGCGCGGCGGGCGACATTCCCCTGCTGGTGGGCGGGACGGGGCTGTATTTCCGCGCCCTGACACGGGGCCTGGCGGACCTGCCGGCCGCCGATCCCGCGTTGCGCGAGCGTCTCGCCGAAGAGGGTGAGCGCCTAGGCTGGCCGGCTCTGCACGCCCGGCTGGCCAGGGTCGATCCGTCGGCCGCGCACCGGATCAGGCCCTCCGACCCGCAGCGCATCCAGCGCGCACTGGAAGTCTGGCACCTGACCGGGCAGCCGATCAGCACCTTGCAGCAGGCCCGGCCCGCCGCCGTGCCGTACCGGCTGCTCAGAGTGGCGCTGCTGCCGGCCGACCGTGCCGCGCTGCACAGGCGCATCGCCACGCGCTGCGACCTGATGCTGGAAGCAGGCCTGCTGGACGAAGTACGGCGGTTGCGCGCCGACCCCACCCTGCACCCGGATCTTCCCGCGTTGCGGGCGGTGGGCTACCGGCAGGCCTGGCGCCACCTGGACGGTGTCACCGACCTCGAGAGCTTCCGCCGCGAGACGATCGAGGCCACCCGACAACTGGCCAAGCGCCAGTTCACCTGGTTCCGGGGCGAGCGCGCAGCCTTCCTCGAAGAGCCATTTGCGCCGGACCTGGAAGGACGCTGCGCGCGGCGCCTTTCGCTGTTCCTGGGGCCGGCCCGGGGCAAGGACTAGCAGGCCGTTGAAAAACAGCCTGCTGGCGGCGGCCATAGGTGGCCGCTCGGCGAAGCAAGTGCGTAAGCAGTTGATTCGACGGGAGCCCGTCCGGACCTGCGCCGGACGGACGACTTGAAAAACGACCAGGAAGGTCGTTTTTCAACAAGCTGCTGGACGGCTCCGTCAGGCCGCGGGGTCCAGATCCGGGCCTTGGCGACCCGAAGCCACCCTGATCGCGATTCGCCGACCCGGCCGCAGCGCGGCGACCCGGCCCCGACTGCGTGCCGCCGGCGGCCTGGGACGGGCCGAACGCCATCAGGAAACCGCTTCCGGATCAGCAGGATGAACGCAGGCTGTCGGGTCGGCGGGCGCGCGCTCCCAAGGTCCCGGACGCGCCCGGCTGGCGTCGCCTTGACCTATACTGGCCGAGATCTTGAAAAAGCCGCGCGGCGCCTTAGGTCGGTTTCACGATTTCGACCCGTCGCGGGCAGAAAAATCATAGTGTTGCAACATAACAGGAGAACCGCCATGTCGAAGGGTCAGTCCTTGCAGGATCCGTTCCTGAATGCGCTGCGCAAGGAGCGTGTGCCGGTTTCGGTTTACCTCGTCAACGGCATCAAGCTGCAGGGGACCATCGAGTCCTTCGACCAGTTCGTGGTGCTGCTGCGCAACCAGGTCAACCAGATGGTCTACAAGCACGCCATTTCCACGGTGGTGCCGGCGCGCAACGTGCGCATGACCGAACATGGCCCGCAGGTGGCCTCGACCGGAGCCGGCCACGGCCAGGACAGCGGCGCGGCCGCGAGCAGCAGCGACGATTGAACGGTCCCGTCCGACCCTCGCCAGCCCCGGACTCCACCCGGCCCGATCCCGCGTCCGACCCGTTCAGTCGCGCCCGGCGTGGCGAGCGTGCGCTGCTGCTGATCCCGCTGCGCCAGACCGACGACGCCGACGCGGAGACCGCGGAGTTCTCGGAACTGGCGCGCTCGGCCGGCGCCGAGGTGGTCGCCACCGTAACCGCCCGCGTGCAACGGCCGCATCCGGCGACCTATGTCGGTGAGGGCAAGGTCGAGGAGGTGGCCGCGCTGCGCGAGGCAGAGGGATGCGACCTGGTGCTGGTCGACCACCCGCTGTCGCCGGTCCAGGAGCGCAACCTCGAGCGCCTGTGCAAGTGCCGGGTGCTCGACCGGACCGGACTGATCCTCGACATCTTCGCCCAGCGCGCACGCAGCTTCGAGGGCAAGCTGCAGGTCGAGCTCGCGCAGTTGCGCCACATGGCCACCCGCCTGGTGCGCGGCTGGACCCATCTCGAGCGGCAGCGGGGCGGCAGCATCGGCCTGCGCGGCCCGGGCGAGACCCAGCTCGAGACCGATCGCCGCCTGCTCGCTGAGCGCGTGAAAATCCTGCGCCGGCGCCTCGAGCAGGTGCAGGTGCAGCGCGGCCAGTCGCGCCGGGCGCGCAGCCGCGGCGAACTGCCGACGGTGGCCCTGGTGGGCTACACCAATGCCGGCAAGTCGACCCTGTTCAACCGCCTGACCGGCGCCGGCGTCTACGCCGCCGATCAGTTGTTCGCCACCCTGGATCCCACCCTGCGGCGGATCGAGGGACTGTCCTGCGGACCCCTGCTGCTGGCCGATACGGTCGGTTTCATCCGCGAATTGCCTCATGAAGTGGTTGCCGCGTTCCGTTCGACCCTTGCTGAGGCGCGCGACGCCGACCTGCTCCTGCACGTGGTCGATGCCGCGGATCCCGAGCATCCCGAGCGCATCCGCCAGGTCGATGCGGTACTGGAGGAGATCGGTGCCGGCGACTTGCCGCGCATCCTGGTGATGAACAAGGTCGACAGCACCGGCCAGCCGGCCCGCGCCGATGCCATCGACGGCGGCGACCAGCCCAGGGTCTGGCTGTCCGCCGCCACCGGCCAGGGCATCGACCTGCTGTTCGATGCGCTGGCGGGGCACTTCGCCGCCCTGCGCAGTCGCTACGAGGTGTTCCTGCCCCACCAGGCGGCGTCGCTCCGCGCCGCCCTGTTCCGTCGTCACGCCGTGGAATCGGAACGGGCCACAGAGGCTGGCTGGCTGTTGACCACGCGGCTCGGCGCCGCGGAGCTGGGCCGGCTGCAGGGCGAGCGGTCGGTGGAGGGCCTGCGCGTGCGGGCCCTTCCGGACTGAAAGGGCGGACTTCGAGTAATCCGGATCTGCGCGGCTTCGCCACCCGGCTACAATCGCGGCATCGAATCGATGTGGGTCGTCCCGGGGACGGCCCGCGCCCAGGCGACCGGCACGGCCGGTCGCGGTTTTCTTGGAGAGCTTCATGGCCTGGAATGAACCCGGTGGCGGCAAGCAGCGGGACCCGTGGTCCGGCGGTGGTGGTGGCGCAGGCGGGGGCGGCCCCGACTTCGAGCGCTGGCTGAAGAACCTCAACGAGCGGATCGGCCGCATCTTCGGGGGCGGCCGGCGCGGCGCCGGGAACGGCGGCGGAAGCGCCGGCGCGGGTGCCGGCGGCATCATCCTGCTGCTGGTCGGCGCCCTGTTGCTGTGGTCGGCCTTCGATGCGTTCACGGTGATCGAGGAGCGCGAGCGCGGCGTGGTGCTGCGTTTCGGCCAGGCCCAGCGGCTGATGAATCCCGGCCTCAACTTCAAGTGGCCGAGGCCCATCGAGGAAGTGCGCCGGGTGGATTTCACCTCGGTCCGCTCGGTCACCGAGCAAGCGCGCATGCTGACCCGTGACGAGAACCTGGTGGTGCTCAAGTTCAACGTCCAGTACCGGGTCGCCGATCCCAACCTTTTCCTGTTCGGAACCCGCAATCCAGACGATGGCCTGCGCCTGGCCACCGAGGCCGCCGTCCGCCAGGTGATCGGCGCCAACACCCTGGACGAGATCCTGATCGGCCAGCGCGCCGTGCTGGTCGCCGAGGTCCGCCAGGTCCTGCAGACCATGCTGGCCGACTACGGCACCGGTCTGGAGCTGACCGACGTCAACTTCCAGGAGGTCGAGCCGCCGCAGGAGGTCAAGGCCGCCTTCGACGATGCGATCGCGGCGCGCGAGGACCGCGAACGCCTGGTCCGCGAGGCCGAGGCCTACGCCAGCCGGGTGGTGCCCGAAGCACGCGGCGAGGCCGCGCGCATCACGCTCGAGTCCGAGGGCTACAAGGAGGTCACGATCGCCCGCGCAACCGGCGCCGCGGCCCGCTTCAGCCTGCTGGTGGCCGAGTACCGCAAGGCCCCGGAAGTGACCCGCAAGCGCCTCCTTCTGGAGACCATGCAGGACGTCCTGGCACGCAGTCCGAAGGTGATGATCGACGTCCGCGAGGGCGGCCAGTCCCTGATGTACCTGCCGCTCGACCGCATCCTCAGGGAGCGCGGCATCGACGCGGGTGGCGAGGGCCTGGGCTCCGCCTCGCCGGTCCAGGGCGCTGCCCGCACCGAATCGGCCCGGACGCCCGTCGCGCCCGACCCCCGTCGTGATGGCCGCGTCGCCGGCCGGGAGAGCCGTCGATGAAGACCGGAATCGTTGTCCTGCTTGCGGCGGTGCTGCTGCTGGTCGCCAACAGCCTGTTCGTGGTCCGGGAGCACGAGTTCGCCGCCCTGTTCCGGCTGGGCGCGATCACTCGCGCGGACTTCCAGCCCGGATTGCACTTCAAGGTTCCCTTCATCGAGTCGGTTCGCCGTTTCGACCGCCGCCTGCTCACGCTCGACGCGCAGCCCGAGCGTTACCTGACCAGCGAGAAGAAGGACGTCAGTGTCGACTTCTTCGTGCGCTGGCGAATCGCCGACGTCTCGCGCTTCTACCAGGCCACCGGCGGCAACGAGGAAAACGCCCTGGCGCGCCTCAACCCGATCGTCAAGGAAGCGGTCCGCAACGAGTTCAACCAGCGGACCCTGCAGGAGGTCGTGGCCGACATTCGCACCAACCTCACCGACGTGCTGACCACCAAGTCCGACGAGTCGGCGACCCAGCTCGGCATCAAGATCGTCGACCTGCGCATCAAGCGGATCGAGCTGCCCGAGGACAGCGAGGTGATCGACTCGGTGTTCCGGCGCATGCGCGAGGAGCGCCGGCGGGTCGCAAACGAGCTGCGCGCCGAAGGCGGCGAGGCGGCGCAACGGGTCAGTGCCGATGCCGACCGGCAGCGCAACGTGATCATGGCCCAGGCCGAGCGCGACGCGCAGCGCCTGCGCGGCGAAGGCGATGCCACCGCGGCGGAGATCTACTCCCAGGCCTACGGGGCCGATGCCGAGTTCTACGGCTTCCACCGCAGCCTGGAGGCCTACCGCGAGGCGTTCGCCACCGGCACCGACGTGCTGGTGCTGGATCGCAACTCCGAGTTCTTCCGCTACTTCGGCGAAGGCGGCCGCGGTCGCTGAGGACGGAACATGTCCGACCTGTGGGCCGCGTTGTGCCTGGTCCTCGTCATCGAGGGCCTGGTGCTGTTCGTGGCGCCGGCCGGCTGGCAGCAGGTGGCCCGGCGCCTGCAGGAGATCGAGCCGCGCCAGCTGCGGGTGGGCGGTGCGGTGATGGTGGTCCTCGGGCTGCTCAGCCTGCATCTCGTACGGGGCTGAACGTCGCGACCCCGGCGGTGGCCCGGCGGCACGGAAATCCGGATAATGCCGAAAAGCCGGCGGGGCGTCCCACCGGCTTTTCTCGCGTCTGGCCGCCGGAAATCGCGGCGGGAACGGCGAGGGCAGGCGACAGCACGGCGCCTTCGCGACCGCCGGCCGGCCGACCTGGCGAGGCCAGGAAGGCCGAGCCTGGTCGGTGACGTCGCGCCGCTGCGCGCGGCGGTCGTGTTGGATGGTGGTGGGAACAATCAGGAGAGCGAGATGGGTCAGTCGGTCGTGGTGTTGGGCGCGCAGTGGGGCGACGAAGGCAAGGGCAAGATCGTCGACCTGCTCACCGAGAAGATCGGCGCCGTGGTCCGATTCCAGGGCGGCCACAACGCCGGGCACACCCTGGTCATCGGCGGCCGCAAGACGGTCCTGCACCTGATACCGTCGGGCATTCTGCGGGAAGGCGCGCTGTGCCTGATCGGCAACGGGGTGGTGCTGTCGCCGGCGGCGCTGCGCAAGGAGATCGACGAGCTCGAGGGCAACGGCGTCGAGGTTCGCTCGCGCCTGAAGATCAGCCCCGCCACGCCGCTGATCATGCCCTACCACATCGCCCTGGACCAGGCGCGAGAGCGCGCCGCGGGCGGCAAGGCGATCGGCACCACCGGGCGCGGCATCGGCCCCGCCTACGAGGACAAGGTGGCGCGGCGCGGCATTCGCGTCGCCGACCTGCACTATCCAGACCAGCTCGCCGAAAAGCTGCGGGTCGCGCTCGATTACCACAACTTCGTGCTGACCCGTTACCTGGGTGCCGAGGCGGTCGACTTCCAAGCCATGCTCGATGAGGCGCTGGCGTTCGGCGACTACGTCGAGCCAATGAAGTCCGACGTCGCGGGCATCCTGCACGACCTGCGCCGGCAGGGCCAGCGCGTGCTGTTCGAGGGCGCCCAGGGCTCGCTGCTGGACATCGACCACGGCACCTATCCGTACGTGACCAGCTCGAACACCACGGTGGGTGGTGCCTTGGCCGGTACCGGCGTCGGCGCCGATGCCATCGATTATGTGCTGGGCATCGCCAAGGCCTACGCCACGCGGGTCGGCGGCGGTCCCTTTCCGACCGAGCTGGACGACGAGGTCGGCCAGGGCATCCGCGACCGCGGCCAGGAGTATGGCGCCACCACCGGCAGACCGCGCCGCTGCGGCTGGATCGACATCGTCGCACTCAAGCGTGCGGTCGCCATCAACGGCATCAGCGGCCTGTGCATCACCAAGCTCGACGTGCTCGACGGCATGAAGACCCTGAAGGTGTGCATCGCCTACGAGTACCGCGGCAAGCGCACCGAATACGCACCCCTGGATGCCGCCGGCTGGGACGAGTGCACGCCGGTGTACCTGGAGTTCCCCGGCTGGGAGGAGAACACCCACGGCGTCACCGAGTGGGAGCGGCTGCCCCCCGCGGCGCGCGCCTACCTGCGCGCGCTGGAGGAACTGGCCGGCTGCCAGCTCGCCGTGGTCAGCACCGGGCCCGACCGCGACCACACCATCGTCCTGCGCGATCCCTTCGCGTGAGCGCCAGCGGCTGACGCCGGCCCGGACGCGGCGCCGTGCCGAGCCTGGGGCCGCTGCCCTGGACCGTGCTCGAGGTCGGCCTGGCCGCGGCAGTTGCGCTGGTCCTCGGCCACTGTCTGGCCGGCCCGGAACCCGGCGACCGCCGTCGCGCGCGAGACCTGATCCTCAACCTGGCGCTGCTCGCGGTGCTGGCGGCGCGGCTGTCCTTCGTCGCCGTTCATGCCGGTGACTATCTCGTCGAGCCGACCGCTCTGCTGCGCATCGGCGATGGCGGCTTCCTGCCTTGGGTGGGAATCGGCGTCGCGCTGCTGGCCGGGATCTGGTTCACGCGTGGCAACGGACGACTGCGTCAGGCGGCGGCCCTGGCCGCCACGGCCGGCCTGCTGGCGTGGTTGCTGGCCGGACTGGCGACCGCGCGCCTGCAGGTGTCTGCCGCGCTGCCGGACCTGCTCCTGACGCGAGTGGCGGGGGAGCCGGCACGCCTCGCGGCCCTGGCCGACGGCCGGCCCCTGGTGGTGAACCTCTGGGCCACCTGGTGTCCACCCTGTCGCCGGGAACTGCCGGTGCTGGCAAGGGCCCAGGGGAGCCATCCCGACATCGCCATCGTCCTGGTGAACCAGGGCGAGTCCGAGCAGGAGGTCCGCGCTTTTCTTGCCGGCGAGCCGTCCGCGCCGGACAACGCGCTCATGTTGATCGACACCGGATCTTCGATGATGGCGGCACTGGGTGCCCGGGCCCTGCCGGTCACGCTCTTTTTCGACGCCGAAGGCCGGCAGGTCGGCAGCCATGTCGGGGAGCTGACCCGGGCGACGCTCGCCGTTCGCCTCCAGCGCCTGCGTGAAGCGGCGCGCGGTCCCCGGCCGCAGCGCTGAGGACCGGCTCGCGGCGAACGTTCCCGGCCCGGGGACCGGGGCCTCGCGGTCTGCAATCGGTCTTACCGGGTCAGGAAGGCACGCAGCGAAGCCAGGATCGCCGGGTTGCGCAGATCGACGTTGTGGTCCGCGTCCGGCAGGTCCAGGATGCGGGGCGGCACCGGCAGCGCGGCGGCCAGGGCGTCTGTGCGTGCAGCGGGCACGATGCTGTCCCGGCCGGCCCTCACCACCAGCACCGGGCCGGAATGCCCGGCCAGGTGCCTGGCCGATTCGTAGCGCTCGCGGAGCAACCAGCGGACCGGCAGCCACGGGTAATGGTGGGCAGCCACCTCGGTCATGCTGTCGAAAGGCGTCACCAGGACCAGCCTGTCGACATCGCGTTGGCCGGCCAGGAAGGCGGCCACACCACTGCCCAGGCTGCGCCCGACCACCGCGATGCGCGCCTGGGGACGACGGGTCCGGACATGGTCGTACAAGGCGATCGCATCGGCGCCGAGGCTGGCTTCGTCGGGGCGTCCGTCGCTGGCGCCGTAGCCGCGATAGGCGACCAGGAAGACGGCATGCCCCGGGAACAGCGCCAGGGCGTCGGCGCGCAGGTGACCGATCTGCTCGGCATTGCCGCCGAAGTACAGCAGGACATCGGGCTGGTCCGGGGCCACCAGCCAGCCGCGCAGGATCACGCCGTCCGCGCGCGGCAGTTCGAAATCGGTCTCGGAAACCCGGGCCCGCGTGTACTGGGGCATGTAGATGAGACTGCTCTGCTGCAGAAACAACAGCAGACAGAGCAGCCCGTAGATGCCGATCAAGGTCACGGCGGTGGCGACCATGCGCGGCGATCGAAAGGCCATCGATGCGTCTCCGGGAATGGACCTCGGACCGAACAGCAACCTACAAGCGAGTGAACTGCATCTGTGCGCGCCCCGCCCTGACGCCCTGGCGTTTGGTCCGGCGGCGGGAGCCGGTCAGGTTGCCGGAGCCCGCCAACGGCGGATTCCCATTGGCCGCCGCATGGGAGCGGTCGAGCCGACCCGACGGCACTCCGCGGTATGCGCGCATGCTTGCAAGGCCTCAGGTCCGGGCGGGCTCCTGGTATGCGTGAATCGGGATGCACGCGCAGAACACGTTCTTGTCGCCATGCACGTTGTCGACGCGCGCCACCGGCGGCCAGTACTTGTGCTGCATAAGCACCGGCAGCGGGAACACGGCCAGCTCACGCGGGTAGGCATGCCGCCATTCGCCGGCAATCGCCATGGTCGCGGTGTGCGGGGCGTTGCGCAGCGGGTTGTCCTCGCGATCCAGGCGGCCGTCCTCGATCGCCCGGATCTCGTCGCGGATCTGGATCATCGCATCGATGAAGCGGTCGAGTTCGTGCAGGCTCTCGCTCTCGGTCGGCTCGACCATCAAGGTGCCGGCGACCGGGAAGCTCAGGGTCGGCGCGTGGAAGCCGAAGTCGATCAGGCGCTTGGCCACGTCTTCGGCGCTGACGCCGGTCGCCTTCTCCAGGGGACGCAGATCCAGGATGCACTCGTGCGCCACCAGGTCGTTGCGGCCGGCGTAGAGCGTGCGGTAGTGGTCGGCCAGGCGCCTGGACACGTAGTTGGCGCTCAGCAGCGCGACCTGCGTGGCGCGGCGCAGGCCGGCCGCGCCCATCAGGGTGATGTACATCCAGCTGATCGGCAGGATCGAGGCAGACCCGAAACTTGCTGCGGAGACCATGCCCACCTCGCCCTCGCCGCCGAAGGTGCGCGGCAGGTAGGGCGCCAGGTGCGCCTTCACCGCGCAGGGGCCGACGCCCGGTCCGCCGCCGCCGTGCGGGATGCAGAAGGTCTTGTGCAGGTTGAGGTGGCTGACGTCCGAACCCCACTGGCCGGGCTTGGCGACGCCGACCAGGGCATTGAGGTTGGCGCCGTCGGTGTACACCTGGCCGCCGTGACCGTGGATGATCTCGCAGATCTCGACGATGTCCTCCTCGAACACGCCGTGTGTGGACGGGTAGGTGACCATCAGGGCGGCCAGGCGGTCGGCGTGCCTGGCGGCCTTCTCGCGCAGGTCGGCGACATCGACGTTGCCGCGCGCGTCGCACTTGGTCACCACCACCGTCATCCCGCACATCTGGGCGCTGGCGGGGTTGGTGCCATGTGCCGATTCCGGGATCAGGCAGATGTCGCGTTGCGGCTGGCCATTGGCCTTGTGGTAGGCGCGGATCGCAAGCAGACCGGCGTACTCGCCCTGGGCGCCCGAGTTGGGCTGCAGGCTGACCGCGTCGTAGCCGGTGCACTCCACCAGCATGGCCTCGAGTTCGCCGATGAGCTGGCGGTAACCCTCGGTCTGCCAGGCCGGGGCCAGCGGATGGATATTGGCGAACTCAGGCCAGGTGACCGGGATCATCTCCGCGGTGGCGTTGAGCTTCATGGTGCACGAGCCCAGCGGGATCATGGTCCGGTCCATGGCCAGGTCCTTGTCGGCCAGGGCGCGCATGTAGCGCAGCATCTCGTGCTCGCTATGGTGGGTGTTGAACACCGGGTGCTGCAGGAATGTCGAGCGCCGGCGCAGCGACTCGGGGATCAGGTCGGGGGCGGTGCCGTCGAGGGCATCCACCGACGGCAGGACGGCATCGTCGGAGGGCGCGAAGATGCGCCAGAGCAGGGCGATGTCCTCGCGGGTGGTGGTCTCGTCGAGCGAGATGCAGATCGAACCGTCGCCGCGCACGCGCAGGTTGGCGCGGTTCGACTCGACGCGGGCCAGAATGCCCGGGCCGGCGTCGCCGGGCGCGATGCACAGGGTGTCGAAGGCGCTGCCGTGCACCACTGAATGGCCCAGCTCGCGCAGGCCGGCGGCCAGGATGGCGGTGAGGCGCGAGACGCGCCGTGCGATGCGTGCCAGGCCCTCCGGGCCGTGGTAGACCGCGTACATGGAGGCCATCACCGCAAGCAGCACCTGCGCGGTGCAGATGTTGGACGTGGCCTTCTCGCGGCGGATGTGCTGCTCGCGGGTCTGCAGGGTGAGCCGGTAGGCGGGCTTGCCCTCGGCGTCGACGGAGACGCCGATCAGGCGCCCTGGCATCGAGCGCTTGAACGCGTCCTTGCACGCCATGAAGGCGGCATGGGGTCCGCCGAAGCCGAATGGCACGCCGAAGCGCTGCGAGTTGCCGACCACGATGTCGGCGCCCATCTCACCGGGCGGCTTGAGCAGGGTCAGCGCCAGCAGGTCGGTGGCGACCACGAACAGCGCGTCGTGCGAGTGGATGACCTCGGCGTCGCGGCTCCAGTCCTCGATCCAGCCGCTGGAGGCCGGGTACTGGACCAGCACGCCGAAATAGTCGCCCTCGGCGAGGGCGGCGTGGAAAGCCTCCGTGGAGCGCACCACCTCGAGCGAGATGCCCAGCGGCTCGGCGCGGGTGCGAAGCACCTCCAGGGTCTGCGGATGGGTGTCGCCGGCGACCAGGAAAGTATCCGACTTCGACCTCGCGGAACGCCTGGCCAGGGTCATGGCCTCGGCCGCCGCGGTGCCCTCGTCGAGCAGGGAGGCGTTGGCGATCTCCATGCCCGTGAGTTCCGCGCACATGGTCTGGAAGTTGATCAGCGCCTCCATGCGGCCCTGCGAGATCTCCGCCTGGTAGGGCGTGTAGGCCGTGTACCAGGCCGGGTTCTCGAGGATGTTGCGCAGGATGACGTTGGGGGTGTGGGTGCCGTAGTAGCCCTGGCCGATGAAGCTTCGGAACACCTGGTTGCGCGCGGCGATGGCGCGGATCTTGGCGATCGCCTCGACCTCGGTGACCGGCGCGGGCAGGTCGAGCGGCCTCGCGGACTTGATGGAGGCGGGAACGATGGCATCGGTCATCGCCTCCAGCGAGTCGTAGCCGATCACGCCGAGCATGTGCGCGATTTCGGCGTCGTTCGGGCCGATGTGGCGCTCGACGAAGCCGTCGTGGTGTTCCAGGTCCCGCAGGGTGGTGTGGCTCATCGTTGGCATCCGGCAAAGTGTCCGCGCGCACGCCGCGCGCCTGGCGGTGGGTCGACCGGCCGGCGCGTTCGCGACGCACCGGCGGCAGCGGGACTCCCACCCGTGGCATGCGCCACAGGAAAGCCTGCGTTCCGGCCGCCGCGCTTGCATGCGCGCCGGCGCTCGCAGGCTCGTGGCTGACGCCACTCGAAAGCCCTGCTCGTTCCGGCCGTCGCGCTTGCATGCGCGCCGGCGCTCGCAGGCTCGTGGCTGACGCCACTCGAGAGCCCTGCTCGTTCCGGCCGCCGCGCTTGCATGCGCGTCGGCGCTCGCAGGCTCGTGGCTTGCGCCACTCGAAAGCCCTGCTCGCCCCTCTGTCCTTTTGCCTGAGAGTTTGGGGGCGTGGGCCCCGTGCCCCTTCGGCGCCGGTCAACCGGTCTCTCCAGAGTCTTTGCCGCGCGTGCTGGTACCTGGGCCTGAGCGATTGCGGGCGTTTGCGCCTTCGGCAGCGGGTCGCCCCGCTTCTCCCACCACGTGCCGGCCAATGATAGCGGGCCGGGCCGCCACGCGTCGCTCCAGCGCGGCGCGGGCAGGTCCCGCGTCGGTCGGGTCGGGTTGCGTCTGCAGGGTGCCGCCAAGGGCGCAGCCGCCCCCCGATCATGCGCCGGTCGGTGGCGTACCGCTGTCGCGCCTGCGGGCCTTTCGGCCGCGCATGCCCGGCGGCAGTCCCAGCCGCAGCTCGCCGGGTGGACCCAGGAGCAGCCCGACCCGGCCGACCCGCTCGTCCTCCATCGCCTGGACCACGAGCGTGGCGATGCCGACCTCGATGCGGTCGCCGATATGCGGTGCATCGTCGAAGTGGGCGGCGAACAGCTCGGCGAGGCTGAGTTCGGCGAGGTGCCCGGGTATCTCGACGTGAAAATGCCGGCCCAGCGTGCGCAGGTGCAGGCTGCCACGCACGCTGGTCACGCCGATCAGTTCGTGGGCGGCGGCGCGGGCGTCCTCGGGGGCGGCGAACAGCCAGTCCAGGCGGCTCACGCTGCCCGGGGGCGCCAGATAGTAGGCATAGTCCTCGGCCTGCAGCGGCAAGGCGGGGCCCGGTTCCAGCACCTGGCCGCCGCGCACCACCATGCTTGGCCGCGCCCACGCGGGGACCGGCGCGCCACGCAGCACCGCGCTGCCGGGGGCAACCCGGTAGCCCACCATCTCCTGCTCGAGCTGGCCGGGCAGGTCCAGTTCGACGCGCCGGAACGGCGGGTCGCGGCGGGGCAGGGCCACGTCGAGGCGTCCGGCCAGCCAGCCCAGGCTCCAGCCCTGAACCAGCAGCGAGCTGAGCACGACCACGAACGCGACGTTGAAGTACAGCTCGGCGCCGGGCAACTGCACGAGCATCGGGATGGAGGCGAGGAAGATGCCCACCGCCCCGCGCAGCCCGACCCAGGAGATGTAGGCGGTTTCGCGCTTGCTGTACCGGTAGGGCAGCAGGCACAGGGCCACCGCCAGCGGCCGCGCGACGACCATCAGAAAGGCCGCCAGCGCCAGCCCGGGCAGCAGGGAGTCAAGCAGACGGCTGGGGGTCACCAGCAGGCCCAGCACCAGGAACATCAGCAGCTGCGCCAGCCAGGTCACCGCGTCCTGCACCGCCACCACGCTGGCATAAGCGCGCACCGGGCGGTTGCCGACCACCAGGCCGGCCAGGTAGACGGCCAGGAAGCCACTGCCGCCGAGGATCGCGGTCAGCGCGAACACGGTCACGGCGCCAGCCAGGGCGAGCAGCGGATGCAGCCCCCCCGGCAGGTCCAGACGATTGAGCGCATGGGCCAGGAGCCAGCCGCCTGCCAGTCCCAGGACCGTGCCCAGGCCCGCCTGCCGGACCAGGTTGACCAGAAACCCGGAGGCGCTGGTCGCGCCCTCGCTGGCGATCCAGGCGGTCAGGGCCAGGGTGAGGAACACCGCAACCGGGTCGTTGCTGCCCGATTCGACCTCGAGGGTCGCACCGACCCGCTTGCGCAGGTGCAGCCCGCCCGCCCGCAGCAGGAAGAACACCGCGGCGGCGTCGGTGGATGCGACGATCGCGCCCAGCAGCAGACCTTCTGCGGGGGACAGTCCCAGCAGAGGGATCGCGGCAAGTCCGGTGAGGCCGGCGGTGACAACCACGCCGACGGTGGCCAGGGTCGCCGCGGGCGCCAGGACGCCGGCGACCTCGGACAGTCGGGTGCGCAGTCCACCGTCGAACAGAATCACCGACAGCGCCAGCGAACCGACCAGAAAGGTCGCCTGGTAGTTGGCGAAGGCGATGCCGCCCGGGCCGTCCTCGCCGAGCAGCATGCCCAGGCCCAGGAACACCAGCAGCAGAGGCGCGCCGAACCTGCGGGCCAGCAGGCTCGAGGCGATGCCGGCCAGCACCAGGGCGGCGCCGGCCAGCAGGATCAGGTTGGCCTGGTCCAGGGCTTCCACGTTGGCAGCTGTCCTCCACGCGGGCTCGCGGGCGCAGATCGGATACGGAGCCGGCAGGGCGTCATGATGCCGGTTGGCGCTGTCGGGACGCTATCGCCCCGAAACGAAAAACCCCGCCAGCGGCGGGGTTGGTCGCATCATCGGCAGCAGGCCGACGGTGTGTCATGGTGCCCAGGAGAGGACTCGAACCTCCACGGTTTTACCCGCTAGTACCTGAAACTAGTGCGTCTACCAATTCCGCCACCTGGGCAGGTGCCGAGCGCCCGGCAGGGCGCAGGGGGCGCAACTTTAGGCAGTCGCGCAGGCCTTGTCAATGTCGGTGGGGCCAGACGCCCCGGCGCGTGCGTCGATCGGGCCGTGGTCGGGGACGCCGGGGTACCATTGCGCCATGACAAGAACCAGCAAGAGCAAGAGCGGCGGCAGTCGCGGCAGGGGCACCGGCAGTTCGGCAGGCAAGTCCGGCGGGCCTGCCGGAAAGGCCGGGACACGGACCGCGTCCGGCAAGGGCGCCCCGAAGGCAGGCCCGGGTGCGCGCGGCGCAGGCGGCAGGACGGCCAAGGGAACTGCCCCTGGCGGCGCGGCGACGAAGAAGCGGACCCCGGCTGCGTCGGGGTCGGCAAAGGCACCATGGTTGCCCCCGGTGTTTCCGGAAGCAGGTCGCGGCGGTTCCGCGGCCAAGGCCGCGCGCCGCGGCGCAGCGGCCACGCGTCCTGCGTCTTCCGCGGTCGCCGATCCGTACGCCGAGCGAGAGCAACGGCGTTACGAGAACCCGATCCCCAGTCGCGAGGCGATCCTGACCTTTCTCGGCGCGCAGGGTCGGCTGATGCAGGCCGACGACATCGCTGCCGGCCTGGGGCTGACCGATCCGGAACGCTTCGACGCCCTGGGCAAGCGCCTGGCGGCGATGCTGCGCGATGGCCAGTTGCACATGAACCGGCGCGGCGGCTACGGCGTCGCCGACCGCCTGCAACTGATCGCCGGCCGGGTGCTGGGCAAGGAAGACGGGTTCGGCTTCCTCAGGCCGGATGCCGGCGGCGACGACGTGTTCCTGCCACCGGCGCAGATGCGGCGCGTGCTGCACGGCGACCGGGCCATGGTCTCGGTCACCGGCCTGGACCGCCGGGGCCGCCCGGAAGGCGTCATCGTCGAGATCCTCGATCGCCGCGCGGCACGCCTGGTCGGCACCTACAGCGAAAAGGCCGGCATCGGCACGGTGGCGCCGGACGACACCCGCATCCACATGGAGGTGGTGATCCCCGCCGATGCCCGCGGCGAGGCCCGGAACGGCCAGCTGGTGGTCTGCGAGATCACCGAGCAGCCGACCGGCTGGCGGCCGCCGATGGGGCGCGTGGTGGCCGTCCTGGGCGACCGCCTGACCGCCTCCCTGGTGGTGCAGACCGCGATCCACAGCCACGGCATCCCCGACGAATGGCCCGCCGAGGTGTTGTGCGAGGCCGCCGACACCCCGCAGCTGGTGCTGGCCACCGACCACGAGGGTCGCGTCGACCTGCGCCAGCTGCCTCTGGTCACCATCGACGGCGAGGACGCCAAGGACTTCGACGACGCCGTCTACTGCGAGCCGCACCGGGATGGCTACATCCTGATCGTGGCGATCGCCGACGTCTCCCACTATGTCCGGCCGGGATCGCCGCTCGACGAGGAGGCACGCAACCGGGCGACCTCGGTGTACTTCCCCGGCTACGTGGTGCCGATGCTCCCGGAGACCCTGTCCAACGGCATCTGCTCGTTGCGTCCCGAGGTCGAGCGGCTGTGCATGGTCTGCGAGATGGTGGTCGACGGCGACGGCGAGGTGACCAAGTCGCGCTTCTACCCCGGTGTCATGCGTTCCCACGCACGGCTCACCTATACCCAGGTCTGGCAGGCGGTCGGCGAGAAGGATCCGGCCGCGATCGAACGGCTCGGTCCGATGCTGGGCCCGGTGCGGCAGCTGTTCCGGCTGTACCGGCTGTTCGCGAAGCGTCGGACGGCGCGAGGCGCGCTGGATTTCGAATCGACCGAGGTCAGCTTCCGGCTGGCGCCGTCCGGCGAGGTCGTGTCGATGGGCGCCTACGAGCGCAACGACGCCCACAAGCTGATCGAGGAATGCATGATCGCGGCCAACGTGCAGGCCGCGAAGTTCCTGCTGAAGAAGAAGGTGCCGGCCCCGTACCGCGTGCACGACCGGCCGCCGGAGGGCAAGTTCGCCGAGCTCAGCGAGTTTCTGGTCGAGTTCGGCCTTTCGCTGCCGGCACACGCGACGGTCACCCCGCTGGACTACGCCAACCTGCTCAAGAAGGTCCGCAAGCGCGCCGATGCCACGCTGTTGGAGTCGGTGCTGTTGCGCTCGATGAGCCTGGCCGTGTACCAGCCTCAGAACATCGGGCATTTCGGCCTGGCGCTGGACGCCTACGCGCACTTCACCTCGCCGATCAGGCGCTACGCCGACCTGCTGGTGCACCGGGCGATCCGGCACGCCCTGGCCGGCGGCAAGGCCACCGACTACCACTACGCGGCGCACGACATCGCCACCCTCTCGACGCACTGCTCGGAAAACGCGCGCCGCGCCGAGGAGGCCGAACGCGACGTCGACGAGCGCTACAAGTGCGCCTGGATGGAGAAGCACGTCGGCAGCACCTTCGAGGGCACGATCAGCGGCGTGACCAGCTTCGGCCTGTTCGTGGAGCTGGACGAATCCCGGGTCACCGGCCTGGTGCACGTCACCCAGCTGCCCAATGACTACTACCACTTCGATCCGGTGCGCAAGATGATGACCGGCGAGCGCCGGCGGCTCGGTTTCCGGCTGGGCGACCGGGTCAAGGTGCTGGTGCTGCGCGCCAGTCTCGAGGACCGCAAGATCGACTTCCGGCTGGTCGAGGACACCGGTCCGGTGGTGGCGACGCGGGCGCGCAAGGCGAAGTCGTGAGCGGCAGCGACTGGATCGGCGGCATCCATGCCGTCGCCGCGCTGCTGGACAGGGATCCGGCGGCGGTCCTGGAACTGATGTTGGCCCGCGAGGCGCGCAACCCGCGCCTGGACGAGATCGCCGCCCAGGCGCGCGCCGCCGGCATCGCCGTGCAGCGCGCACCGCGGTCCACCCTGGAGCGCCTTGCCGCCGGACTGCGCCACCAGGATGTGCTGGCCAACGTCCGCACACCTGCCGCCGTCGATGAGCGCGATCTGCCGGACCTGGTCGCGGCAGCCGGGGCGCAGGCGCTGCTGCTGGTGCTCGACGGTGTCACCGATCCGCACAACCTGGGCGCCTGCCTGCGCTCGGCCGCGGCCGCCGGTGCCACGGCCGTGGTCCTGCCCAAGGACCGCAGCGCGCCGCTGAACGCTGCTGCGCGCAAGGCCGCGGCCGGCGGCGCCGAGTCGGTGCCGCTGGTGCGCGTCACCAATCTCGCCAGGGCCATGGAACAGCTTCGCCGCGACGGCGTGTGGATCGTCGGACTGGCGGGCGAGGCCGAGCAGTCCCTCTACCAGCGCGATCTGACCGGCCCCCTGGCTCTGGTGCTCGGTGCCGAGGGCGAGGGCATGCGCAGACTGACCCGCGAACACTGCGATTTCCTGGTGCGCATCCCCATCGATGCCGCGATGGAGAGTCTCAATGTCTCGGTGGCCGCCGGCATCTGCCTGTTCGAGGCCCGCCGCCAGCGCGGCTGATCACTCGTCGAGAGCCGGGACCCGGGACCCGGGATTCGGGATTCGGGATTCGGGATTCGGGATTCGGGATTCGGGATTCGGGGCTCGGGACTCGGGGCTCGGGACTCGGGACTCGGGACTCGGGACTCGGGACTCGGGACTCGGGACTCGGGACTCGGGACTCGGGACTCGGGACTCGGGACTCGGGACTCGGAGCAGGAGCGCTGGCCTGGAAAGGTCAGAAGCCGGGACAGTCGCGTCCGGGGCGCCTTCAGGCCGCCCGGGCGGCGGCCGGATCGGCGAGGCGGGCCAGCAACCGCTGCCACGGCTGGGGTGCCAGGCAGCCGGTGAGGCTGCCGACCAGGGCCTCGAACACGGGCGGCGGCAGGGTGGCCTGGAGGTCGGCAAGCAGCGCGTGCCGCTCGCCGGGGTTGAAGGCGGGCAGCATCAGGCGCAGCACCTCGATCATCTCCTGCGGCGGGATCGAGGCAACCAGGTCCCGGTGCAGGTCGGCCAGCTCCACATCGCTGTACAGGGCCCAAAGTGCGGCGTTGTTGTCGCGTTCCTCGACGCGCATGTGGGCGAGGTTGTCCTGCACGAAATCCGCCAGTTCGTCGTACAGCCGGTCGGCAAGCGGCGGACGGGCGGCCGGGCCGGTCACGCGCAGGCGCTGCACCTGCGCGGCCAGCCGGTCGATCTGCAGGATATGGTGGTCATGGTCTTCCGCGGTCGCCAGGGCCACGACCGGCCGGCGCCGCAGCAGGGCGGCGTGGATGAAGGCGTTCTCGTGCTCGAGATGCCGGCGGCAGAGGGTCAGCAGCGCCTCCACGGCATCGAGATCGGCGGCGAGCGCGGCCTCGTCCTCGACATCGAGGGCGCCAACGCCGACCAGGGTGTCGGCGAACACCTTGCGCAGGGCCTTGTGGATGCCGCGGTACAGGTCGAGGCGGGGCTTGGGGGTCATGCGGGAAGTACTCCATGTGGATGTACTCCCCGAAACGCGAAGCGCAGCCGCCGCCCTCAACCGGCGGCCGGCTGTCGTTGCCGGCCGTTCAGGCCGGCGCCGCGACTGGCGGGCCGGTGCTACTCGGGGACCGGCGCCGCCGGCAGGTCCAGGCCGGTGTGGTGCGCCGCGAACGCCAGGATGTCGGTCCACTCGGCGATCTGCTTGTCGGTCGGCTTGCCGGCGCCATGGCCGGCGCGCACGTCGATGCGGATCAGCGCCGGGCGCGGCGGCGCGACCGCCTGCAGGGCCGCGGCGAACTTGAAGCTGTGCGCGGGGTAGACGCGGTCGTCGTGGTCGCCGGTGGTGATCAGGAAGGCCGGGTAGTCGACCCCCTCGCGCAGGTTGTGCAGCGGCGAGTACGCGCGCAGCGCGCGGTACTCGTCGGCATCCAGGACCGAGCCGTAGTCGCTTTCCCAGGCCCAGCCGATGGTGAACTCGCGGAAGCGCAGCATGTCCAGCACGCCGACCCCGGGCACCGAGGCGGCGAACAGCTCCGGGCGCTGCATGGCCACGGCCGCGGCCAGCAGGCCGCCGTTGGAGCGGCCGTGGATGACCAGGTGTTGCGGCGCGGTGACGCCGCCGGCGATCAGGTGTTCGGCCGCCGCCGCCATGTCGTCGAAGACGTTCTGGCGGTTGCGCTTGATGCCTGCCTCGTGCCAGTCGCGGCCGTACTCGCCGCCGCCGCGCAGGTTGACAGAGGCATAAATGCCGCCCATTTCCAGCCAGGCCAGCGTGTAAGGGGTGAACGCCGGCGTCAACGGGATGTTGAAGCCGCCATAGCCGTACAGGAAGGTCGGACGTGGCCCCGCCGGCAGGCCGCGACGACTGACCACGAACATCGGCACCCGGGTGCCGTCCTTGCTCTGGAAGAACTCCTGGCGCGTCTCGTACTCGGCGGGATCGAAGGCCAGCGCCGGGGCCCGGAACGGCGACACCTGGCCGGTCGCGACGTCGAGCCGGTAGATGGCGCCCGGCTGGCTGAAGCTGCTGAAGGAGAAGAAGGTCTCGTTGCCATCGGTGCTGCGCGGGAAGCCGCCTGCGCTGCCCAGGCCGGGCAGGGAGACGTCGCCAGCAGGGCTGCCGTCGAGTCCGAACAGGCGGACCTCACTGGCCGCATCGCGCAGGTACTGGGCGACGAAGCGGTCGCCCACCCGGCTGACCGCCCGCAGGGTGGCGTCGGATTCGGCGACCAGCTCACGCCAGTTCGCCGGCTCCGGGCGGGCCAGGTCGATCGCGACAAGCCGCTGCCTCGCCGCGCCGTGGTCGGTGCGGAAGAACAGGGTGTCGCCCTCATTGCCCACGAAATCGTAGGCGTGCTCGAACTCGCCGATCAGTTCGACGACCGGCGCGTCCGGGCGGTCCAGCGGCTTGACCAGCACCAGGTTGCGTTCCTCGGTGCCCCGCCACACGGCGATCACCAGGAAGCGCCCGTCGTCGGACCGGGCGGGTGCGAAGCCCCAGTCGGGCTGGTCCTGGCGCTCGTAGACCAGGGCGTCTTCGTCCTGGCCGGTGCCGAGCCGATGGAAGTACAGCTTCTGGAACTTGTTGACCGCCTTGAGGGCATGCTCGCCCTCCGGCGCGTCGTACCGGCCATACCAGAAGCCGGAGCCGTCGGCGGCCCAGACCGGCTGGCTGAACTTCACCCAGCGCACCAGGTCGGGCAGGTCCTCGCCGCTGTCGATGTCGCGGATCCGGTATTCCTGCCAGTCGGAGCCACCCGAGGAGGTGCCCCAGGCCAGGTAGCGGCCGTCGCGACTGATTTCGGCACCGGTCAGGGCGATGGTGCCATCGGCCGACAGGGCGTTGGGGTCGAGCAGCACCCGCGGCTCGCCGTCCAGGCCGTCCTGCACCATCAGCCGTGGCTGGTTGGCCAGGCCGTCGTTCCAGGTGTAGAAGTAGCGGTCACCGCTGCGCTCGGGCACGCCGAAGCGCTCGTAGTTCCAGAGCGCGGTGAGGCGTGCGTTGAGCCGGTCGCGCCCGTCGATCGCCTCCAGGTGCGCCGAGGTGATCGTGTTCTGCGCCTCGATCCAGGCCAGGGTGTCGGCCGAGTCGATGTCCTCCAGCCAGCGGTACGGATCGGCCACGGACTCGCCGTGGTAGGAGTCGGCGTGCTCGACGGTACGGCTGCTCGGATAGCTCATCGGGGTTTCGGAAGCGCGCGGAGCATCGGTGCCGGCCGGGGGCGCGGCGGGATTGGAACAGGCGGTCAGCGCGGCGGCGCAGGCCGCGGCCAGCAGGACGCGGAGGCTGGGATTCATGGCAGGTCCGGGTGGGGGATGCGGGCCGGTCACCTTAGCGGCTGCGGCCCGGCCGCCTCAATCCCCGGGGTCGGAGATGATCGCCGGCCCCTTGCCGGCAGTCTTCTCGTAGACGCCCTTGCCCAGGCGCTTGTACTGGGTGAAGCCACGCTCGCTGAAATGCTTTTCCTTGAGCGTGTGTGCCTGGCCCATGGTCACGCTCGGCGCCGACAGCAGACGCACGGCCGGGTGGCCGCAGGCCGGGCAGGGTGCGTCCGGGTCGGACAGGCGCTGCAGCTTCTCGAAGCGCTGGCCCTGCTGTCCACAGTCGGGCTGTTCGCAGCGGTACTCGTAGATCGGCATGCCGACAGGGTGGGGGCCGGGTGGGGCCGGGTCAAGCCGGTCCGGGCGCGTCGCTGGCGTTCCGCCAGCCCGGATGCAGCTCGGGGACGCGTCGCGAGATCGTCGAAAAGATCGGCGGCCGCTGCAGCGGTGCCATGAATCATCCAGGCAAGGTGTCTTGCGCTCAGGCGGCGTCGGCGCGGCCCGGCTGCAGCCAGCCGCCCAGGGCCCGGAAGCGGTTGACGATGCCGCAGAACAGGGCGGACGTGCGCTCGGCATCGTAACGGGCCGAATGCGCCTCGGTGCTGTCCCAGTCCAGGCCGGCAGCCTGCAGGGCGCGGCTGAGCACGGTCTGGCCATAGGCCAGCCCGGACAGGGTGGCGGTGTCGAACACGGTGAAGGCATGGAACGGATTGCGCTTGTGGCCGGTCCTGCGCACCGCAGCGTTCAGGAACGCCAGGTCGAAATGGGCGTTGTGGCCGACCAGGATGGCGCGCTGGCAGCCGGCGGCCTGGATGGCCACCCGGATCGGCTTGAAAACGAAATCCAGCGCGGCCCGTTCCTGGCGCGCGGCGCGCAGGGGGTGGTGCGGGTCGATGCCGTTGACGGCAAGCGAGCGCGGATCCAGTTCGCCGCCCTCATGCGGAATCACATGGGTGCTGGTGATCTCCCCGGGTACCAGGATGCCGTCTTCGGTCATCGCCAGCGGTTGCACCGCGATTTCCAGCAGGGCATGGCGGCCGGGATCGAAGCCGCCGGTCTCGACATCCACCACCACCGGCAGGAAGCCCCGGAAGCGCTCGGCCAGGGGATTTCGGGGGGGTGTGGCTGCGGTCATGGGCCCAATCATAGCCCAGGCGCGCGGCCGGCTGACCCGGACCGACCGCAGAGATCGACGTGCCCGTCTATAAAAAACAAGGGCATGACGACAATTCTTGAGGCATGGGTCCAGCCAGTGGCGACGCAGCCGGGCTCTGGCTGCCTGCTCGCCCGGATGTTGGGTGAGCACGCGTTGCGAGGCCATCGAACTGCGCGCCGTGGCGCGTAGTTCGACGGCCGCAGTAGCGGTCTCATCCATCAACTGGGCTAAAGTCGCGTGCCAGCAACGCCCCAGCCGATGGCCATCCGCGTCCTGCCCGACCCCCTGATCAACCAGATCGCCGCCGGCGAGGTCGTGGAGCGGCCTGCCGCCGTGGTCCGGGAACTGCTGGACAACGCGCTCGACGCCGGCGCCGATCGCATCGATGTCGACCTCGAGGCCGGCGGCAGCCGCCTGGTGCGTGTGCGCGACAATGGCGCCGGCATCGGTTCCGACGAGCTCGCACTGGCGCTGACCCGGCACGCGACCAGCAAGATCGCCACCCTGGACGACCTGCTGCGGGTCGGCAGCCTCGGATTCCGGGGCGAGGCGCTGCCCTCGATCGCCTCGGTCTCGCGCTTCGCCCTGGTGTCCCGAACGGCAGGCGATGAACACGGCTGGCGGATCGAGGCCGAGCACGGCCGCATTGGCGCGCCGGCGCCGGCGGCCCACCCGCCGGGCACCACGGTCGAAGTCCGCGATCTGTTTTTCAACGTCCCGGCGCGCCGCAAGTTCCTGCGCACCGAGCGCACCGAGTTCGGCCACGTCGAGCACTGGCTGCGCACGGTGGCCCTGGGCCGTCCCGGGGTGGCGTTCCGGCTGACCCACAACGGCCGTGCCACGCTCATCCTGAAGCCGGCCGCGACACCCTTCGACGCGCAACGCCTGGACGCCCTGCTCGATGCCGGCTTCGTCGAGGCCGCCGTCCAGGTCGACGTCGCTGTGGCGGGCATGCGGCTGCACGGCCTGCTCGGCGCCCCGGCCAGTGCCCGCGGCCAGGCCGACCTGCAGTACTTCTACGTCAACGGCCGGCCGGTGCGGGACCGCGTGGTTGCGCATGCCGTGCGCCAGGCCTATGCCGACGTCCTGCATCACGGCCGCCATCCGGCCTACGTCCTGTTCCTGGAACTCGATCCCGCGGCGGTGGACGTCAACGTCCATCCGGCCAAGGCCGAGGTGCGCTTCCGCGACAGTCGCCTGGTCCACGACGTGCTGTTCCGGAGCCTGCACGAAGCCCTGGCCGGCACCCGTGCCGGGCAGGCCGCGACCGCCGCGCCCGCGGCTGCGCTGGCCTGGCCGGGTGCGGCCGCCGCGGCGAGCGGCGCCGCCTGGAACCCGGGCCGCCAGGGTGGTCTCGGACTGCAGGTGGCCGAAGTGCTGCCGGCCTGGGCCAGCCTCTACGGGTCCTCCGACCGCGCGCCTCTCCCGCTCCAGGCCGCAGAGGGCGAGCCGCCACCGCTGGGCTATGCGCTGGCCCAGCTCCATGGCATCTATGTGCTTGCCCAGAACAGCCGCGGCCTGGTCCTGGTCGACATGCACGCCGCCCACGAGCGCATCACCTACGAGCGCCTCAAGCACCAGCACGACGCCCGCGCCGTGATTGGCCAGCGCCTGCTGGTGCCGGTCGCCATCGAACCCGGCCCGCGTGCCCTGGCGGCGCTCGACGAGCATGCCGAGACGCTTGCCAGCCTGGGTTTCGACATCGTCGCGAGCGGCCCCGGGCAGGCCCGGGTGCTGGGCGTGCCGACCCTGCTGGCCGGCGGCGATGTCGCCGACCTGGCGGTGCGCGTACTGTCCGACCTGGCCGAGCACGGCAGCAGCCGGATCGGCGAGGAGGCGCGCAACGAACTGCTGTCGACCATGGCCTGCCATGGCTCGGTGCGCGCAAACCGCGCGCTCACCGTGGCCGAGATGAATGCCTTGCTGCGCGACATGGAAGCCACCGAGCGCTCCGGCCAGTGCAATCATGGCCGCCCGACCTGGGTGGAACTGCCGGTCGCCGATCTCGACCGGCTGTTCCTGCGCGGGCGCTGAGCCGCGCACGCACCGGGCGCCGGCTGGCGGCTACACTCGCTGCCATGAACACCCGTCTGCGAATTTCGTTGGCGTACATCGCCGCCTGCCTCGTGGCCGCTCCGGGCGCGCCGCTGTCGGCGGCGGACTGGCGTGCCGAGCTTGACGGCTGGCGCGCACAACGCGCGGCCGGGCTCGCGGCGCCGACCGGTTGGCTGAACCTGATCGGCCTGCACTGGCTGGATGGCAGGCCGGTGGTGCTGGGCGCCATCGGTGCCGACCTGGTCGTCGAGGATCTGCCGCCCGTGCTGGGCACGCTGTCGCGCGATGCCGCCGGCGAGTGGACGCTTGCGCTTGCCGAGGGTGTGCAGGCCGAGGTCGACGGTGCGACTGTGACCGGCCCGGTCGCCATGACCAGCGACCGCGGCGCCAGCCCGGAACGCCCGCAGACCCGCCTGCGCCATGGCCCGGTGCGCATGGCCCTGATCGAGCGCGGCACGCGCACCGGCCTGCGCATTTGGCATGCGGACGCGGCGGCGAAGGCTGGCCATGCCGGGCTGACCTGGTATCCGCCCGATCCGGACTGGCGCCTGGAGGCGCGATGGCAGGCCCATCCCCCCGGCCGCACCCTGGACATCGCGACCGTGATCGACACCATCGAGCCGATGGCCAATCCCGGCGCCCTGGTCTTCGAGCACGGCGGCCGCAGCCATCGCATCGAGACGCTGCGCGAGGAGGGCTCGGAGCAGCTGTTCCTGATCTTCGCCGACCGCACCAGCGGACGGGCCACCTACGGCGCCGGACGCTACCTGTACACCGCACTGCCCGACGACCAGGGCCGGGTGGCGCTGGACTTCAACCGCGCCTACAACCCGCCGTGCGCCTACACGGCCTTCGCCACCTGCCCTTTGCCGCCGCCGGAGAACCGCCTGGACCTGCGCATCGAGGCCGGCGAGCGGGCCTACGGCAAGCCCGAGTAGACCGGCCATGGCAGGCAAGCGACGCGGTCCGCGCCCCGCAGCGCCGGCACCGGTGGACCCGGCGCCGGCGGCGCTGCCGCGGGCCCGCTGGCTGCTGCCTGCACTGGGCCTGCTGGTCGCGGCCGGGCTGCTGATACTCCTTGCCGCACTGTTCGTCGAGCGTCGGGCGCTCAATGCGCCGTTCGATCCCGCCACAGCGCACTTCACCGGCTCTGCGGCCTGCCAGGATTGCCATGGCGACCGTCATGAGACCTGGTACGCCACCTATCACCGGACCATGACCCAAGAGGCCACCGCCGAGACCGTGCAGGGCCGCTTCGATGGCCAGGCCCTGGACTACTGGGGCGTGCGGGTGCGGCCGGTGACCCGCGACGGCGCGTTCTGGTTCGACTACGAGGACCTCGACACCGGCGAATCGCTGGGCAGCCAGCGGATCGTCCGCACGGTCGGCTCGCACCGCTACCAGCAGTACCTCAGCCGCCTGTCGGAGGACGAGACCCACGTCCGGCTGCACTACCTGTGGCATGCCGGCGAGCAGCGCTGGGTGCACATGAACGCCGCCTTCCTCGGGCCGGACGACCAGGACTTCAACGCCAACGTCGCGATCTGGAACCAGAACTGCATCTTCTGCCACAACACCGGGCCGCAGCCCAACATCAGCAACTACGACGAAATGCGCCGGCGCGCCGCCGCCGGCGAACCGGTCAACGTCGGCACCGACAGCCGCTTCGACTCGAAGGTCGCCGAGCTGGGCATCTCCTGCGAGACCTGCCACGGCCCGGGCAGCGAACACGTCGAACGGGCCGGCAGCGCCTTCACCCGGCTGGCGATGCGCGCCAACCGCGGCCGCGACGCCAGCATCGTCAACCCGGACAACATCGACCCGGTGCGCGCCACCGAGGTCTGCGGCCAGTGCCATGGCCAGCGCACTCCCAAGCCGCACCTGGTGCGGACCTGGGTGGAGACCGGTCCCACCTATCGCGCCGGACAGGACCTGCATGCGCATGTCGATGCGGTCTGGAAGCACACCCGGGCGCCGGTGGCCGGCCAGGAGGACCTGTTCGCCCTGCGCTTCTGGGGCGACGGCACCCCCCGGTTGAGCGCCTACGAGTATCAGGGCCTGCTGCTGTCGGCCTGCCACCAGCAGGCCCAGCTGTCCTGCATCGATTGCCACACCGTTCACGGCGGCGATCCGGCCGGACAGATCACCGATCGC
The DNA here is from genome assembly GCA_019634735.1 of Lysobacterales bacterium. Taxonomy (NCBI): domain Bacteria; kingdom Pseudomonadati; phylum Pseudomonadota; class Gammaproteobacteria; order Lysobacterales; species Lysobacterales bacterium. The sequence goes on along the minus strand of JAHCAT010000005.1, from coordinate 9,474 downwards.
AACCGCGGCAACGCGCCCTGCCTGGACTGCCATCGTGAGTACCGGCCGGAGGCGGCGCTGGCCGAGCACACCCGCCATGCACCCGACGGCGAAGGCTCGCTCTGCTATGGATGTCACATGCCACAGGTGAAGTACGGCGTGATGACCATCCATCGCAGCCACCGCATCGAGGTGCCCGACGCCGCCCGCGATGCCGCCGCCGGCCGCCCCAACGCCTGTCTCAACTGCCACCTGGAGCAGTCGGCGCAGTGGGCCGCGGACACGCTGGCGGCCTGGGCCGGCCGCCCTGTGGCCAGCCTGCCCGGCCGCGCGGACGGCCTGGATCCCGGCAGCGCCGAGGCGGCGGCGATCCTTGCCGGCGATCCCGTGCAGAAGGCGGTGCTCGCCTTCCAGGCGGGTCGGCTGCCCGACGGCGTCAGCGGCCGCGACCGGGCGTTCCTGGTGCCCTTCCTGCTCGAGGCGATGGCCGACATCTATCCGTCCAGCCGCCGCTTCGCCTGGCACAGCCTGGCTTCGCTGCTGGACGCCTGGCCGGCGCCGGTGCCGGCGGACGTTGCGGCGATGCGCACCCGCCTGGCCGAGTTCGACTACATAGGGCCGCTCGCCGGCCGCGAGGCGGTGCGAAACCACCTGGTCGGTCACTGGCAGGCGCTTGATCGCGCCGACTGGCCGCCCCCTCCGCCAGCCACCGGGCTGGACGACGGCTGGCTTCTGGACCCGGCGACCAGCGCGAGGCTGGTGGAACTGGGCCGCCGCCAGGACAAGATGATCAACATCGGCGAGTAGCGCGGCCCGCGATCTGCTTGGGGTCGGGTCTGAGCCTATGGTCCGGGAGCGGGGAGCAGGGAGCTAGGGAGCAGGGAGCCGCGCCAGCCACGCGCAGGCGCGCCCTGGCGGGGTAGGCCCCGTTTCGTTTCGTCCCGCCATTCGCCCGGTCTGGCGCATCGACAGCCTACCGGCTCTACGAGGCGGCTCGTCGAAGGCCTGTCCTGACGTGGCTCAAAGGTCCAGAGCGCTCGACAGGCCAGCCTGAACCAGAACTTGCTGCATCGCAGCAACACACCTTGTGATTCAGTTGGTGTTATAAGACGTGCTGGCCGCGAAGGGGTACCAGCCCCGGGCAGGCCCTGTCGTCCGTGTTTCGGGCGTTCGTGCGTTCCAGATCAAGTCGAGGGACAAGTCAGATGCGCAATTTCCTGCGAGGTAGTTTGTTGGCCGCCGCGATGGGCGTCGGCCTTGGTGGAGGGGCGATTACCGTCGGCACTGCGCACGCGCAGCTGCAGGCCAACCCGGCCCTCCAGACGTGGCTGATCGAGTTCGTCGAGCCGGGTCTCGTCGAATTCCAACGCGACCTGCGTGGCATCAGCGGCGACAAGTTCAATCCGCGCGAGCCCAACACCCAGGCCTACATGAGTGAGCTGATGGCCATCCAGGCCGAGCGCAAGGCCGACCTGGAGCGCGCCGCCGGCCGCAGCATCGAGTTCACCCACCACTACCTCGCCACCCACAGCGGTGTCGCGGCGCGCCTGAGCGCCGACGAGGCAGAGGCCCTGCGTGGCCTTCCCGGCGTCGCCCGCGTCGAGATCGACGTGCCGCAGCAGCTCGACACCTTCAACGGCCCGACCTTCATCGGCGCCGGCGGCATCTGGGACGGCAGCAACGTGCCCTCCGGTGCGAACGCCCGCGGCAATGGCATGGTCGCGGCGATCCTGGACAGCGGCCTGGTCTCGGTGACCCACCCGTCCTTCGCCAACGACGCCGCCTGCGGATTCAGCGCCAGCAATCCGAAGGTCCTGTCCAACCTGGACTGCTCCAGCACCGACGGCACCGGCCTGTGCAACGGCGGCAACCCGACCGACACAAACGGCCACGGTTCGCACACCGCCAGCACCGTCGCCGGCAACGTTGTGACTGCCGCCGCCACCCCGGCGCCGGTCCTGCCGCCGGGCTTCACCTACATCTCGGGTGTCGCGCCCTGCGCGAAGATCCGCTCCTACAAGACCTGCCCCGGCACCAACTGCCCGGGTGCCGACATCCAGGCGGGCATGAACAGCGTGCTGCTGCATGGCGACGCCGATGTCATGAACTTCTCGATCTCCGGCGGCACCAGCCCCTGGACCGACAACGACCGCCGCAAGCTCGATCTGGTCGACGCCGGCGTGTTCGTTGCGGCTTCGGCCGGCAACACCAGCGCCGCTGTGCCAAACCCGATCGGCCAGGTGAACCACCGCGGCCCGTGGGTTCTGAGCGTCGCCGCATCGACCCATGATGCGCAGTCCAGCATGCTGGTCTCGGCCAGCGGTCCGGGCACGCCCCCGGGCAACACCCAGAACATCGCCGCCAGCAAGGGCAGCGAGTCGCCGAACGCATCCAGCGCCACCAACCTGCCGATCCGTCGCTTCACCGGCCAGCCCGAGGCCTTCGAAGGCTGCACCGCCGGTGCCGATGGCGCGCCCGGCGACCTGACGCCGTTCCCGGCCGGCTTCTTCAACGGCGCCGCCGCGCTGATCAGCCGTGGTACCTGCCCGTTCACCACCAAGATCACCAACGCGTTCAACGCCGGCGCGGCCCTGGTCATCATCCGCAACAACCAGGCTGCCGCGTTCAGCATGAACACCGCCGGCCAGCCGAACGTCCCGGCCTACTCGATCGAGCAGGCGCCGGGCAATGCCCTGCGCGACTTCGTGACCGCCAACCCGACCACGGCGACCATCAATACCGACGTCGTCAATGGCGACGTGCTGGCGGGCTTCAGCCTGCGCGGCCCGACCCCGGCGCCGCTGGCCGACCTGACCAAGCCGGACATCACCGCGCCGGGCGTCAGCATCTACGCCGCCTACGTCGGTGCGGCGGGCTACGCCTCGATCAGCGGCACCTCGATGTCCGGTCCGCATGCGGCCGGCTCGGCCCTGCTGATCAAGCAGGTGCAGCCGACCTGGACCGATGCCGAGATCAAGTCGGCGCTGATGATGACCGCCGTGAAGGCGGGTCGTAAGGACAACATCCTGAGCGACTGGGACTGGGATGACGTCGGCAGCGGCCGCGTCGACCTGACCAAGGCGGCCCGTGCCGGCCTGGTCATGCACGAGACCACCGCCAACTACCTGGCCGCCAACCCGGCACTCGCGGGCGACGTCAAGACCCTGAACATCGCGGCCGTGCGCAACATGAACTGCACGCCGAGCTGCTCCTGGACCCGTACCGTGCGCAACACCCTGCCGGGTGCCAGCAGCTGGACCGCGGCCGGTGCCAACATCACCCCGGGCTTCGACATCACTGTTGCGCCGAGCAGCTTCAGCTTCACCGGCGCCGGCATCCGTCCGGTCGATACCGTGTTCTTCAACGGCTTCGATCAGCCGGCGGCCGTCGAGACCCAGGTCCTGACCATCACCGCGACCCCGACCACCAACCTGACCGCTGCGGTCGCCTTCGGCGAGGTCAACCTGACCGAGACCGGGGCCCGCTCGCCGCAGCAGCACATCACCGTCGCCATCCGTGGCGAGGGTGGCGCCGGTTCGCCGCAGATCCAGGTGACCCCGGCCAGCGTGGCGGCGACCGGCGATGCCGGCGGCGCAACGGTGACGGCACCGCTGAGCATCGGCAACGTCGGCGGCGGCACCCTGAACTGGAGCATCGCCGAGGCGCCGGCCAACAGCATCGTGCTGTCGCTGGATGGCGAAAAGGGCACCAATGGCGCGGTTCCCGCCGGCGGCTCGCCGATCACCCTGCAAGTCGACGACGGGTCGGCTGAGAACGGCATCGGCCTTACCGGTGGCGCACAGTTCCTGTGGTTCAATCGCTTCACCCCGACACCGGGTGACTTCCCGATCACGCTGAACCAGGTGCAGATCCTGTTCCGTACCGCCGATGCGGTGCCGGTGGGGAGCAACTTCGACGTCTACATCTACAGCGACGCCGATGGCAACCCGGCCAATGGTGCGACCTTCGTGGCCGGCGTCACCGGCAACGCGATCACCGCGCTGGACGTGTTCAACACCGTCAATCTGCCTGCCGGGACGACCATCAATGGCCCGGGAGATATTCTTGTCGGCGTGGTCAACCGCTCCGGCATGGATCAGGCGAGCCAGTTCCCGGCGTCCATCGACCAGACCGCCAGCCAGGGTCGCTCCTGGGCAGGCTTCGGCGCCGTGCCTGCCAATCCGCCGGTACTGCCGATGCCGACCATGGGTGTGATCGATACTTTGGCGCCCTCGCTGGCCGGCAACTGGATGGTGCGCGCCACCGGTACCACCAGCGGCGGCCCCGGCCTGCCCTGCGACAACCCGGCTGACGTGCCGTGGCTGAGCGTGTCCCCGACCGCGGGTGCCACCGCTGGTGGTGCCAGCAGCCCGGTCACCGTCAGCATGAACCCGGCCAGCCTCACCGCCGGCACCTACAACGCCAACCTGTGCGTGACCAGCAACGACGCGGCTACCCCGCTGGTGTCGGTGCCGGTGGTGTTCACCGTCGAGTCTGGCGGCGAGCCGCCGGAGATCGTGGTGTTCGACAACGTCAACTTCGCTCCGCCCGCCACAGCGGTCGGCGGCTCGATCCAGTGGTCGACCGGCGACACCTGCGCCTGCGACACCACGCCGTATGACTTCAACGTGTGGCTGTCCGGCGGCAACGTGGCGTTCTTCTGGCCGGGCACCGCCACCCGTGGCGGCGTGGTCGACGGCACCGAGTACCGCATCCTGGTGCCGGGCGACACGATCGATGCCGCCTCGACCTTCGGCACCGCGCTGGGTGCGGCGAATGCGATCCGCTGGCGTGCCGGAGCCGATGGCTACCTGGGCTTCCGCTTCGTGAACCCGACGACCAGCGCGGTCAACTACGGCTACGCCCGGATCCAGAGCACCGGCCCGACTGGCTTCCCGCTGACCATCGTCAGCTACGCCTACAACCGCCTGGGCAATCCGATCACGATTCCCTCGCCGTCGGTGACCCTGGACGAGGGCTTCGAGGACATCACCACCCTGCCGGGTGATGGCTGGATCATCCAGAACAACTCGGTGCCCGCGGGTACCGCGTCCTGGTTCCAGGGCAACGGCGGCGTCTTCCCCGCCCACCAGGGTGGCCCGACCGAATACATCGGCGTGAACTTCAACAGCGTTGGCGGTGCCAACACCATCAGCAACTGGCTGGTGTCGCCGCTGCTGACCTTCAACAACGCCTCTTCGGTCAGCTTCTGGACCCGCCGCGTCACCGATGAGAGCTTCCCGGACCGCATGCAGGTTCGGCTGTGCACCACGGCGCCGTGCACCGATCTCGGTGCCGGTGCGGCGGGCGTAGGCGGGTTCACCACCATGCTCCTGGAGATCAACCCGACCCAGACCGCCGGTGGCTTCCCGACTGCGTGGACGCAGTTCACGCTGACCACGGTGGACGGGCTGCCCACGTCCGGCCAGGGCCGCGTGGCGTTCCGCTACTACGTGGAGAATGGTGGACCGTCGGGCACGGCGTCCGACTACATCGGCATCGACACGGTGTCGATCACGGCCGGTGCGATCTCGAACGTCGGTGGCGAGATCCGCGGGTCGGTGGCGAATGTGGGCGACGCCCGCTGACGCTTAGCTGACATCGAGTGTCCTTCGGGGCGGGGAGAAATCCCCGCCCCGTTTTGTTTGTGGGATTGCGAACCGCCGCGGTCCTTCGCCCCGCCCTGGCAGACGCGTCCGGTCCGGCTGCGACATCGGCACACCGACGCCGGGACGCACCGGATGCCGCCCCTCGTCGCCGTCTCCGGCCGCACTCGCCCAGCTGCGGCCCTCGGCAAGCGCCCGGCATCGCCGCCACCCTCGGCCGTTGTGGCACGCTTGCGAACCTGCCCGGCGCCGCCTGGCGTTGCCAGCAATGCGGGAGGCGAGACGGATGGGCGTGGTTCTGGCGATCGAAACCGGGGGAGAACACAGCTCCGTGGCCCTGCTCCGCGAAGGGCAGGTGCTGGGCCAGACACAGCTGGGCGAGCCTCGGGAGCAGTCCAGGCGGCTGCTGCCCTGCATCGAGCACCTGCTGTCTCATGCGTCGGTTGCGCACACCGGACTCGAGGCCGTCGCAGTCGCGATCGGCCCGGGTGCCTTCACCGGCATTCGGCTGGGCCTGTCGGTGGCGCAGGGTCTGGCCCTGGCCTGGCAGGTGCCGCTGCGGCCGGTCTCCAGCCTGGCCGGGCTGGCCTGGCCGGGTCGGAACGGTGACCTCCCGGTCCTGGCCGTGCTCGATGCCCGGATGGGCGAGGTCTATGCCGCGTGGTACCGCGCCGATGCCAGCGGCGGTATCGCCCTTCACGGCGGCGAACTTCTGTGCCGACCCGAGGAGGTCGACGCTGGCCCAGCGCAACAGGGCTGGCGGGTAGCGGGCTCCGGCTGGCCGGCGCATTCCGCTTCGTTGCGTACCCGCCTGGGCGAACCCCTTGAGGTACTCGGCCTCGGAAGTGCGGGGGCGGTCGCGATCGGCGCAATCGCCTTGCACCTGGGCGCTGCGCTGAACCGGGATCCAGGCCGGATCGAGCCAGCCTACCTGCGCGACAAGGTCGCCCTGACCACCGCCGAGCGCGCTGCCGAACCCCGGGGCTGAGCAAGCCTCCTGGTTGCGAATGCGTTGTCCGGAGCGCGACGCGGCACGATGGCTGCGCCTTCACATCGTCCTTCCGGCGCCTGTCGTGCTGTCGGCGCGTCGAATCCAGGTGCTGCTCCCTCGGCAAGCCGCCCCGAACGGCCGAAGCCAGCAGGCTGCCCTCGACGACTCGCCGTCCTCGACCGACGGGCCGGCGTTGCGGTTCGCCACCAGACAAGGACTTCCGTCGCTCCGGCTGCGGCGTCCCTCGGTGGGAGCCCACGACCTGACGGTCAGGGGGTTGGCATGCTCACCGGACCATCAGCACCACCCCGGCAAGCGTGACCAGCACGCCAAGCACGCGCCGGCGGCTGAGCGCCTCGCCCAGGAACATGGCGGCGAACACGACGATGAAGATCGACGCGGTCTCGTTGAGGATCGAGGCCACCGAGGCATCGGTGTACTTGTAACCGCCCAGCCACATCGCCATCGACAGGTATTGCCCGACCAGGGCGGCGACCAACAGCACCGCCCAGCGGGTTGGCGCGCCGCCGCCTGCCGCCTGCCTGCGCAGGGTGGGCGAGATCGCGACCAGGGCCAGCAGGCCGAGCACGGCGCCCAGCACGCGCAGCAGGACGATCCACCAGAACGGCTCGGTTTCCAGCACGCGCTTGACCATGACGATGGCGACGGCCATCAGCGCCACCGACAGCGCGCCGGTCGCCACGCCGCGCCGGACCTGGGCCGGGGTCAGCGTTGACAGGCGATCCGGCGTGTTGACCAGCAGCACGCCGGCCATGACCAGGACGAAGCCGGCCACCTGCCAGAACCCCAGGCGTTCGCCAAGGAACACGAAGGACAGCGCAATGACGAACGGGCTGTACAGGTTGCCGACCACGCCCATGCGACCCGCACCCAGGGTGTTGAGCGCCTTGAGGTACAGCGTGTCGGCGACGGCGATGCCGATCACGCCGCTGGCCAGCACGGTGACCAGCACCTGCGGCGACAACCGCGGCCAGGTCAGCGGCGTCAGACCCAGCCACGACGCCAGGGGCGAGGCCAGCAGCGCCACGGTCAGCGCGGACAGGGCGAGTACGATCAGGTTCTTGAGCAGGCACAGGCGCAGCGGCGGCAGGTGCTCGCCCAGCCGTTTGTAGATAATGACGCCCACCGCCCACGCCAGCGCGCAACCGAGCGACAGGGCCTCGCCGAGACCGATGACCATGACCGCGGCACGCTATCTCATCCGCCCCGGCGCGGCCATCGCCGCGCGCGGCACGGGGCGGGTCGGTCCCGCTCGGGGTCGCGCCTTGCAGGCGGCCGGGGCCGGCCGCCTGCGCCGGGCGCCGGCACCGGTCGCCCGGCCATGAAGCCCTGGCTGCCCGGCTGGTCCCCTGCGCCGCGCCGGCCATCCGCCGGACGCGGCGAGCCCGGCCTGAGCGCCCGCCAGGCCGATATGGTGCGCCGCGTGCGCTTCATCGTGGAAATGGCGCGCAGCCTGCATCGCTACGGAACCCCAGCGCCGCGCCTGGAGAATGCGGTCAGCCAGGTCGCCGACACCATCGGTCTGGTCTGCAACATCAATTCCAACCCGACCTCCCTGCTGTTCTCGTTCCGGGAGCAGGGTGGCCCGGAGACCGTGCTCGAGGAGGTCACCCGCGTGGTTCGGCTGGAACCGGGCGGCCTGGACCTCAAGCGACTGACCCTGGCCGATGCCGTGGTCGAAAGCGTGCTTGCCGGGGCATTGGATGTCGACGACGGGTATGCCCGCCTGCTGGAGATCGAGGCGATGTCCGGCATGGACGGTCGCCTGGTGCTGGCCGCCTACGGCCTGATCGGCGCGGCACTGGCGGTCCTGCTCGCGCGCGGCTGGGCGGACGTGCTGGCCGCCGGCGCCATCAGCCTGGTGGTGGGCGTGGTGGCGGAGGCCTGTGCGCGGCGCCCCAACCTGGCGCCGTCCACCGAGGCGGTGTGCGCGCTGGTCGCCACGGTCCTGGCCTACGGGGTCAGCGAGCTGGTCCAGCCGCTGTCCGTGCAGACCGTGGTGCTGTCCAGCCTGATCGTGCTGCTGCCCGGCCTGGCATTGACCACGGCGATCAACGAGTTGGCGACCCAGCACCTGGTCTCCGGCGTCGCCCGGTTCGCCGGCGCGTTCGCGGTCCTGCTCAAGCTGACCTTCGGCGTGGTCGCCGGCACCCAGGTCTGCCACCTGATGGGCTGGACCACGGCGGCCAGCGACGTGGCGGCGGTGCCGGGCTGGGTGCTGTGGCCGGCACTGGCCGGCGCCGCATTCGGGTTCGCGGTCAGCTTCCGCGCGGCCTGGCGGGATTTTCCGCTGGTCATGGCCGCGGCGATCGGCAGCTACCTGCTGACCCGCTGGTTCGGCAGCAGCATCGGCAATGGCGCGGGCGTGTTCATCGCCGCCCTGGTGGCCTGCGCCGCCGGCAACCTCTACGCCCGGCTCTGGCGACGTCCCGGCGCCCTGATCCGCCTGCCCGGCATCATCCTCCTGGTGCCCGGCAGCGTCGGCTTCCGCAGCCTCACCCACGCCTTCGAGCGCGACATCTTCCTCAGCCTCGACACCGGCTTCACCCTGCTGTCGATCCTTATCACCCTGGTCGCAGGCCTGCTGTTCGGCAACCTGCTGGTGCCACCGCGGCGGTCGTTGTGAGGGGTGGGGACCGGGGACCGGGGACCGGGGACCGGGGACCAGGGACCAGGGACCAGGGACCAGGGACCAGGGACCAGGGACCAGGGACCAGGGACCAGGGACCAGGGACCAGGGACCAGGGACCAGGGGCCAGGGGCCAGGGGCCAGGGGCCAGGGGCCAGGGGCCAGGGGCCAGGGGCCAGGGGCCAGGGGCCAGGGGAGCAGGGAGCAGGGAGCAGGGAGCAGGGAGCAGGGAGCAGGGAGCAGGGAGC